>CAYOPU010000037.1:3539-5967 GCA_964405915.1 uncultured Smithella sp. | reverse complement strand
CAACGGTTCATTTATGCTTATCCAAACGAATTTAAACAGGTCATTCTCAATCTGCTGGGCAATGCCCGCGACGCCATTCTGGAGTGCCGGAAAGCGTTCGGCATACCGGAGACAGGACAAATTCAGGTGGCGGTCTCAATACCCCGCCAGCAGATCATGAGAATCGATGTTTCCGATAACGGCATTGGTATAGACGAGGATATTACCCCGCAGATCTTCGATCCCTACTTTACAACCAAGCGGGAGACGGGTGGCACAGGTATCGGCCTGTATATCTCCCGTCTCATCACGGAGGATAGCCTTTGTGGAATTCTCATCCTGGCACAGGGCGCCCCGACAACCTTCCGGATCGAGCTGCCCATCATGGAGGAATCATGCACGATCTCAAGCAACTGAGCATTATGCTGGTGGAAGACGAAAATGACCTGCGGATCGAAACCACCGCTTTTTTGGAACTGTATTTTTCACGGGTGATTGCCGCGGCCAATGGAAAAGAGGCATTGGACATTTTCAGCCGTCAACGACCGGATCTGGTCTTAAGCGATATTCGTATGCCGCACATGGACGGCTTGGAACTGGCGGCGCGCCTTAAAGAATTATCGCCGCTGACTCCCGTGATTTTCAGCACAGCTTTTACCGAAACCGCCTACCTGCTTAAGGCCATCGAACTGGGCGTCGCGGCTTATATGCGCAAACCGGTCGATACGGACGAACTTCTGGCCGCATTGCACAAAGCCGCCCTGCCCCTCATCCAGAGCCGTGAAATCAGGAATCTGACCGAGGAGCTGGATGCCTCGCTTTGCGCCCAACTGGGAGTGGGCAGCGCTTTTCATGTCATCTCCGCGCAAATTCTGCGCGTGGCACCCACCACCTTCAATGTTTTACTGCAAGGCGAAACCGGCAGCGGCAAATCCTATTTGGCCGGCCTGATCCACGCTCTCAGTCCACGGCGCAATAACCCTTTCATCGCCGTGCAACTGGCGGCCATGCCGGAACAGCTTCTGGAAAGTGAGCTTTTTGGACACATCAAGGGCGCGTTCACCGGCGCCTCGCAAAACCGAGCCGGACTCGTGGAAACTGCTGAGGGCGGCACGCTGCTTTTGGACGACATTGATACCTGCCCGCCAGTTATCCAAGCCAAACTGCTGCGCTTTGTTGAAGAAAAGCGTTTTTTGCCATTGGGATCGTCAACTGAAAAAACCGGCGATGTCCGCATTATTTCCGCCACAAACCGCAATTTGCAAAAGGAAGTTGCCGACCGCCGTTTTCGGGAAGACCTGTATTACCGATTGTCGGACGTCATAATCTCCCTGCCGCCTTTGCGAAAAACGCGAGACGCCATCATTCCCCTGGCCGTCAAATTTCTTCAGGAAACATGTGACGCATTGGGCCGCGCCATCCCGGCGCTTGACGATGAAGCCCGCATCCGGCTTGCCTCCTCTTCCTGGCCTGGAAACATCCGCCAGTTAAAGAGCGTCATCCGGCGGGCGGCCCTCAGCGCGGATCATACCATTAGCGCCGCCATTATTGGGGAAGTAGAGGATGCTTTTGAACAGATTGACCGATCACCAAAATCAGCAAACGCATGTTTTCCTCCGCCATTCCCCTGCAAGATGGAAGCTCTGGAAAAATGGGCGCTTATGCAGGCTTTAGACTTCTGCGGCGGACAAAGGATGAAAACAGCGGCCATGCTGGGCATGAACTACTATACCTTCCGCCGTAAACTTGAAAAGCACGGCATCGCCACTGACAGCATCTCCGGCAACAACGGTTGATATTTTTACTATCTATTGTCACTATCTATTTTAGATACTAATACTTGAATAACCCGCTCAAATTCAATTCATATCTACCATATATATTGATTATTATTGATAGTAATGAAATGGCACGTTATGTGCTAATCTTTGCTTAAATGAGTCAGGAGAAGTTGCTTACTCTGACCAACCGGGCAATAAATATCCAATCCGTCATTCCGGAAAGTACCGGATCAGGAACGTAAAGCTCCCGGAATTCAAACAAGGAAAATTTATGCAAATAAATCCACAAGAGCCTCAAAGAACAAACCTGTGTGAATGGGCGACTCATCCTTTTCAGGATTGCTACTGCATCGAAGTAACGGGCCGGACAGTGTCCATGATTGCCCGGTATTGCATGGATAACTATCGGGAGTGTCCTGTATATTTGAATTTCATACATCGTGACAAAAAAGAGAAGACTACGGAAAAGGTGGCCTATCTCAGGGAGGAATCTGAAAATGTTCAAATTTAAAGAAAAAAACAGAAAAACCCGGACAAAACCATCAAGCGTCACCTCCCCTGAGAAAAAAACGTCCGCTTCTTTCATGATGGCTCTGGAGCCGCGGATCATGTTCGACGCGGCAGCGCTCGCAACAGCAGACTTTGTTCTGGACTCAAATCACGATGCC
>CAYOPU010000037.1:0-3439 GCA_964405915.1 uncultured Smithella sp. | reverse complement strand
GATGCCGCGCCCCCCCGGGCTGTTTCCGATTGTCAGGATAATTACGGCGACCTGCTTTCCGCCCTTTCTTCCACCGTGGGCACAACGACACCGGCAACTGCGAGGGCGGATTCAAACACAAGCGAAATTGCCTTTATCGATCCCCGGGTTGCCGACATTCAGTCGCTTATTGCCGGCATACGTCCTGACGTGAAAGTGGTCATCCTTGATCCGAATATATGCGGAGTTCACCAGATTACAGATTCCATACAAAGCGCAGGCAATGTTTCCGCAATTCATATCCTCAGTCACGGAAAACCGGGCAATGTCACCCTGGGCGCCACAACCCTCAACCTGGATACGCTGAACAACCATGAGGCAGATATTTCCGTCTGGCGGCAAAGCCTGACGGAAAATGCCGATATCCTGATTTATGGCTGCGATGTGGCTCAAAGCGCAAAGGGAAACGTGTTTCTTTCCGCGCTGGCTTCGGTCACGGGCGCGGACGTAGCGGCATCCGCTGATCCAACCGGCACCGCAAGACTGGGCGGCAACTGGAATCTTGAAAAAAACACCGGCAATATCGAATCGTTCGCGCTGACGCCTCTGCCATACGATGCTTTGCTGGCGCCGCCTTCGATTACCAGTATCGTGCGCCAGACCCCCACTTATGAAACAACAAATGCCGATGAGGTTACTTTCCGAGTAACCTTCAGCGAAGCGGTTCAGCATGTGGACGGAACGGATTTCACCATCGCTCCGGGTAGCGTAAGTGGCGCGACGATTCAATTGGTTACGCCGGTTGACACCAGCGGCGGCACCCAATTCGATGTTCGGGTAGGAGGACTGAACGGCAAAACAGGCACCCTGAATCTGGATATTTCCAATCAGCAGAATATTACCAGCATCGCTTCCGGTGAGGCCCTCAATTATACAAATCCGGCGGGAGGAGATGCAGTTTCCGATCAAACGTACACGGTAGATCACTTTGTCAGCACGCCTGCCGTTACAGCGATCACAATTGATACCGGCGCTTCTTCCACAGATTTTATCACCAGTGACAATACGCTGGTTTTTTCAGGAACTGCCGATCCAAATTGTTCCATCAGGCTGATGAGCGACGGTCTTTTCATTGGTTCCACCACATCCAACGGCGCCGGCATCTGGAGCATCGATTACACCGGAACGCCTCTTTCCGAAGGAACTCACAACCTGGTGGTCTCTGTAACGGATGAATCGGGTAACGTTGCCGCGGCGGTCCCGCTGGTTATAACCGTGGACTCAACAGCCCCTGTGATCACCAGCGCAACCGTCAGTGACATCATTTTAGTGCTGAATTACAGCGATGCCTCCAACCTGGATGCTGTCAATAAGGCGGTGCCGGGCGCTTTCACTGTCCGCGATAATGGAGCGATCATTTCGGTCAGCAGTGTTACCGTGGACGCCGCCAATAAAACCGTCATGCTGACACTGGCTTCCGCCGTGACGGCGGGCCATACTGTCACGGTCAGCTACACAGACCCGACGGGAGGTAACGATGCCAACGCCATTCAGGATCAGGCCGGCAACGACGCGGCCACGCTGATTAACTATGCCGTGACCAACAATACAAATGTGGCCAATGCAGCGCCGGTGATTAGCAATGTTTCCGGCGCCACCTGGTTCAACAAAGGTGACAATCCGGTGTCCGTATTCAGCAGCGCTCCGGCGCCTGCGCTTTCCGACGCTGATGACACTTACCTGGAAAGCGCCACGATCACCATTACAACCAACCGCCAGACCAATGATGCCTTAAGCATTGTCGGTTCGCTGCCTGCAGCGATTACCGCCACCGCCTACAATTCCACCACGGGCGTTCTGCAACTGACTGGTCACGCCACGCTGGCAGATTATCAGACAGCTCTTTCCCTGATACGCTTTGCCAATTCCACGGGCCAGGCCATTGACACGGACCGCACGATTACCTTAAGGGTAAACGACGGGCAGTCAGACTCCGCTCTTGCTTCGCGCACCATGCGTGTGCTCGGACCAAAATTTTATATGGGTCAAACCGCAACTGCTTATCTGGTGGGCAATGCAACGGGTGGATCAGGGATGGACTTGTCCGGGATCAATCTGGTCATGGGCACCATTACCTACCTGTCTACGGATTTTACAACAGCCTCTGTAAATGCCATGGGATTCAGTCCGGTGGACGGTCACTTATATGCCGTCGATAACACAAATGATCGTATTATTCGTATCAATGGAGATTATACCTTTTCCAGCGCATCGAATGCATTCAATGGCGCCGGCAACGCTCCACCGAATAACCTCACAAATGGACTGTATTCCGCAGATATCGACGCCAATGGCATTATGTATATGCACAGTGGCACAACCACAATCTATCGATATGACCTAAATCCCGGATCGAACACATACCGAACATGGCTTGCCCCCATAACCATGTCTACCAACACAGGCGCCGTGGACATGGCCTTCAATCCAATCGACGGCCAGATATACGCCGTCACCTCGAACCTCTACAGAATCAATCCCACAACCGGCGCAACCACAAATCTTGGCGCGATAACGGGTGGCGGCGGCGGGAATTATCCCATGCAATATTTTGACACCAATGGGTATCTTTATTTTACGTCGGGTGGATCAAGCCCCACCGTATACAGAATTGATTTGAGCGTACCTGCCAGCCCCAACCGAACCGCAACCCCGATCACCTTTACCGGTACGACACTGCCAACCAGTGGCGATGGTGGAAGAATTGTATCCATTAATCTGGACTTTGGCGACGCGCCGAACGCTTATTGGACGACCCTGGCCAGCAACGGTCCCCGACACAGCCAACTGGATAACACTACCTGGCTGGGAACGGTTGCGGATATTGAAATAGATGGACCCGCCGCTGGGACGGGAACCACGGACGACACAACCGGATCAGATGACGAAGATGGGGTATCATCATTTGGAATATTACGAACAAGCATGACAAGCTACAGCGTTGATATAACCGTAAACAATTCGGGTTCAGGAAATACAACATTGACAGGCTGGATTGATTTTGATCGAAATGGCCGTTTTGATATTGATGAAGCGGCTACCGCCACGGTGGCTGCCGGCGCCAACAACAGCAAGGTTACCCTGACTTGGAGCGGCGCCGGCATGTCAGGAATGACGGAAGGCGCAACCTATGCCCGCTTCCGCATTGGAACGACGTTTGCCGCAGCAGGAACCGGTCCTCGTGACGCCAGATCATACGGCCCGATGATGGATGGCGAAGTTGAGGATTATGCCATAACGATTGCCGCGCCCGATTTGGCAGCGCCGACCGCGTCAATCGTTCCAGTTAGCCCAAACCCACGGCATACCCCCGTAGGCACAGTCAATATCAACTTTACCGACTCAGTAACGCATGACGCTGAATCCGTCACCGGCGTGGACATCTCTGATTTCACCCTGA
>CAYOPU010000036.1:0-14518 GCA_964405915.1 uncultured Smithella sp. | reverse complement strand
AGCCATCGTCGGCGCCAATGCTTTTGCGCATGAATCCGGCATTCATCAGGACGGCTTGATCAAGGAAAAAATCACTTACGAGATCATGACCCCGCAGTCGGTCGGCATCAGCGATACCCATATTGTTCTGGGGAAGCATTCCGGGCGGGCCGCCATTGCACAGCATTTGAAGAAAATGGGCTACATCCTGCAGGAGGAACAGCTGATCCGGGTGGCGGCAAAGGTAAAAGACCTGGCCGACGTCAAAAAGGATATCTACGATGAAGATTTGCAGGCGATTTTGTATGAGGAAATTTATCGCGGGGAAGACAAGTATAGCCTGGTGTATTTAAACGTGGTCAGCGGCAATGTCGCCATCCCCACTGCCACAATGGAAATGCAGGTGGGAAAAGAAGTCGTGCGCGATGCAGGGTTCGGAAACGGACCGGTGGATGCGACCTTTGCGGCCATCCGCAATATTACCAAGACCAACTATCCACTTTTAAAATATGTGGTTAACGCCATCACCGGCGGATCGGACGCGCAGGGCGAAGTAACCGTCCAGCTTAAATTCAATGGACAATCCGTTGTCGGCCGAGGCGCGCATCCCGATGTCATTGTCGCGTCGGCCAAGGCTTACATTAACGCGCTCAACCGGCTGGAATTTCTAAAAGACAACATTAAGAAGGTTCAAGTTGAATTAAGCTGAAAAATAGAGTATTGTCAGCCCCTTATTTTTTACATGGAGAAGCATTTTTTATCAGTCTAAGGAGCACGGCACATGGGAAATACGATAACGGAAAAGATTTTAATGGCGCACACGGACCTTCAGGAAATTTCTGCGGGTCAGTTGATCAACGCACGCATCGATATCGCTTTGGGCAACGACATCACCGCACCTATTGCCATCAGGGAATTCCGGGCAGCGGGCGGAAAAAAAGTTTTCGACAGGGATAAAGTGGCGCTGGTGCTGGACCATTTTACACCGAATAAGGATATCAACTCCGCCCAGCAGTGCAAAACCGTCCGTGAATTTGCCATGGAATTCGGCGTGACACATTTCTATGAAGGCGGACAGGTGGGCGTGGAGCATGCGCTCCTGCCGGAAAAAGGCATTGTCCTTCCGGGCGATCTGGTGATCGGCGCAGACAGCCATACCTGCACGTATGGCGCTCTGGGCGCTTTTGCCACAGGCGTGGGCAGCACGGATCTGGCCGCGGCCATGCTGACTGGCGAGTTGTGGTTTAAAGTGCCATCGTCGATCAAATTCGTCATTTACGGGAAGCTGCCTAAATGGGTTTCCGGAAAAGATTTGATTTTGAACATCATCGGGCGCATCGGTGTTGACGGAGCGCTTTATCAAACAATGGAATTTACGGGAGAAACCATTGATAACCTACCGATGGCGGACAGGCTGTCCATGGCCAATATGGCCATTGAGGCGGGCGCCAAGAACGGTATATTCCCGCCGGACGTGATTACAAAAGATTACGTGGAAGGACGCGCCGGACGTCCCTACAAGTTTTATACTTCCGACGCCGACGCGGTCTATACCGATATTATCGAAATTGACGCAGGTAAACTGGAACCCCAGATTGCCTGCCCGCATCTGCCCTCCAACGTAAAAGGGGTTAGTCAGGCAGGCAACGTGAAGATTGATCAGTCGCTGATCGGCTCCTGCACCAACGGCCGAATCGAAGATCTGCGCATCGCCGCCCAAATTCTGAAAAACCGCAAAGCCTCGCCCAACGTCCGGCTGATTGTTGTCCCTGCCACACCGCTCATATACAGGCAGGCGATGCATGAAGGGTTGCTGGATATCTTCATGGACGCCAACGCGGTAATCTCACCGCCTTCCTGCGGCGCTTGTCTGGGCGGCCATCTGGGCATTCTGGCCGACGGCGAAACATCCGTCGCCACAACCAATCGCAATTTTGTGGGACGCATGGGACATCCCAACAGCGAAGTCTATCTGGCCAGTCCCGCCGTGGCGGCGGCATCCGCCGTCCTGGGCCGCATTGCATCACCCGAGGAACTATAAAGCAAAGGATTTTGAATATGATATTTACTGGAAAAGTCTGGAAATTCGGAGATAACATTGACACCGACGCGATCATCCCGGCCCGCTATTTGACCACGTCCGATCCTGCCGAACTGGCCAAACACTGTATGGAGGACGCAGACCCTGATTTTGTCGCAAAAATGAAACCCGGCGACATCATTGTCGGGGGTGAAAATTTCGGTTGCGGTTCCTCGCGGGAACACGCGCCCATCGCCATTAAAGCGGCGGGAATCTCCTGCGTCGTAGCCAAAAGTTTCGCGCGCATTTTCTACCGCAACGCTTTTAACATGGGACTGCCGATTTTTGAATCCGGCACACTGGCCGACGCGATAGCCGAAGGAAAGCAAATCACCATCGACAGCGCCGGGGGAACCATTGCCATCGCCGATTCGGATCAGAAATTCCCCATCAGTCCGATACCGCCCTTTATGGAACAGCTCATCGCCGACGGCGGCCTGATGAAACATATCGCCAAGAAATGAGACCCGCATGACAAATAGAACTTATCACATCGCTGTTTTCGCCGGAGACGGCGTCGGCCCGGAAATCATGAGAGAAGCCTTAAAGGTTTTAAAGGTTATCTCCGATAAAAACAACATGAGCCTCTCTTTACGGGAAGGACTGATCGGCGGCAGCGCTTATGATGTTTTCGGCACCCCCCTTCCGGACGAGAGTTTGCAACTTGCCCTCGAAAGCGACGCAGTGTTGCTCGGCGCCGTGGGCGGCCCGAAATGGGAGGGACTCGATTACAGTGTCCGTCCGGAGCGGGCGCTGTTGGGATTGCGCGAAAAGCTGGGGCTTTACGCAAACTTGAGGCCGGTGGTCGTCTTTGAAGAGTTGCTCGACGCCTCGCCGCTGAAAAAAGAGGTGGTGCAGGGCATCGACATCATGATTTTGCGGGAATTGACCGGCGATGTTTACTTCGGCCAGCCGCGCGGCGTGACCAAAGATAAAGACGGCAGGCGCACAGGCGTCAACACCATGATTTATACGGAAGAGGAGATCCGCCGCATCGCCCGCCGTGCTTTTGAACTGGCGCGCGGGCGCAGGAAAAATCTTCTATCGGTGGACAAAGCAAACGTTTTGGAAAGCACGGAACTGTGGCGTGCGGTGGTGACGGAAGTGGGACAGGATTATCCCGACGTGGCGCTTAAACACATGTACGTCGATAACTGCGCCATGCAGCTCATCCGCAATCCATCGCAGTTTGACGTGATAGTAACCACCAACCTGTTCGGCGACATCCTGAGCGATGAAGCCGCCATGCTGACCGGTTCCATCGGCATGCTGCCCTCGGCCAGCCTGGGGTCAGACAAAGCCCTGTATGAACCGATTCACGGTTCCGCGCCGGATATCGCGGGGAAAAACATCGCCAATCCTCTGGCAACGATTTTATCAGTAGCCATGATGCTGCGGTACTCGTTCAATTGGTCCGGGGAAGCGACTGCGATTGAAAAAGCCGTGGCGGACGTTTTGAAAGACGGCTGTCGTACACAGGATATTTATTCGGGAAGTGGCAGACTGGCCGGCACGGAAGAAATGGGAAACGCCGTCGTTCAGAAGCTTGCGTCCCCGGAGCGTTAACCGGCACGGAAGGAGTCATACTGTTGTGAAAGGGAACATTCTAATCGTTGACGATGAAGAATCGGTGCGTGAATTATTTTTCGGCGTGTTTGCCGATGAAGGCTACGAGGTCCTGTCTGCGGAAAACGGCAGTCAGGCTCTGGAAATTCTCAAAGGAGACGATATTGACGTCATTTTTCTGGATTTGAAACTCTTCGGCATGAACGGCATCGACCTTTGCCGCCAGATTCGGGAAACAAAGCCCGTATCGATAATCTTTGCGGTCACCGGCTGGGCGCCGCTTTTTGAAATTGAGGAATGCCGCGAAGCGGGCTTCGATGATTATTTTGAAAAACCGCTGGACATGGACATGCTGCTGGATGTCGTCAAGGATGCGTTTAAAAAGCTGAACCGGTGGAAAAGACGCTACAGCAATATTTCCAACTAAGCATCATCACGTGAACAGGGACAACCGGACATGCTTCATGCCCCCGCCATTCTGGAAAACATCATCCTTCAACCGCCCACGGCGAAAATCTATTCCCGACTGGGCTTTAAAAAAAAGATTACATCGATTTCTTCTTCCCGGCAAAAAGAAACAGACCGTCACATGGAAGAAGCCGTATCGCTCATTTCTCTGCAAGGGTCCTTTCTCCTGCTGCCCATCCATCAAAATAACGGCCGGAAGATCCGGCTCGCGGGCGGATTGTCCTTCGACAGCGTCAAACTGGCCGCCTTCCTCGGCAACTGCCGGGAAGCCGCTTTGATGGGCGCGACAGCGGGAGGCGCCATTATGGAAGCCATTAGGGACAAAACAAGCCAGGGCGATTTAACCGCCGCCGTCGTTTATGACGCCACGGCCAGCGAAATGGCCGATGCCGCCCTCGACTGGATCACGGACTACATCAACCGGCAACTGCGCCGTGAAGGGAGACATCTCCTGCCACGGCGCTTTTCCGCGGGTTATGCGGACTTTGCACTGGATAATCAAAAAGAAATTCATAAAAAACTGCAACTGGCAAAAATCGGCGTCACGCTGACGGACAGTTTTCTGCTTATTCCCGAAAAATCCGTCACCGCGGTCAGCGGCATCCCGGGATCATCATGCGATTTTTGAAGCGGTTAAAAACCGTCACAGAAGGGGAAACGATATGGAAAAGATAAAACTCGGCATCAGTTCTTGTCTTTTAGGAAATCCTGTCCGCTATGATGGCGGGCACAAGCTTGACCGTTTCCTGCGAGATACCCTGGGACAGTATGTGGATTACGTGCCGGTCTGCCCGGAAGCGGAGTGCGGCATGGGTATTCCCCGGGAAGCCATGCGACTTGAAGGAAACAAGGACGCGCCACGCCTGGTCACTCGCGGCACAAAGCACGATAAAACCGACATGCTGGTCCGCTGGGCAAAAAAGCGGGTGGCTGACCTGGCCGCGGAAAACCTTTGCGGTTTTATTTTCAAAAGCGATTCCCCCTCAAGCGGCATGGAAAGAGTAAAGGTTTATGACGATCGGGGCATGCCTGCTAAAACCGGTGTGGGAATCTTCGCGCGGATTTTTATGGAGCGCTTCCCCCTGCTGCCCGTGGAAGAAGAGGGCCGACTTCACGACACAGACCTTCGTGAAAATTTTATCGAAAGAATTTTTACGCTCAAACGCTGGCGCGACACCCGGAACATGAAAACCAACCGGGGCGCACTGGTGGATTTTCACACCCGCCACAAACTCCTGCTGTTGTCACACAGTACGAAGCTCTATCAAGAAATGGGGAAACTGGTTGCCTCGCAAAAAAGCCAGGACGTGCAGAATCTTCTTTTACAATACGAAACCCTGCTGATAGAAGCCTTGAAACTGAAAGCCACACCAAAGAAAAACGTAAACGTCCTGCAACATATGATGGGCTACTTTAAACAACAGTTATCCGCCGCCGAGAAATCAGAACTACTGGGGATTATTGATAATTACCAGAAGGGTTTTCTTCCCCTGATTGTTCCCGTAACCCTCATGAGCCATTATGTGCGGAAATATGATCAGCCTTATCTCCGGGAGCAGATTTATTTGAATCCGCACCCACTGGAACTGCAACTCAGAAATCATGTGTAACAAAGGAGACCCTATGAAAGTACTTGCTTTGAATTCCGGCCCCCGAAGCGAGAAAGAGAGTTACACCTCCCTGATGCTGAACGCCCTGACCGAAGGGATGCGCGAAGCAGGCGCCGACGTTGAAATTGTCAATCTGCGCAACAGGAAATTCAATCATTGCATCGGCTGCTTCAGTTGCTGGACAAAAACGCCCGGACAATGCATCCATCAAGACGACATGACAAACGACCTGTTTCCCAAATGGCTGGCCTGTGACATGGTCATTTACGCCACGCCTCTTTACTATCACACCATCAACGCCTTGATGAGCAAATTTATGGAACGTACGCTGCCGGCAATTTACCCATTCTTTGAGCAGGGCGATGACGGAGAAACATACCATCCGGTGCGAAACAAAATCCCCCCGAACGTTTTACTCACCGTGTGCGGATTTCCCGAAGCATCGGAATTTAAGGCCATGCTGGATTTCTTTGCAGGCACAAAACATCCGGCAGCAAACACGCTGGCAGCCATCTGCCGCGCCGGCGCTTCCCTTTTGTCCATGCCGCCGCTTGAGAAGAAAGCCAAAGATATTCTGGATGCCACCAGACAGGCGGGACGCGAATTGATCAAAACCATGAAAATCGCGCCGGAAACTATGGCCCGGATCACCCAGCCCCTTGGCAATGTCGAATCCTTCAGGAAAATGGGAAACATCTTCTGGAAAACCTGCATCGCCGAAGGAGTGACCCCCAAAGAATTTGACGACAAAAAAATGGTTCCGCGTCCGACATCCCTTGAGGAATTCATGTTCGTTTTTCCTTTCGGGATCGACGCCAGGGCAACGCAAGACAGGAAGGTGCAGTTACAGATCAATTTTTCCGGGGATATTAATGATTCGTGCTATTTCACGATTGAAAAAGGAAGAGTGGACGCGAAACAGGGCACTTGCGAAAAACCGGACCTCACGATTGAAACGCCCTTTCATGTCTGGATGGATATCATAACGCGCAAGGCCGACGGAGCAAAAATGATGCTGGAACAACAATACAAGGTCAGCGGCGATGCGGCTCTCATGCTGCAATTATTCCGCAGCGGCAAAAGCCCTTCTTAAACGGTAATCATTCATCATCCATCAAGCTAAGTACCGGTAAGCACACCACAATAAAATGGCCGCCATTGGCGGCCATTTCTTCTGCGCGATTGAACAAGGAAACTATGCCGCCATTCCAGCGGAGCGCTTCAACGCTTCGATACGATCTTCCAGCGGAGGATGGGTCATGAAAAGCAGTTTCAATCCCTGCTTCGACGGTTTGCCGCTGATGCCGAAAGCGCTCATCGAATCCGGCAGGGGTTCGTGAGAACTGCGCTGCAAACTTTCCAGCGCGGAAATCATGCTGCCCGCACCCGCCAGTTTTGCGCCGCCTGCATCCGCCCGGTATTCTCTCTGGCGGCTGAACCACATCACAATAACGCTGGCCAGAATTCCGAAAACGATTTCGGCAACAATGGTTGTCACAAAAAATCCCAAACCGCGGCCTTCTTCATTCTTGAGCACAACCCGATCCACAAAATAACCGACAATGCGGGCGATAAAGATAACAAACGTGTTCACAACACCCTGAATCAACGTAAGCGTGATCATATCGCCGTTGGCGACATGGCTGATTTCGTGGCCCAGCACCGCTTCGACTTCGTCTCGCTTCATCGTACGTAAAAGGCCAGTGCTGACGGCAACCAGCGCTTTATTTTTGTTCATGCCGGTGGCAAAGGCGTTTGGAGAATCCGATTCAAAAACAGCCACTTCCGGCATCCCGATCCCCGCCATCGACGACTGCTTTTTTACCGTGTCCACCAGCCAGATTTCCGCGGCGCTTCTGGGTTGAACAATCACCTGCGCACCGGTTGCTCTTTTGGCCATCCATTTGGACATTGCCAATGAAATGAAGGACCCGCCAAAACCGAACACGGCGGCAAAAATCAGCAGACTCACGTAATTGATTCCATTGGCGGTCAAAAATCGATCCGCGCCAAGAAGATGCACAACAATACTTAAAACCACCATCACGGCGATATTGGTCAGGATAAAAAGAAACACTCGCTTCATAAGCCCCTCCTCAAATAGTTAAAATTATTGCAATAGATGTTTTCAATCCCTTAATTTCCAAAGTGACTATATCTTAGTGTCAAGTTGAAGAATGTCAAGTTTAAAAATGGAGACATCTCCATTGTTTATTATTGGTTCATCCGATTCTTGCGTACATATAGTCATGTTTTTCTAACGCATTTTAAAATATGCGTAATAAAACGCCTTCTTGACATGCAACTCATTTCTTTATATTATGTTTCCAAACATAAAAATCACAACAGAAAAGAACCAAATCAATTCATGAACGGGAGGGAAAAGCGATGCTAAAAGCTAAAGGGTCTTCATCGGGAGTGACCGGGATCATCATTTGTTTGGTTTGCGGATTTTTTGTAACGGCATGGGGCGGCCTGGCCTACGGCAATGGGAGAGATGCGTCGCCGCAGTCAAAAACCGTGCTTGAAATCACCTATGACAATATGGCCAAACAGACGGTCCCCCTGGATCAGGCATCGTGCAACATTCAAAGCATGGTGTTTAAGGGCGGACAGAGCCAGGGGACCATGACCGGTCAGGCGCCGCTCACGCCCGGCTGGGACATCTTCAATCAGCCGCTGTCTTTTGGACAGGTCAACTGGTCGGTTCTGAACGGGCGGACGACGAATAACATGGAGGTGATTGCTCATCTTTCCGGAGCGATCCCGAACCATGAATTTACGGTAGGAGTCCACCTGTTTAACCCATCGAATCTCATGGCCCGTCCCAATGTTTCCGGTTTCGGAGGCTGGCCGGTAGGCGGAGAGGGAGTCGTTGGCCGGGACGGAAAAAGCGCGTTTGTCGTCGCTTATGATTTTGGCGGACTGAAAACCAACGCCAGTGGAGACGGCTTTGCCCGCTTTAACCTTTCCGTTCCTCCGGGAACCTATTCTCTGCAATATACTCTGAGGATCGGCGCTGTAAATACCTGCCGCACCAATCAGGGTATCACGCATGGCTGTTCTGTTGTTTATCGCACGGGAAACAAACTGGGTGAAAAACTGGAAACCATAACCGTTGGCTATTGAGGATTTCGAAAAACAGATCTCTGAATGCCGGCTCTCGCGCCCTCGCGTGACATTCAGGTTATCAGGGCATTCGCCGGCATGACCAAACCTTAAGGGAGGATGTGATGAAAAAGCAGGTATTGCGAGGCACAATCGTATGGACGGCTTTTGTTTTTCTGGCTTTCGGCTCGGGGAATGTTGCCTGGGCCCAAGGCGGTAAAAAATCCGCTGCCGACGGGGGTAAGGTCTTTTATACGAACCTTGCCGACATCTGCCGCGACGGCAACAAGGCTGCGGGCAGAGTCGCCGAAATCGGCGGTCTGTTTCTTGTGGATTGTTTTCCCGAAACGATTCAGTTTCATACCGGCCAGCAGTGCGTAACCACCGTGGGAATCAACGCCTCGAAAACGGTGTTTGACAAACTCAAGCCCTACGAAATGAAAAAGAACCTCAAAGTGAAGTTCCGGATCACCAGAGCCTATATCGACAATCATCACCTGGTGGCTGATTTTCTGAACATCGCCCAGGAGTAACCGTGTTGTTGGACCGAGTTTTCTTGATAGCAAGCGTAGAGACCTACACGCATCGTGTATAGCTTCCTCACATCCACAAACAAGCAACCTCGAAGAAAATGCTTTTTTCAATTGATTATCAATAACTTATTACCCCCCATTACCTTTGATAATTGCAGAATATAAAATCCCGTGGTATGCTCGTATTGAAATTATGGAGGTGTTTTATGTCCAACACAGAGGAAATCATACAAGAGGCCACCTCGCTCCCTGTAGAAGAGCGCATCATAGTGGTTGACTCTCTCCTTCGCACCTTGAATATGCCAGACCCGGACATTGATAAGGAGTGGGCAGTAGTTGCCAAGCGTCGGCTTGCCGAGCTCCGGTCCGGACGAGTCCACCCCGTTCCAGGTGGTCAAGTTTTTGCGCGAATCAGAGAGCGGTTCGGACGATGACGTTTGATTTTCATCCGGAAGCAGAAACGGAATTCCTTGAGGCCATCGAATATTACGAAAGCTGCTCACCGGGACTTGGAGAAGATTTTTCTCTGGAGGTCAATTCCACAATACAGAACATCCTATCCCACACTTATGCGTGGCCGATTGTGGAAGATGATGTCCGCAGGTGTTTAACCAATCGCTTTCCATACGGAGTTCTATACAGCATTGAGTCCGATCGCATCTTCATCCTTGCGGTTATGCATCTTCATCGGCACCCGGACTACTGGAAGTCCAGACGATAGACGGGCAGAACCAGAGGCAATAGAGATTATTCATCTACATGCTGAATTTTTCTCCGGAGAAAATTATTCATGGTGCAGGCCGGATCGTTGAAGTGAGTACCTATAGCTTCCTGAAATGTTGTTTTTACCTTATCTGTTCACAATGCAACCTTTCAATCGATACTCATTAGTGTCGTCATTTTCATTACGTTGGATAAATTTTTTTATGATATGCCAATTTGGCTCAAGAAGCACATCATTATACTTGGATAGTGTCTCGAGATTATGGTATTGTTTTACAGGGTCCGATACGGGCTTCAGCAAAAAAACATAAAAACGTTTTGATGGAACCTATTACATTTATCATAGCCAATGACCTGTCCATGATTCCAGTTGTGCAGGCCGGCGCGGCAAGCTACTTGCGGGCAGCGGGCGCAGAAGATGATGTTGCCCGCCAGACGGAGCTGGTCATTGAAGAAATTATAACAAACATCCTACAGTATGAATATCTGGACGGACAGAGAGAAACATTAAACCTGACGTTTTCTCTGTGCGAAAACTTTCTGGAATGGCGCATTCACTTTCGAGGGATCCCTTTCGATATTGAAAACCTGAAACAGTGGAAAAAGAAAACCGCCGATACGAACCGGATCATTGAAAGTGATGGTCGGGGGCTCGGCCTGCTCCTTCTTCAACATTACAGCGACGATGTGACGTATCGCAACCTGGGCTGGCAGGGACAGGAAGTGATTATCCGCCGCAAGATTTCTGTGGCGAAAACCACACCATCGACCGTGAGGAAAAATGAAACGACACCGGTTACCCGTGGAATTTCCATCCGTCGGATGCGTCCCGAGGATGCCTCCGCTATTTCCAAACTGGCGTATTTTGCCTATCGATATACCTATATCCGCGAATATGTCTACGATCCCGAACAGGTGAGACTGGCCAACGAGGAAGGCCGGATGAAGAGCTATGTAATTGTCGAGAACAAGACCGGCGAGATTCTCGGGCATATGGCGCAGTTTCCGGATGACCTGTTTGGATATGTGCCGGAGCTGGCTGCCGGCTTCGTCCATCCTCGTTTTCGCGGTGGCGGCAGTTTCAACGACCTGACAGAGCTCATGATACGCGATGCCGAGGCGGAAGGATGCGCGGGTGTTTGCGGCATGGCCGTAACCTCTCATTTCTACAGCCAGAAGGCTGCCCTACGTTCGGGAATGAAAGAGTCGGCTCTTTTTGTTTCCCATGTTCGTTCCCTGACGCTTCCGGACATCAAGGAAAGGCCTTCAGCCCGTGAATCTTTTCTCTATCTTGTCCGAATGATTGACCCATCCCCCCGCCAACCCTGGCATGCGCCGACACGGCATTCCGAGATGATCGCGAAAATTGCTCGAAATCTCGGTATTACAACAACCTTTGCCAATGCGACGTTAGACTCGCCGCTTCCGGATAGGGGGGAAATGGATTATCGCGCCGATAAACAGCTTTGCGGCCATCTGGTGGTATGTCGCTGGGGCCGAGATACACCGCAAGGTTTACGCCGCGTTGTAAAGGACTGGTGCCTGGACCGTCTCGAAACGATTTACCTGTATCTTCCTCTGATCGAACCGGCCACGGCTGTTTATTGCGAAGACCTTGAAAATCAGGGCTTTTTCTTCGCGGGCCTCATGCCCGGTGCAAAAGGCGCGGACAACCTGGTTTTACAATTCCTCAACAATCAGCGCTACGACTACAGTTCCCTCCAAGCCGCGACCCCTTTTGGGAAAGCTTTGATTGATTACGTCCAGCGTTGTGATCCCGATGCCGGAGATGTCCCCGCACCAAGCGATGAGCCTTGATTGAAAATGGTAAAGATGGCAATAGTTGCCATAGCTGTAAAACAATGTGGTTCAGATTAGCAGGACGGATGCGCGTGAACAAGATTACAACATTAACTTCCTGAACTCAAGCATGTCAATTTTCTGTCATTCATGCTAGATTACAACCATAATCGTAAAAAAGATTTTTCGTCCAATCAATGTGAGTTAACATAGACCGGTTTCCACGGAAAGCAACTTTCGGTGGTTGGCAGAAATATGCAGACAGTATAAGCATTGTTGGGTTGCTCAGGCGGTCAGACTGTTTAGTCTTGGGACAACGCGCTGAATCCCGACTATAACATCAATGCGGTTCAAAGGAGGTATTTATGAATAAAAAGACATGGATCATGATATCCCTCGTCCTCTTCCTACTGCCTTACGCAACAATGGCGCAGGAATCAAGTTTGCAGGACATTACAAAAGCCATGGAGGCGCTGCCGCAGATCGTCATTTACCAGGCAAAGGAAATCGTTACCCTGGATCCGGCGAAGCCAACCGCGAAGGCCGTGGCAGTTGTTGGAGACCGGATCATCGCCACGGGATCCGTTGATGAGCTGAAAGCGGCAGCCGGTGCACAGCATTATAGGGTTGACACAACGTTCGCAAACCAGGTCGTCGTCCCCGGTCTCATCGCTCAGCACGACCATCCTCTGCTCGCCGGGCTCACGATGACGAGCGAGATCATTGCGATTGAGAACTGGGTTCTCCCCACAGGCATGGTGAAGGCGGCCAAGAATCACGAGGAATACCTTAAACGGCTCGCCGAGGCAAATAGTAGGATGAAGGATCCGGACGCGCTTCTCCTCACTTGGGGCTATCACCAATACTTTCACGGCAAACTGAAGAAAGCGGACCTTGATGCGATCAGCCGCACGCGACCTATCATCGTTTGGCACCGCTCCGCCCATGAGTTCTATCTGAACTCCGTCGCCGAGAAGAAGTACGGCGTGACGAAGGAGTGGTTTGACAAGCTGCCCGATAGCGCAAAGAAGCAGTCGGACTTCGCGAACGCCCATTACTGGGAACAGGGCGGCTTTGCCGTTCTGCCCCTTGTCGGTTCGGCGATCGCCTCGCCTGATCGCCTGCGGGCAGCGCTCGAATTCGTCAAGAGCTACTATCACGCCAACGGTGTGACACTGGGCTGCGAGCCTGGCGGCATCGTCTCCAAACCGTTGCAGAACGCCCAGAACGCCGTGTTGGGTGCCTCATCCTCTCCCTTCCGCTTCTACTTTATTGTTGACGGCAAGTCGATCACCGGCGCCTTCCCCGACGAGAAGGTGGCTGAAGAGTCCGAAAAATTCCTTTCCTGGGGACAGGGAATGACTGCGTTCCTGCCGAAGCAGGTCAAGCTCTTTGCCGACGGAGCCATTTTCTCGCAGGCCATGCAGCTAACCCGTGGCTATACGGACGGCCACAAGGGAGAGTGGATGATGGACCCGGACTTTTTCGCCAGGACGTTTAAGGTATACTGGGATCTCGGGTACCAGATCCACATCCATGTCAACGGTGACGCCGGCCTCGACATGGTCCTGGACCAGCTCGAACTCAGTATCCGCCGCATTCCACGTTCTGATCACCGTATGGTTGTTGTCCACTTCGCGGTATCCCGACCGGATCAGGTTGAGCGGATCAAACGACTTGGTGCGATCGTAAGTGGCAACCCCTACTATCCGGTCGCCCTCGCTGACAACTACCGGGCTAACGGCCTTGAACCTGAGCGTGCCGACGTGATGGTGCGGATGGGTGACGTCGAGAAAGCCGGCATATCCTACTCGTACCACTCGGATATGCCCATGGCCCCCGGCCAACCGCTACTCCTCATGTGGGCTGGTGTCAACCGAATTACAAACGACGGCAATGTGCGCGGTCCGGAGCAGCGCGTGAGCCGCCTCGGCGCACTCAAGGCTGTCACAATCGAGGCGGCCTACTCGTTGCGGATGGAAAAGGAGGTTGGGAGCATCGTGCCCGGTAAGCTTGCCAACTTCACAATCCTTGCCGAAAACCCGCTGACAGTGGACGCCGTGAAGATTAAAGATATCGCAGTCTGGGGCACGGTACTCGAAGGGCGCGTCCAACCGGTGAAGCAGGCGGTCAGCACTGGAAAAACGACTGGTCTCGGCCCGGTACTTGATAGGCCGACGCTGGCTGCCGTTAATGAAGCTGACCGCTATGATCACGCTAAGGGTGTTCATAACGACATCTGCCTGGTGTCACAGGCACTCGAAACGGCGATCAACCAACTCCAATAAACAGACACACTGTTCATTAATTGCATCAGCGGTTGCGACCTGTTCGCGATCGCTGATGAACTTTTCTAGTAGTTATCATCAACTCAGTCGACTACCAAATATTGTCGATAAGTAGGTGACCACAACGATTAACGATGCCTTCCTTAAGCGAGTGTCATCAGATTTTTTTATGGATATGCTTTCTTTCATTTTGTTATCCGTAACAAGAATAAAGAATGAATTTATTTGACATCCCCCATCATCGGTAGTATTTTAAGATCAAATGTTGCCAGTGAATCTATCAACCCGATAGACACAAACTGACCCTAAGTGTTGGCGGCGCCCAGGAAGAGCCAAAAGCGGCGGGGCTGTCCCACTGAGTTT
>CAYOPU010000035.1:0-14608 GCA_964405915.1 uncultured Smithella sp. | reverse complement strand
GGCGAAGTTCATGTTCTCGATGATCAGCAGCGCAGCCGCGGTAAATACACCGTGCCCTATGGCGCCCATCTCAAGGTGAGCGATGACAGTTCCGTAAAACGCGGTCAGCTGATTGCAGAATGGGATCCTTTCTCTATCCCGATCCTGGCGGAAGTGGATGGAACCATCAAATACGGTGATATTATTGAAGGAAAAACCATGCAGGAACAGGTTGATGAAGTTACCGGTCTATCCCGCAAAGTCATTACTGAATTTAAAGGCGGCGATTTGAGGCCGCGTGTTTCGATTAAAGACAGTAAAGGAAAAACCGCGAAGCTTTCCGGAACCAGTGCTGTGGCGCGCTATCTTCTTTCTGTCGGTGTTAACATTGTCGTTTCCGAAGGAGATGCCGTTCGGGCGGGTGATATTCTGGCGAAGATTCCCCGTGAGACAACAAAAACGAAAGATATTACAGGTGGTTTGCCGCGGGTTGCTGAACTGTTCGAGGCGCGTAAACCAAAAGATTTTGCCGTGATCAGCGAAATTGACGGCATCGTCTCTTTTGGAAAAGATGCCAAGGGCAAGCGTAAGATTCTTGTCACCCCGGAAGTCGGCGAAGAAAAGGAATATCTGATTCCGAAAGGCAAGCATATCAGTGTTCAAGAGGGAGATCGGGTAACGCCCGGTGATGCTTTGATGGATGGTGTGAATAATCCCCATGATCTTCTGGCGATTAAAGGCGAAAAAGAGTTGGCCAGGTACCTGGTTGATGAAGTTCAGGAAGTTTATCGTTTGCAGGGCGTTAAAATTAATGATAAGCATATGGAAGTTATTGTGCGCCAAATGTTGCGTCGTGTCCGGATAAACGATCCGGGTGACACGGCTTTTATCGCTGATGAGCAGGTGGAACGTTACCGCTTCCAGGAAGAAAATGATAAGGTGACGGCTCAGGGTGGGCGGCCGGCCATCGGAGACCCGTTGCTCTTAGGTATTACCAAAGCATCGCTTTCCACGCAGAGTTTTATTTCGGCTGCCTCATTCCAGGAGACAACCCGAGTTCTGACGGAGGCATCGCTTTCCGGTAAAACAGACTATTTGCGAGGCCTTAAAGAAAACGTCATTATGGGACGTTTAATACCGGCAGGCACCGGTTTGGTGATGTATCGCAAACTGGGCATCAAGGTTGAAGAGGCGGATGTGGAAGCGATTGCAGAATAAATGAAAATCAGGAAGAAATTGCTTGACAGAAACAACATGAATTGATAGTTACCGCAGATTTGCTGCTGCTTTCAAAATGCAGCGAAACGTTCGGGAGGAGAAATGCCGACAATTAGTCAACTGGTTCGCAAAGGCAGAACCAAAATTAAGAGAAAAACAAACGCTCCGGCTTTGGCTGGCTCACCGCAGAGGCGCGGGGTTTGTGTGAGAGTTTATACGACCACGCCCAAAAAGCCGAACTCGGCTTTGCGGAAGGTGGCCAGAGTGCGACTGACCAGCGGTTATGAAGTGTCATCCTATATTCCCGGTATCGGTCACAATCTTCAGGAGCATTCTGTTGTGCTGGTTCGCGGTGGCAGAGTGAAGGATTTGCCGGGTGTAAGATATCATATCGTTAGAGGCGCTCTGGATGCCGTCGGTGTTGCCGACCGCAAGCAGAGCCGGTCAAAATACGGCGCAAAAAAGCCAAGCTAAACGAAGGACAGGAAAATGCCACGAAGACGCGAAGTAGAAAAAAGGGAAATTTTACCGGATCCCAAATATAACAATAAACTGGTTGCCAGATTTGTAAATTCTCTGCTCAAAAGAGGGAAAAAGAGTGTTGCCGAAAGTATTTTATACGGTGCTTTTGACATCATTGAAAAGAAAGTCAAGGAACAACCGGTTGAGTTTTTCGAAAAGGCCGTTAATAATGTTAAACCGGTCATTGAAGTGAAGTCGCGACGGGTGGGCGGTTCCACCTACCAGGTGCCGACGGAAGTTGTTCCGGCAAGGCGAATGGCGTTGGCGATCCGCTGGTTGATTTCAAACGCTCAGGAGCGAACCGAGAAGACCATGCGTGAAAAACTGGCCGCAGAATTAATCGACGCGGCGAACAATAGGGGTGGAGCGATTAAGAAAAGAGAAGCTGTGCATAAAATGGCGGAGGCGAATAAGGCCTTTGCCCATTACAAATTTTAACAGAATTGTATATAAAAAAACAAGGAAACCAACCATTCAAAGTTAAGGAGGAAAGGTGAGATGGCAAAGAAAAAATTTGAAAGGACTAAGCCGCATTTAAATATAGGAACCATCGGTCACGTGGATCACGGTAAAACCACATTAACCGCCGCCATTACTAAATATCTGGCGAAAAAAGGTTTTGCTGAATTCAGGGCTTTTGATTCAATTGACAATGCTCCAGAAGAAAAGGAACGCGGCGTGACCATCAACATTTCTCACGTGGAGTATGAAACGGAAAAAAGACATTACGCTCACGTCGATTGCCCCGGCCATGCCGACTATATCAAAAACATGATCTCCGGCGCCGCTCACATGGATGGAACGATTCTGGTTGTGGCAGCCTCCGATGGGCCGATGCCGCAGACACGCGAGCACATCCTCCTTGCTCGACAGGTTCAGGTTCCCTATGTTGTTGTCTTCATGAACAAAGTTGATCTGGTTGATGATCCCGAATTGCTGGATCTTGTGGAACTTGAATTGCGGGAGCTTTTAACCCAGTATGAATTTCCGGGCGATGATCTTCCCATAATCCGCGGTTCGGCGCTGAAAGCCCTGGAAGCGGAAGAGACCAATTCCCCCGATGTGAAATGCATCGAGGATCTGATGAAGGCGGTTGATGATTATATTCCCGAGCCGAAACGCGATACGGATAAGCCTTTCTTGATGCCGGTCGGCGACGTTTTCACCATTTCCGGCCGCGGAACGGTTGTGACAGGCCGTGTCGATCGCGGTATTGTTAAAGTCGGCGAAGAAGTTGAAATTATCGGAATTCGTCCCACGATCAAAACCGTTGTGACGGGTGTTGAAATGTTCCGCAAGACCCTGGATGAAGGTCGTGCCGGTGACGATGTCGGTTTGTTGATTCGCGGTATCAAACGTGAAGAAGTGGAAAGAGGCCAGGTTGTAGCTAAACCCGGTTCCATTACACCCCACACAAAATTTGAAGCGGCCGTTTACGTATTAACCAAGGAAGAAGGCGGTCGTCATACGCCGTTTTTCTCCGGTTACCGTCCGCAGTTTTATTTCCGGACAACAGACGTGACGGGCGTCGCGACGCTGCCCGAAGGCGTGGAGATGGTCATGCCCGGTGATAATGTGAAAATGACTGTTGAACTGATTATGCCGATCGCTATGGAAGAACAATTAAGATTCGCCATTCGTGAAGGCGGCAGAACCGTTGGCGCCGGTGTCGTAAGCAAAGTTATTGAATAGAAACTGGAAATAGGTTATCCGATCAATGAAAGAACAAAAGATTAGAATTCGTCTCAAAGCTTACGATTATAAACTACTGGATCGATCTGTTGAAGAGATAGTTGAGACTGCAAAAAGGACCGGCGCACGAGTCGCCGGTCCCATACCTCTTCCTACGGAAATCAATAAATACTGCGTTAATCGTTCTCCTCACGTGGATAAAAAATCGCGGGAGCAGTTCGAAATTCGCACACACAAAAGATTGATTGATATTGTTGAGCCGACGCAAGCCACCGTGGATGCATTGATGAAACTGGATTTATCGGCGGGAGTGGATGTCGAAATAAAAGCGTAGGCGTGAAGTAAAGGTGGTGGAAAATGGTCTGAAGGCGGCCATTTTCCAGAATATTGAATATCGTGGCTTTATTTATATAGAAGTTGGATGACGATGAACAAGGGACTTATTGGAAAAAAATTAGGCATGACACAGGTATTTGCCGAGGATGGCGCTGCTGTCTGTGTTACGGCCATTGAGGTTGAACCGTCGATAGTTGTTCAGGTGAAGACCAAAGAAAATGATGGCTATGATGCCATTCAAATCGGGTATGGTCGCGTGAAGCAAAAGAATGTCACGAAACCGCTTCAGGGGCATTTAAATAAGGCGAATAAAGGTTTCTTCCGTATTCTTAAGGAATTTTCCGTCGAAGCCGGAAAATATGAGGCCGGACAGGAAATCGCTTCTGATATTTTTCAGACAGGTGACTATGTCGATGTGGTTGGCACATCGAAAGGCAAAGGTTTTCAGGGAGTTGTGAAGAGACACGGGTTTGGTGGCGGTCGGGCGACGCACGGGTCCATGCATCACCGGGCTCCGGGTTCGATCGGTGCAAGCGCCGATCCTGCGCGTGTCTTTAAAGGCACCAAAATGGGCGGTCACATGGGTGATGTTCGGAAAACCATTCAAAATCTTCAGATTTGGCAAGTGCGTCCTGATAGAAATTTGTTATTATTAAAAGGTTCCATTCCCGGCGCTAAAAACGGTTATGTTATTATTAAACAAGCCAGGAAAAAAAGTGCGTAAATCAGTGGAGTTATGAACATGGCCCTCGCAGATGTTTTTGATATTGAAAAGAAGAAGGTGGCAGAAGTTGAATTGAATGACGCTGTATTTAGCGCCGAAGTCAACGAAGCAACGATCCATGGTGTTATCAAGATGCAACTGGCATCTCGCCGGTCCGGCACATCGGCAACCAAGGGAAGAAGCGATGTGAGCGGCGGCGGAAAAAAGCCGTGGCGTCAAAAAGGAACCGGTCGCGCCCGCTCGGGCACATCACGATCGCCAATCTGGCGAGGCGGCGGCATTGTTTTCGGTCCCCAACCTCGTGATTACTCATACAGCGTACCGAAAAAAGTCCGAAAAAATGCTTTGATTTCAGCGCTCAGCATGAAAGCTAAAGAAGATAAAATGACAATTTTGCGCGATTTTCCGATGGAAGCGATCAGCACCAAAACGTTTCAGAAAGTAGTGAATCTCTTCGGATTGAAAAAGGCGCTTTTCGTGGTTGATCAGGGCAGCGATGTTTTGATGAAATCATCACGAAATATAAAAAACGTCAAAATGATTCGGTCGGAAGGAATCAATGTTTATGATTTGTTGAATTATGAGCATCTGGTTCTTCTTGAACCCTCTATAAAAAAGATTGAGGGGGCATTGTTGGCATAATGGAACTGCATAAAATTATTAAAAAGATCATCATTACGGAAAAGAGCAACATTGATCGCGAAGTGTCCAATAAGTACCACTTTGAAGTTGATCGCAAGGCCAATAAGGTTGAAATCGGCAATGCCGTGGAAAAATTATTTAAGGTAAAAGTTACGGATGTCCGTGCCTTTCATGTTTTAGGTAAACAGAAAAGAATGGGAAAGGTCATGGGGCAGAAGAGTTCCTGGAAAAAAGCAATTGTGACTTTAGCCAAAGGCAGTCGCATCGAAGTCGCCGAAGGCGTATAGAATAAGTTTAAGGATTAAGCAAATGGGAATTATCAAATACAAACCGACATCACCTGGAAGACGATTTCAGAGTGTTTCTGACTTTGCTGAAATAACATCTTCCGAACCGGTCAAAAGCCTTTTAAAGCCGGTTAAGAGAAGTGGCGGTCGAAACAGTTATGGCCGGATCACGGCGCGTTACATTGGCGGCGGTCACAAACGTAAGTATCGGATGATTGATTTCTGTCGTAATAAGACGGACATTCCGGCGAAAGTGGCGACCATTGAATATGATCCGAACCGGTCGGCCAGAATTGCGTTGCTCAATTATCGGGACGGCGAGAGAAGGTATATCGTGGCGCCTTCTCAGATCAATGTCGGCGATGTCCTGGTCAGCGGGGCAAAATCTGATATCAAGCCGGGAAACGCCATCCCTTTGAAATATATTCCGCTTGGTTCTCTGATTCATAATGTGGAATTAAAAGTAGGCCGCGGCGGACAGCTCATCCGCTCGGCAGGTACTTACGGCCAGCTGATGGCGAAGGAAGGAACATACGCCCAGGTCAGGCTTCCGTCGGGTGAAGTCCGTAAAGTATTTATTGAATGCATGGCGACGATCGGTCAGGTCGGTAACAATGACCATGAAAACATCAGCATCGGTAAAGCGGGACGAACCCGCTGGCTGGGCAAGACACCCCACGTACGCGGTGTGGTCATGAACCCGGTGGATCATCCGATGGGCGGCGGCGAAGGCAAATCATCCGGCGGTCGTCATCCCTGTACGCCCTGGGGAGTTCCGACCAAGGGACATAAAACAAGGAAGAACAAGAGAACTGATAAATATATTGTGAAGAGAAGAGGTAAATAAAACGTGGCACGTTCGATCAAAAAAGGTCCTTATATTGAAGAAAGTTTGCTGGCCAAAGTTCGAAAAATGGAGGCCGAAAGCAGCAAGAATGTGATTAAGACTTGGTCGCGGCGTTCAACCATCACACCCGAGTTAATCGGCTACACGTTTGCCGTGCATAACGGGAAAAAATTCATTCCGGTTTATGTGACAGAGAATATGGTGGGTCATAAAATGGGCGAATTCGCGCCGACCCGTACTTTTTATTCTCATTCAGGTGATCGGAAAACAAAGGTTAAGAAGTAATCATTTTCACGCAAACGGACAGGTTTGGAGTTGATACGATATGGAAGCAAAGGCAGTTGCAAAATATATTCGGATGTCGCCGCAGAAAGTTCGACTGGTGGTTGATCTGGTTCGAGGCAAAAAAGTGCAGGAAGCCCGCAATATCCTGCTTTTTACCAGGAAGTATTCAGCGGGTATTGTGGCCAAGGTGTTGAAGTCAGCGGTGGCGAATGCCGTACAGAATCCTAATATTGACGAAAACACGCTTTACGTTAAAGAGATATTTGTTGATCAGGGACCGTCGCTGAAAAGATGGCGGGCTAGAGCGCAGGGTCGTGCGGCGGGAATCAAAAAGAGAATGTCCCACATCACCGTTGTCGTGGATGAAAGGTAAGAGGAGGAACGATATTGGGTCAGAAGGTTAACCCGGTAGGATTACGATTAGGCTACATTAAAAAGTGGCAGTCTGTATGGTTTGCCGAAAAGAATTATAGTGCGATGCTGCTTGAGGACTTAAAGATCAGAAAGTACCTTAAGAAAAAGCTGTATCATGCCGGTGTTTCTCATATTGAGATTGAGCGTGCGGCCAACAAAGCCAAAGTCAATATTTATGCGGCCCGGCCGGGTGTCATTATCGGGAAAAAAGGGTCGGAAATAGAAAAGCTGAAAGCGGAAATTGAAAAATTTTCAAAGGCTGAGATTATTATCAATATTCTAGAAGTCCGCAAACCGGAAACGGACGCCCAACTCGTGGCCGAGAATGTTGCCATGCAATTGGAACGTCGTGTCGCTTTCCGCCGCGCTATGAAAAAGTGTGTCGGATATGCCCTCAAGTTTGGCGCCAAAGGCATTAAGATCAGCTGTTCCGGACGGCTGGGCGGCGCTGAAATTGCCCGCTCGGAATGGTATCGTGAAGGGCGTGTTCCGCTGCACACGCTTCGGGCCGATATCGACTACGGTTTCATTGAAGCCCATACAGCTTACGGTTTGGTCGGTGTTAAAGTTTTGATTTTTCACGGAGAAATATTGCCTACAAAGAATGAAAAACAGTTATGATTCCAATCGAATTTTTTTTGAGACCGGGGAAAAATGCTGTGAAGGACAACGGGAGTTCTAAATTATGTTAATGCCAAAACGGGTAAAATATAGAAAATTACAGAAAGGACGCATGGGAGGAAAGGCCACCAGGGGCGGTACCATTGCCTTTGGCGACTATGGATTGCAGGCGGCCGAATGTGGATGGGTTTCCGCGAGGCAGATTGAAGCGGCTCGTGTTGCCATGACGCGTTATGTAAAGCGTGGCGGTAAGATCTGGATTCGGGTATTCCCGCATAAATCCATTACCAAGAAGCCTGCTGAAACTAGAATGGGTAAAGGTAAGGGTGCGCCGGAAGGTTGGGTGGCTGTTGTCAAACCCGGTTCAGTCCTCTATGAAATGGAAGGTGTAACCAAAGAAGTGGCCAAAGAAGCCTTCCGCCTGGCAGCGCATAAACTGGCCATTTCGACAAAGTTTTTATCAAGGGAGATATCTGATGAAAATTAGTGAAATCAGAGGTCTCGGAATTAACGAGCTTCAAACAAAAAATAGTGAATTAGCGGAAGAACTGTTTCGGTTGAAGATTCGGCATGCCGGGGGGCAACTTGAATCAACCGCCATCTTGGGCCGCCTCCGTAAGGACATTGCCCGTATCGCAACGGTGCTGAAGGAAAAGGAGGCCGCAGGTTAATATGGCTGAAAAGAGCAATAAACGTACGATTAAGGGTGTAGTCGTCAGTGATAAGATGGATAAAACCATTGTGGTGAAAGCCGAAAGACTGGTTAAGCACTCTGTATTTCAAAAATATGTCCGCAAACATGTGAAATACAAAGCTCATGATGAGCAGAATCAGTGCAAAACGGGCGATACCGTATTAATCATTGAAGCGCGGCCGATGAGTAAAGACAAACGCTGGCGGATGCTGGAAATTCTGGAGAAGGCGAAATAGAAACTTGTCTTTGTGGGCAAGCAGCTTGTGATAGTGGGGTTTATTTTATGATTCAGATGCAGACAATTCTAAATGTTGCCGATAATTCCGGCGCCAAGCGGGTAGCTTGTATTAAAGTGCTTGGCGGATCGAAGCGGCGTTTTGCTTCTCTGGGCGATGTGATCGTCGTAGCGGTAAAAGAGGCGATTCCAAATTCAAAAGTGAAAAAAGGCGATGTCATGAAAGCGGTCATCGTTCGTACGGTGAAAGAAGTGAAACGGCCGGATGGTTCTTATCTCAAGTTTGATGACAACTCGGCTGTTCTCATTAACAATCAGATGGAACCCGTCGGAACAAGAATTTTCGGGCCTGTTGCCCGTGAGTTGAGAGCAAAGCAGTTTATGAAGATTATATCTTTGGCGCCAGAGGTTTTGTAAGCCTTTTTTGAAGAGGGGAAAAATGAGTTTAGGCAGATTGAAAAAGGGAGATATGGTTAAAGTTCTTGCCGGTAAAGACAAGGGAAAGACCGGTAAAATTCTGAAAGCCATGCCCGAGAAAAACAAAGTGGTCGTCGAAAAGATCAATGTGATCAAAAAGCATAAAAAACCTGATCAGAAAAGCAAGGGTGGAGTCGTGGAAAAAGAGGCGGCGATGGATGTCTCCAAGGTCAGCATCATTTGTGGCAAATGCAAAGAAGCGACCAGGGTTCGAAATCGGATTCTTGAGGACGGCAAAAAAATTCGTATCTGCAGCAAGTGCAATGACGTTATCGATGTGGGTTAAGGAAAAATGGCAAGATTAAAGGAATTTTATTTGAAAACAGTAGTGCCGGCTCTGGTTAAGGAATTTGATTATAAAAATCCCATGCAAGTTCCCAAAATGGAGAAGATTGTCGTCAATATGGGCTTGGGAGAAGCCATTTCCAACGTCAAAATCATTGATGGCGCCGTGCAGGAAATAGCCATGATTACTGGACAAAAGCCGGTGATCAACAAAGCGAAAAAATCCATCGCGACATTTAAACTCCGTCAGGGCATGCCGATAGGTTGCTCGGTGACTTTAAGAAAAGATACGATGTACGAGTTTTTTGATCGGCTGGTCAACGTAGCGTTACCGAAAGTTCGAGACTTTAGGGGAATATCGCAAACCGCATTTGACGGCAGGGGAAATTATTCCATCGGCCTTCATGAGCAAATTATTTTCCCGGAAATTGAATACGATAAAATAGAAAAAATTAAGGGAATGAATATTACCATCGTGACAACGGCTCGGACGGATGATGAAGCCCGTGTTTTGCTGAAGCTGATGGGTGTGCCCTTTAAGAATTAAATGAGGAAGTTCCGGAGGAATATCGCGTGGCAAAAAAGTCGTTAATAGCAAAAGCAGGCAGGAAACCGAAATTTGCGGTCAGGGAATACAACCGTTGTCAGATATGCGGCAGACCCCGGGCCTATTACAGGAAATTTGAAATGTGTAGAATCTGTTTGAGGAAACTTTCCCTGCAGGGCGAGCTTCCCGGTATAATAAAATCAAGTTGGTAATTTTAGTTGAAGGAGAAAAAGCATGGGGATGACGGATCCTATTGCCGATATGCTGACCAGGATTCGAAACGGGAATAAAGCCCGTTTCAAGAATGTTAATGTTTACATGTCGCAGATGAATATGAATATCGCCAAAGTCCTGAAAGCGACCGGATATATCAACAATCACGAGGTGGTCAAGGATGAAAACGGCCATCCGATACTGAAGATTACGCTCAAATATCCGGATACCAAACGGACGGTCATTACAGATATTAAAAGGGTCAGCAAGCCCGGGCGCAGGGTGTATGTTCCGGCGGACAAAATTCCCAAGGTGCTCAATGGGTTTGGTATTTCGATTCTTTCCACTTCCCGTGGTGTCATGACTGATCAGGAAGCCAGAGAGTCGAATGTCGGCGGTGAAATTCTTTGCAAAGTTTGGTAATTAAATTATAGATTAAACGGGAGTTCTTGTTCATGTCGAGAATAGGTAAAAAACCGATCACTTTTCCCAAAAATGTAAAAATCAGCCAAATTGGCGGCATTGTTAAAGTCGAAGGGCCCAAGGGTGCGTTGTCTTCGAAATTGCCGGATGGCATTACGATGGTCGTTTCCGATAATAATTTAGTGATCGAGAGAAAATCGGAAGAGCGCCTTATCCGGTCATATCACGGATTGGCCAGAACCTTGATCAATAATATGGTGATTGGCGTCAGCGCCGGTTTTGAAAAAGGGCTGGAAATATCCGGCGTTGGTTATCGAGCGGAAGTAGCCGGTTCGACCCTGAAGATGGTTTTAGGGTTTTCCAGTCCGGTGGAATACAGCATTCCCAAGGGAATCGATGTAAAAGTCGATAAACAGGTGAATCTGGTTGTTTCCGGTATTAATAAAGAGCTGGTTGGCCGGGTGGCCTCGGAAATTCGATCGTTGAAAAAGCCGGAGCCTTACAAAGGCAAAGGCATCAAGTACACAGGTGAGCATATTCGTCGTAAAGCCGGGAAAGCGGCAGGCGCAAAATAAGAATTAATAAATATAGCCTTAAAGAGGTGGAACATTGGCTTCCAAAAAGACACTAAAAATCAGAGATAAGAGAGAGAAAAGAGTAAGGGGCAAACTGACAGGAACAGCCGGGCGGCCTCGTCTTTCTGTTTTCAGGTCGGATAAACACATCTACGCTCAGGTCATCAACGATGCCGAGGGCACAACCATTGCGACTGCTTCCACACTGAGCAAGGAACTGGCCGGTAAATTCAAAGGCATCAAGAAAATGGATGTGGCCAAAGAAGTGGGTAAGCTGATTGCGGCCCGTTTGCAAACCCTGGGCGTGGAAAAAGTCGTTTTTGATAGAGGGAGGTTTCTCTATCACGGCCGCGTGAAAGCTTTAGCGGATGCAGCGCGGGAAAATGGTCTGAAATTTTAAACTAAACGAAGTAAATAGAACTTATGATAAGGGAAGAATCGTTGGAAAAAAAAGAAATGAAAGATGTGGAGCTCCTCGACCGGGTAATTGCCATTAATCGTACGGCAAAGGTGGTTAAGGGAGGAAGGCGGTTTCGTTTCAGCGCGATCGTTGTGGTTGGTGACGGCCAGGGCATGATTGGAGCGGGCTTGGGCAAGGCGCATGAAGTTCCCGAAGCGATCCGCAAGGGGATGGAAATGGCCAAGAAGAACATGGTCAAGGTTGCGGTGGCCAATAAAACGATTCCTTATGAAGTTCTGGGAAAGTTTGGCGCCGGTAAGGTGTTATTAAAACCGGCATCGGAAGGAACAGGATTAATTGCCGGTGGCGCCGTGAGAGCCGTTTTAGAGGTTGCCGGTGTTCATAATATCTTGACAAAATGCTTAGGGTCACACAATCCGCATAATCTGGTCAAGGCTACCGTAGAAGGGCTTTGTCAGTTGAAAGATCCGGCGGAAATTGCCGCTCAGAGAGGTAAGTAAAAAAATAACGAGGGATGTTGATACAGTGGGCAAAATGTTAAAAGTAAAAATGGTGAAGAGTGTCATTACCCGGCCGGAAAAGCAAAGGAAAATTATGCGCGGTTTGGGGCTGAATAAATTAAACAGCACCGTGACTCTGGTCGATACTCCGGAGACTCGTGGCATGATTAAGAAAGTGATCCACCTGGTTTCCGTGGAAGAGTCAAAGGAGTAAGTTATGGATTTGAGTTCTCTGAAAGCGCCCGCCGGAGCGACAAAGAAAAGAAAAAGAGTCGGTCGCGGTGACGCTTCCGGCCACGGGGGAACATCCGGTAAAGGTCATAAGGGCCAAAACGCCCGTTCTGGCGGTAATACGCGGGATGGTTTTGAAGGCGGGCAAATGCCCATGTCCCGGAGACTGCCCAAAAGAGGTTTCCGCAATCCCTCTCGGGAAAGCTATGTTGCTGTGAACCTGATGGATTTGTGCCGTAAATTTGAAAAAGGCGCAATTATTGATGAAGCAGCGATTATGAGAAGTGGTCTGGTAAAGAAAAAAGGCGACGCCATCAAAATTCTGGCCAAGGGCAATATTGATTTTCCCGTGACCGTGAAAATGGCAAAAATCAGCGCGGCGGCGAAGGCAAAAATCACCGCTGCAGGCGGATCAATTGAAGAGGTAATCTGATTTGTTAGACGGCGTTTCCAAAATACCGGAATTGCAGAGAAGAATCTTGTTTACCTTGCTTCTTCTGGCGGTTTATCGTGTAGGCGTTTTCATTCCGACTCCCGGAATTGACAACGTAGCCCTGCTGGCTTTTTTTGATCAGGCGAGAGGTTCCATGCTGGGACTGATGGATATGTTTGCAGGCGGTGCTTTAAGCACTTTTTCAATTTTTGCGCTTGGCATTATGCCCTATATCACCTCGTCCATTATTATTAATTTATTGACCGTAGCGATTCCGCATCTGGAGAAGTTATCCAAAGAAGGTGAAAACGGTCGCAGGAAAATTACCCAATATACCCGTTACGGCACGGTTGGTTTAAGCATTATCCAGGGATTCGGCATTGCGTGGGGTTTGCAGCATATGGCCAGTCCCACAGGGGCTCCCATCGTTTTGAATGCTGGTTGGGCTTTTATATTAATGACGATTATTACGCTGACGTCAGGTACTTCATTCTTGATGTGGTTGGGTGAAACCATGACGGAAAAGGGAATTGGTAATGGTATATCCCTGATTATTTTTGCGGGTATTGTGTGCAATATCCCTCGGGCAATCGGCAGCACCTGGAGCTTGTATGCTTCCGGTGAATTGCATTTTCTCATTTTGGTTTTATTAGGATTGTTCATGATTGCCGTGATTGGAGCCATTGTCTATGTAGAAGCGGCGCAAAGACGCATTCCGGTGCAATACGCCAAACGCATCGTGGGTAGAAAGATGTATGGCGGGCAAACAACTCATTTGCCGCTTAAAATTAACTCTTCCGGTGTTATTCCACCCATCTTTGCGTCATCGGTTATTATGTTTCCGGCGACCATTGCTAACTTTGCGCCTCAGGGTTGGATAAAAACGATTACTGGATATTTAGTGCCCGGACAAGTGGGATATGAAATTCTATTTGTGGCGTTGATCTTCTTCTTCTGTTTCTTTTATACGGCTGTCACGATTAAGCCGGATGATATGGCGGAAAATATGAAAAAATTCGGCGGGTATGTTCCGGGAATCCGGCCGGGGAAGAATACGGCCGAATATATTGAAAAAATTCTGGAGAGGCTGACTTTCAGCGGCGCAATTTACGTTTCTCTTGTATGCGTACTGCCCAGTATTTTAATTTCTCAGTTAAATACGCCATTTTACTTTGGTGGCACATCGCTTTTGATTGTTGTGGGCGTGGCGATGGATACAGCCAGCCAAATTGAATCCCATTTACTGACCCGTCAATATGAAGGGTTCATGAAAAAAGGGCATATTGCGCGCAGGCGATAGAAATATCCATTTAAGGTTGTGGGTCTCATGGTCCTTTTGAAGCAGCCGGACGAGATAGCAAAAGCCAGGGCCAGTAACCGGATTGTGGCAGAAGTATTAAGTGTTCTTCGTGAAAAAGTAAAACCGGGTGTAACCACCCGTGAATTGGATAAAATCGCTGAAAGCGTCACGGAGAAAAGAGGCGCAAAACCGGCATTTAAAGGTTATCGAGGCTATCCCTATGCGCTGTGTGCCTCGGTCAATGAAGAAGTCGTGCATGGGATGCCTTCGAAGCGGGTTTTAGAAGAAGGCGATATTATCGGACTTGATTACGGCGTTTGTTATCAAGGACTTTATGGCGATTCAGCAATCACGCTGCCCGTTGGCAAAGTAAGCGCGCAGGCGATTCGACTGATGCAGGTGACTGAACAGAGTTTATATGCGGCAATTGATCAGGCTTGCGACGGCAACCGTTTAGGGGACATTTCGGCGGCGGTTCAGGAAACAGTAGAATCTGCAGGTTATTCGGTTGTTCGGGATTTTGTCGGTCACGGGATTGGTAAAAGTATGCACGAAGATCCGCAGATTCCAAATTTTGGCAAAAAAGGCCGGGGAATCGAACTGAAGCGAGGGATGATTCTGGCCATTGAGCCGATGGTCAATGCGGGAAAATATAAAGTAAAGATTTTATCGGATGGTTGGACGGTGATTACGGCGGATGGGAGTTT
>CAYOPU010000034.1:0-14788 GCA_964405915.1 uncultured Smithella sp. | reverse complement strand
AGACTACGAATCTGGATGTCGGAAGTTCGAATCTTCCTGGGCGCACCAGATAAATAAAGGAGTTAGCCATTGCGGGTTAACTCCTTTTTTTCTTTATTTTATTTTCCAGGTTTTGTCGATGCGAGACGGATTGTCGTGTCAGGGACTTGGACGGTTTCAAACGCATGGGCAATTTGCAAACTATTGATATTTATATTGGTGCCCCTGGCGTGAGTCGAACACGCGGCCCACAGATTAGGAATCTGTCGCTCTATCCATCTGAGCTACAGGGGCAACCCGAGTTTGCAACGCACCGGAAGATGCGGCGGTTTAGCATTCTTTGCACAAGCTGTCAACCTCCGGCGCTTTCCGCGGATTTCAAATCATTCAGATGGGTTTCCAGTAAACGGTTCTGATCAAAGTTTACCAACTTCAGCTTTTGCGGTTTTGTGCCGATAAATGCACATTTGGGCGCAAGACCAATCAGTTCCGACTCCAGGATTTCAACGCCACGCTCGGCTGCAAGCGCCGCCACCTGTTCATAAATCACTTTCAGCGGTGTTTCTTTGCAATTGGTCAGATTCATGGACACCTGCGCCAGATGCCTGCTTTTTAAAATGACGCCGATGGCGCGCACATGTTTGAGGCCGCCGCTTTTTTCCCGGATGTGCGATGCAATTTTTTGCGCCAGTCTCAAATCATCACTATTCAGATTGATGTTGTATGCCACCAGTAATTCACGTGCGCCCACTGCCGTGGCGCCCGAACGCGGATTGAAGATCGGCGTGCCTGCATCAGGGGCGTCGCCGGGATTGGACATCTTTTCCGCCAGCGCCTCGTAACCGCCGCGCCGGACATTCGCCAGTTCGCCGCGCTCGGGAATCAACGCCGCCTCGCCATAATAATAAACGGGCACGTCAAAACGTTCATTTAATTGCCTGCCAAAGCGGTGCGCCAGTTCAACAGCGTCGGCCATTTTTGTTTTTCCCAGCGGAATGAACGGCACCACGTCCACAGCTCCCAGCCGCGGATGAACACCGGTCTGCTCGCGCATGTCAATCAACTCCAGCGCCTTACCCGCCGCGGCCAGCGCCGCTTCCAGGACATCTTCCGATTTCCCCAGAAAAGTAAAGACGCTCCGGTTATGATCACTGTCCCCGCTGTAGTCAATCAGGCGGATATTGGGAAACGCCTTGAGTACGCGGGCAATCGATTTGATTTTTTCCAAATCGCATCCTTCACTGAAATTCGGCACACATTCAATTATCTTCATATTTATACCTGATAAAATTTTAAAGTCGGCAACTCCACACAGGTGAGGCTGCCGCCATAAACCGCACCTGTGTCAATACCGATCTTATTCGCGGTAACCAGAGGCGCGCTGAAATGAGTATGTCCAAAAACGACCCGCTTCCCAAAATCATCATCGGAATCAATAAATTCCCGCCGAACCCACTGCATATCATAGACGGACTGTTCGGAAAGCGGTATCCCGGGAAGCAAACCGGCATGAACAAATACGTATTGATCCGTTTCATAATACGGCAAAAGCGATGCAAAAAAGCGCAGATGATCCGCGGGAATTTTCGCCTTTCTTGTGCACGGCCCATCCGACCATTTTATTCCATAAGCATCAAGCGTTGTCACGCCGCCATTCGACAGATACAGATCTTCGTCCACGCCTTCCAGATAGTTCAGCAGCATAGATTCGTGGTTGCCGCAAAGGCACACCACTTGCTGATAGACCTTTTTCAGCCCCAGGATGTAATCAATCACGTCCGGACCTCCGCCTGCGCGGTCAATATAATCTCCGATAAAAACCAATTCATCGTTTTCCGGATCGGCGGGAATGCTCCGGATCAGCCGATGGAGCTTCTCCAGACAACCGTGTATGTCACCGATGGCAAATATCCTGTTCATCATCTCTTGCCGTCATCAATAACATGCTAATCCAACAGGGCGGCTGTAAAATCTTTACTGTCGAAGATCCGCAAATCATCCAGCCCCTCGCCCACGCCAATGAAACGCACCGGAAGCCCCAGTTCTCCGGCAATGCGCACCACAACGCCGCCCTTGGAGGTTCCATCAAGTTTCGTGAGCACGATGCCTGTCGCCCCGATATCTTCTTTAAACATTTTGGCCTGCATGACGGCGTTTTGGCCGGTTGTGGCGTCCAGAACCAGCAATATCTCGTGGGGAGCGCCCGGCAGCTCTTTCCCGATGACTCGTTTCACCTTCTTGAGTTCTTCCATCAGATTGGTTCGGGTATGCAGGCGGCCTGCGGTATCCACGATGACGACGCCGTTAAAACCGGCTTTAATCTTGCCGACAGCATCAAAAACAACGGCGGCGGGATCGGCATTCATTTTCTGCTTGATCACGGGTACGCCGACGCGCGTGCCCCATACTTCCAACTGCTCAATGGCCGCCGCCCGAAACGTATCGGCGGCTACCAGCAGAATCTTGTGCCCGTCCTGGCGCAGTATATTGGACAATTTTCCAATGGTGGTCGTTTTACCACTGCCGTTGACGCCGATGGCCATGATCACAAAGGGTTGATTCTTCGGAATGATCAACGGTTTTTCCATCTGCTGCAGGATCGCGATCATCCGTTCCTGCAAAACCTTTTTAATCTGCGATGCATCCTGCAATTCTTTGCGCTTCACGCGCTGTTTGACATCATCAATCAAATCATAGGTAAACTGCGGCCCCATATCTGCTGAAATCATCACCTCTTCCAACTCATCAAAAAGGGCCTGATCCAGAACTCTCTTGCCGAAAACAAGTTGATCCAGATTTTTCGTCAGGACATTACGCGTCTTGGTCAGCCCCGCTTTTAATTTATCAAATAAACCCACGTTACATTAATTCCTTTCCACCTTGATCATTTTTCGTGAATGCTCCGCGAACTTTCCCGCTGGAGGGTTCGCATGAAAACGCTTCGGACAGCGTTATAGTCATAACGATTTTCTTAGCGAAAGTAAAGGAATGGATTCCCTGTTGGAAACCGAGAGGCCAAAGGAACACAGGAATCGATCTCCATCATTTAAAACCGTCCCCTGCCTTTGGAGTGGATTAATTCAGGTTAACGGAGACCAGAGACGATATGCCCTGTTTTTGCATGGTCACCCCAAAGAGCGTTTCGGCGACTTCCATCGTGCTCTTATTATGTGTGATCATGATGACCTGGGATTGCTCGGCAATATCCTTGACCAGACGGTTAAACAGGTTGGTATTGGCATCATCCAGCGCCGCGTCGACTTCGTCCAGAATCAGAAAAGGCGTCGGTCGGTACAGCAGTATGGCAAAAATCAGCGCGATGGCCGCCAGCGATTTTTCGCCGCCGGAAAGCAGGCTGACGTTTTGCGCTTTTTTACCCGGAATCTGAATATCAATCTCCACACCGGTTTCCAGCAGATCGCTTTCATCGGCCAACCGCAGTTCGCCGTGGCCGCCGGGGAAAATATGAGCAAACGTTTTTTTGAAGCATTCATTAACAGCGGCAAAGGTTTCGGCAAACCTTTCGCGGGATATTTTATTGATCCTGGTAATCGTCCGTTGCAGGGAAGACAGCGATTCGTTTAGATCGGCCAACTGCGTGGTCAAAAACTGATTACGCTGATCAAGTTCCGCATATTCATTAAGCGCCAGGAGGTTCACCTCGCCGAAATTGTCGATGGTCTGTTTGTCTTTTTCCAGAAGGGCGCCCAGTTCGGCCATTTTCTCATCATCCACCATGGTGAAATCCGCCATCGTGGCGGCCAGATCAAGGTTATGTTTTTCAGCGACCGCGTTTTGCAGATTCTCAATGTTCAGGGCCGCTTCGCGGCACTGCATTTCCAGTTCATTGGCCTGTCTTCTTAAATCATCGATCTTCCTTTTGACATCCCGAATATCGCTTTCCTGAACTTTGAGCCGTTCGTCTTCCTGCCTCCGCTTTTCTTTCATGTCGGACAAAACCGCTTCGCAGGACGCCAGCTTCCGATAGAGCTCTTGCAGGGCGGTCTGATCCGTTTCCACGGCGGCAGTCAAATCGGCCATCTGTTGCTGCAAGACGATAATCTCTTCGTTCTTGCGCGCCACTTCACTTTCATTGACACTGAGATCATGTTGCAACCGTGTAATGGTTCTCAGATCCGCGTCCTTCTTCTCGCCCAATGAAGCCAGGAGAACTTTTTTCTCCGTGAGAAGCCGCTCCTGGCCGTCAATGGCTGTTCGCGACTGCTGACGGCGGCTGTTGAAGACGGAGATGATTTCGTTGAGTTCTTTTTCCGACGCTTCTTTCTGAAGAACATCCGCCCGGATCTCACGCAACTTTTGTTCGGCCTGAGCCTCTTCCGTCTTAATGTTCTGACGGTTGTATTCGAGAACGGCGATTCGCTCTTTTAATCGCCCCGTTTCATCTTCAAATCGTTCCATGTCTTTTTTCCGGCCGTTGATGTCTATTTCCAGACGGTGCGCCCGGTTTTTCAACCCGGTGAGTTCTTCATCCCAGCGGGTAATCGACGAAGTCAATCTCTTCTTTTCCTGAAGTTGATTTTCCAACTCGTCGGCAAGCCTGGAAACTTCCTTTTCCAGCTCGGCAATTTCCCGTTTTGTCGCCAGCAGGCTTTTCTCTACCGCGGAACCGCTGCCGCCGGTCAGCACGCCGTGCGGACTGATGGTATCGCCTTCCGGGGTCACAAAGGTTCCCCGAAAACCGTTTTTCTTCCACAAATTGATACCGCTTTCCATTGTCGGCGTTAACAGGACATCCCCCAGCAGACAATCGGCGATCTGCTTGAATTCATCCGTCACCACCACTTTACGCAGCAGGGGTTCCGCTTCCAGGAGGTGCTCGGCGCCATACGTTTCCGCATAACTGGCGCGCAATTCCACGGGCACGAAACTACCCCGGCCCAACTGATAACTTTTTAAATAGTCGATGGCGCGCACGCCTTCTTCCTGATTTTTCACGACGACGTATTGCAGCTTGTCGCCCAGCACCGCTTCGACCGCCGGTTCATATTCGCGCGGCACATTAATATGATCGGCCACCACACCGTAAAATGTGTCCGGACCGTCTTGTGTCTCAATAACCTTTTTCACGCCTTCGTTGGACCATTTAAAAGCAGCCTGGAATTCCTCAAGCGACTGCATACGCGATGACTTGCCGCCCGCCTCTTCTTTGATTTGCGAGATTCTCTCTTCGACTATTTGCAAATCCGATCTGGCTCTTTCCAGTTCGTCGGCAGTTGTTGCTTTCTGCAGGGTCAGCCGCGTCATCTCTTCTTCTTCCTCGGCCAAACCATCGGTCAGCGATTGCAGTTTTTCCGTCAGTTCGGCAAGCCTGGTTTTGTCCTGTTCAATTTCGCGGATTTCCCTTTCATCGCGCTTTTTGAAATCCTCCATATTCTTGTTAAGGCTCGCAATGATATTGTTGAACTTGGCCAGATCCTGCATCACATCAATATAGCGAATTTTATGCTCCTCCAACAGGGAGTTGTTTTCCCGGTCGGCTTCCAGAAGCCCTTGAACCTCACGCTGGCCTTCATCCAACTCCGTTTGGAGTTGCTCCATCCGGTTTTCGGCCTCGGCGGACTTTTTCTGCAGATTGTCGATCTCAACGGCCAGATTCGATTTCTTAAGCTCCATCGCATTAATTTCAGCCTGATTCTTTTGTTTGCGCTCCGAAGCTTCCGTCATCCGACGGCGTGAAAACTCGATGTTCTTTTCCTTCATGTTGATCGAATTCTTGATTTCGTAAAGCTCTGTCTGATGACGGCTGACCTGTTCATCGTTTCCCAGAAGCGTTGCCTTCATTTCCGCCAGCACGGACTCCTTCGCTTCCATGTGAGCCTCAATAACCGCTATCTCACCGGAGATTTGAGTTCGAGCGTCTTGGAGTGCGGCATTTTTATCGGCCAGTACAGCATAGCCCTGCCTTGATAAAACCAGTTCCGTCTCTTTCATACGCAGTTTTACGGCTTTGTATTGTTCTGCTTTTTTAGCCTGCCTGGTGATGGCGCCAAGCTGAGATTTGACTTCTTTGTGAATATCGTTGAGTCGTAAAATATTCTGCTTGGTTGCTTCCATCTTACGAACGGCCTGGTCTTTGCGGCTTTTGTATTTGGACACGCCCGCGGCGTCTTCAATAAAGAGACGGCGGTCTTCCGGCTTGGCTTCCACCAGCGTGGACACGGAACCCTGCTCGACCAGTGAATACGTCCTGGCGCCGACACCCGTACCCATAAAGAATTCCTTAATGTCGAGCAGGCGGCAGGGCGCGCGATTAATGTAGTATTCGCTATCTCCGTCGAGAACGACTTTACGCGAAATGGAGATTTCTGATAATTCATTGTAAGTACCGGGAAAGCTCGATCCGTTGCTCGCCAGCGTCATGACGACTTCTGCCATGCTGACGGGAGCGGCGTCTTCACTGCCGTTGAAAACCACATCATCCATTTTCTTCCCGCGCAATGCTTTGACGCGCTGTTCACCCATGACCCAGCGAATCGCATCGACCACGTTGGACTTCCCACAGCCATTGGGTCCGACAACCGCGTTGACGCCTCTGGAAAAATCGATGACGACCTTATCGCGAAAAGATTTAAAACCTGTAATTTCTAATCGTTTTAGTTTCATAACGTGTCTTCAACCATCATGTTTAAATTTTGGCAGAGCCTAACAAAAGACATGGCCTTTGTAAAGCAAAAATACAACAAAATGTATTAATGAAAATACCACACCACAACATATAGTGCTTTGATCATTTGGGACAGGAAAAATTGCATAATTGAAAAGACAGCATGAAGGATATAATTTGTCTGAAATAAATCAAATATTTGGTCAGGAATGCTCATCAGATCACTGCCTGCAAAATCCGTTTAAAAGATGCCCTCCAATTTTTTCCCGCAATGAGAGCAGGACGTTTCCAAAAGATTATTATGAATGATTTTATAGCCATAGCGTTTTATCAGCAGATTAGCGCAATTTACACAATACGTGTTTTCCCCCTCGTCGCCCGGCACATTGCCGCTATACACATATTTTAATCCGGCTTCTTTGCCGATACGACAGGCACGATGCAGTGATGCGACCGGCGTCGCCAACCGATGGAGCATTTTGAACTGCGGATGGAACCTGCTGATATGCCAAGGGGTTTCCGCTCCCAGGGCCGCAATGAAAGCGGCAATATCCTGTAATTCATCGTCCGAGTCATTGAGGCCCGGTATCAGCAGCGTAGTGATTTCCAGCCAGATTCCCCGTTCTTTCATTTTTTTTAAACTATCTAGCACTGGATGCAGTTTCGCGCCGCATTGCTTCTGGTAAAATTCATCGCGAAATGACTTCAAATCTACATTGGCGGCTGTAATATAAGGTGAAATCATTTCAAGAGCTTCCGATGTCATAAACCCATTCGTCACCAGCAGATTTTTCAGGCCTTCCCGGCAGGCGAGCTTTGCCGTTTCAAAGAGCGTTTCCAGATAAACGGTCGGTTCCGTATAAGTATAAGCAATCGTCTGACAATCGCTTTTTTGGGCACGCTCTATAACCACATCGGGATCCGTATCTTCACCCATGATCATCAGCGTGGAGCGGGGCATTTGCGACATTTCGGCATTTTGACAAAAATCACAGATGAAATTACAGCCGACTGTGGCAATCGAATAGGATTGCGATGCGGGGTAAACGTGAAAAAAAGGTTTTTTTTCAATCGGGTCAACATGCTCGGCAATCAGCGTCCCGAAAACAAGTGAATACAAGACGCCATTTTTATTTTCCCGGACACCGCAAATGCCCCTCCGGCCGGGGTTGATTTTGCAACGGTGAGCGCAAAGCGCACACTGGACACGGTCACCGGTCAGCTTGCCATAAAGCATCGCTTCGCGTATCATCGATCGCCCTCCCGCAGCATGCTGCGGACAGACTCCGGCACCGTCGTCCGCGCCTTGGCTTTCAACTCAAGCGAATCCCTAAGCGGATTTTGCAAAGTTCGATAGGTGTATCGGACAGGGAATGCCATGCCGACAAACATTCCCAGCGGATTTTTTCTCATGGGAAAAAGCTCTTCCGGTTCTGAAAAAAGTTTATAAACCGGCCCGGGAAAATAGATCACCGACCCCCACGTGAGATAGGGATTTGCCATGACTTGATGAATGATCGATTTCATTTCACGGATGCTGAAAAGCCGTATGGCCGGTGCACTCCGAATGTCAAGAAGTTTCCAGATGGACTGCCGGGCGCACGCAAAGGAATGCCTGTTGTAAAAACAGACGAAAACGCGGTTGCGGCTGACTCTGACGGCTTCCGCAAGAACTTTTTGCGGATCGTCCAGGATCCGCGGACCATTCATGATCATGACGATATCAAATTCATTATCGGAAAAAGGAAGGCTGGCGGCATTTCCCTGAACCAGTTCGCATGAAGCACCAAACTTGATTCGGGCCTGCTCCAGCACATCTGCTGATGAATCAAGCCCTGTCAAGAGGCATTTTTCCCGTCGGAACAGTCCCAAATAGTTTCCTTGTCCGCATCCCACCTGCAGCAGAGATTCACCGGCAACAGGAGATACCAGATCCAGAATTAATTTCTCCTGACGGGAGAATATATATGGGCTCATTGCTGTTTCCAACTCATCATCCCCTGATACAGTCTGAAATCGATTGCGGTTTTATGATACTCGATATTCCAATCATTGCATCAACGCAATTTTTACCCGCCAATGTCAGACATGTCACGGTGACATTTTTTCAAATGCCTGTCCGTACAATCCAGATCGTGCTGCCTGGGCTTCAGGCGAATCGCCATCCGGATCAGACCCGCCAATTCATCATCATTGCAATGACGATTTAAAGCCTCCTTCAAATCGATTTCCGCCTCATTAAGAAGGCAGGCGCGCAATTTCCCATCAGCCGTCAAACGCAGACGGTTGCAGGTTGCGCAGAAATGGTTGCTCACCGGATTGATAAAGCCAATCTCACCCAACCCGCCTTTTATCCTGTATATTTTGGCAGGTCCGTCTGATTTTTTTTTCTTGGATCCGATCGGTTCAAGCCGGAAATGTTTGCCGATGAGGCTGATCAATTTATCCGTGGACAGAAACGACTCCGTTTGACGAACATTCACCTCACTGATCGGCATAATTTCAATGAAGCGAATCTGAAAAGGTTTCTTTACGGCCCATTCCACAAAGTTCAGCACTTCATCGTCATTGAGATCATTGATCACAACGGCGTTAATTTTGATCGGGGAAAAACAAGCCTTTTCCGCGGCGGCAATGCCCCGCAAAACATCGTCGATGTTGCCGCCTCCGGTGATTTGAAAATACTTTTCCTTATTCAGAGAATCCAGACTGATATTGATCCGGTTGATTCCGGCCTGAAAAATATCTTCCGCAAATTGATCCAGCAGAATACCGTTGGTCGTCAGACTGATATCCTGAAGACCTTCAATTTTTTTCAAGGCGGCGGCAAATTCGACAAACCCGCGTCGAACAAGCGGTTCACCGCCCGTCAGCCGGACCTTGATCAATCCCAGTTTAACGGCCTGAGCGACAACGCGGAGAATATCCTCGTACCGGAGAATATCGTCATGACCTTTCAGCGCAATGCCTTCTTTGGGACGGCAATACATGCAGCGCAGATTGCATCGATCCGTGATGGAAACCCGCAGATAATTGATTTCCCTATCATATTGATCAAACATGGCGAGGATGTGTCTTTCCTTTCCTGTCTTGTTTCTGACCGTCGTTCAATAACATAAACTTTCAGACAACGCAACGTCAGCCTGAAGATGTCTTTCATCTATGCGAATAAAAATTTTAATTCTCATATATACTTGAAGCAAAAAATGAAATGTTTCTTGACAGGACGCTGCATCTCGTTTAGAAAAAACAATGTCGTCCTGTTATTAAATTTATGGTGAATGCACCGGAGCGGGGCCAAAGAATCTGGAGAAGCTATGGACAAGATACCGATTACAAAAGAGGGTTTCGAAAAATTAAAAAAAGAATTGGATACCATCAAGAATGTTTTCATTCCCGAAAACGTACGGGATATTGAAGTAGCGCGCGCGCATGGCGATCTTTCAGAAAACGCGGAATACACAGCAGCAAAAGAACGTCAGTCCTATCTGTACGGAAAATCTCAGGAATTGGAAAATAATTTGGCTACCAGCAACATCATCACTTTATCGGGTAAGGTTAGCGGAAAAGTTGTTTTTGGATGCTTTGTGACCATTGCCGACATTGACGGTGGAGAAGAAATCAAATATCAGTTGGTTGGTCCCTTTGAATCAGACATCAATCAAAATAAAATCTCGGTGACATCGCCTATCGGCAGAGCGATGATCGGAAAGGGCATCGATAGCGAAATTGTTGTAAAAACACCGGGAGGAACCCGAAATTTTCAAATCATCGACATTTCAGCCGAATAAGTTATTACAGATCGGAATCTGGAAAAAGCGGATATCTCGCAATATAAAAAAAGGCAGCTCCTGTTGAAGAAAGCTGCCTTTTTTATTCACATATGAACAAATTAGTTTTGCAATGATTTTTCAGCAACACTAATTCGGTTGATCGCACGGGCAAGAGCCAATCGCATTTTTTCGTAATCGTCATGCTCTTTGGTCAACTGCGTAAGAGCGGATTCCGCTTTTTCTTTGGCTTTCAGCGCTCTATCCTTATCGATTGCGTCAAACCTTTCCGCCGTTTCAATCAACACGGTTACTTTACTTCCCGTAACTTCCGCATAACCGGTATTAACGGCATAATTTGTTTTTTTACCGCCAAGCAAAAAATAAAGCTCGCCAATATCGACAGACGTCAGAAAAGGTTCATGACCGCGTAAAACGCCAAATTCACCTTCCGTTCCCGGGATCGTCACTTCATCCACCGCTCCGGAATAAACAATCTTTTCCGGTGTTACAACTTCAAGAATTAATTCTTCCGCCATTACAATCCTCGCTTATCAGGAAAGCTTCTGAGCTTTTTCAATCGCTTCTTCGATACCACCAACCATATAAAATGCCTGCTCGGGCAATTCATCATGTTTGCCTTCCAAGATTTCTTTGAATCCTCTTACGGTATCCGGAACGGAAACAAACTTTCCTTCCGTTCCCGTAAACTGGGCGGCAACGAAGAAGGGCTGTGACAGGAATCGCTGAATCTTTCGAGCACGGCTGACGGTCAACTTATCAGCTTCGGAAAGTTCGTCCATCCCCAGAATGGCAATGATATCCTGCAGGTCTTTATATTTCTGCAACGTTACCTGGACCTGTCGAGCAACCTGATAATGATCCTGACCGATAACATTCGGGTCAAGAATGCGCGACGTGGAATCCAGAGGATCCACCGCGGGATAAATACCAAGCTCTGCAATCGGACGGGACAAAACGACGGTTCCGTCAAGATGCGCAAAGGTGGTTGCAGGCGCCGGGTCGGTCAAGTCATCGGCGGGGACGTAAACGCACTGAACGGCTGTAATAGAACCTTTTGTCGTCGAGGTGATGCGTTCCTGCAATTCACCAAGGTCCTGGGCCAGTGTCGGTTGATAACCGACGGCTGAAGGCATGCGTCCCAGCAGAGCGGATACTTCAGAACCGGCCTGCGTGAAACGGAAAATGTTATCAACGAATAAAAGCACGTCCTGACCTTCAATATCGCGGAAATATTCCGCGTTGGCCAGAGCCGTCAAAGAAATTCTTGCCCGGGCTCCGGGCGGTTCGGTCATCTGTCCGTAAATCAAAGCGGCCTGCTTGATAACGCCTGATTCCAACATTTCACGATAAAGGTCATTTCCTTCACGGGTTCTTTCACCAACACCCGCGAACACAGAAATACCGCCGTGGTGCATGGCAATGTTATGAATCATTTCCATCATAACAACGGTCTTGCCGACACCGGCTCCGCCGAACATGCCCATTTTACCGCCACGGGGGAAGGGAACCAGAAGATCAATAACTTTTACGCCTGTCTCCAGAACGTGAACGGATGTATCCTGCTCCATGAATGTCGGAGATAGACGGTGAATCGGCATCTGAGTCTCAGCATTAATGGGGCCCAGACCATCCACCGGACGACCGACAACGTTCTGAATTCTGCCGAGGCATGATTTACCGACGGGAACGGTAATCGGAGCGCCCGTATCTTTGCATTTCATGCCGCGAACCAAACCATCGGTAACATCCATAGCGATACAGCGGACAACGTTGTCGCCCAAATGTTGCGCGACTTCAACAACCAGATTATCTTCATTGTCGTTGATCGCCGGGTTAGTAATTAAAATAGCGTTTAAAATACTGGGAAGTTTCCCCTCTTCAAAAGCAACGTCAACAACGGGTCCAATAACCTGAACAATCTTTCCGATATTCATAACTATCTCCTTACAAATAGTCGCATTAAATATATTTTACATGCGGTTTATTGCCGCAGAAAAATTAACCTTTTGCCAGCGCTTCGGTGCCGCCGACGATGTCCATCAATTCCGCCGTGATGGCCGCCTGTCTTGCCTTATTCATCTTCAGGGTCAAACTGCTGATCAGCTCTTCGCAGTTGCTGGTCGCGTTGTCCATTGCGGCCATCCGCGCACCATTTTCACCAGCTGATGTTTCCAAAAGAGCCCGGTAAACCAAAACGTGAACGTACATCGGCAACAACTTATGCAACAAAACTTCATCCGATGGCTCATACGTATAATCCAGACGCTTATCAGCTTCCAACTCAGTTTCCTGACCAATGGATGGCAGGGGAAACAAACGAACAACGGTCGGCTTCTGGACGGAAACATTCACGAACTGGTTATATATCAAATACAGTTCGTCATACTCCTCCTTTATAAAAGGCGTAATGACTTCGTCAGCAATGGATACAGCCAATGTCATGTCGAATTTACTTAAAAGATCGACTTTTTGCGCAATAATATTAGCCTTTTTCCGGAAGAAATCCCTGCCTTTCCGACCGACATTGATCAGAGCAATTTCCTTGCCTTCTTTGGCCTTCTCTTTTAAAAATCGTTCCGTTGCTTTAATCAGGTTTGTATTGAATCCACCGCAAAGTCCCCGGTCGGACGTCATGCAAATGACTCTTATTTTTTTGGGATCACGCACCGCCAGCAGGGGATGAGATGAGCTATCCACGCGCAAAGCAACACTGCTGAGAACATCCATGAATTTTCCGGCGTAAGGCCGAAAATTTTCCATTTTCAACTGCGCCGATTTAAATTTTGACGCGGCAACCATGTTCATGGCACGTGTAATCTGCTTCGTCTTTTGAACGGCGCCAACTTTTCTTTTTATGTCTTTAAGCGAGGCCACTGAAAATTCCCCTCAACTGTTTATTTTTTAGCAACAGCCTATTCCGCCACAAAGACGGATTCAAACGCAGTCAGCATATCCTTCATCTTTTTTTCCAGTTCAGGAGAGATGATTTTTTTATCTTCGATTTCCTTCAAAATGTCAGGATGCTTGCTTTCGACAAAACTCAGTAACTGTTTTTCATAGACCTGGACTTTATCGACATCGACTTTATCAATAAAGCCCTTTGTTCCCGCGAACAGTACGACAATTTCCTGTCCCAGAGACATCGGCACATATTGCGGCTGTTTGAGCAGTTCGACCAACCGAACACCGCGATCCAACTGCGCCTGCGTCGATTTATCGAGATCGGAACCAAATTGAGCAAACGCCGCCAGTTCACGGAACTGGGCCAGATCAAGTTTCAACGTACCCGCAACCTGTTTCATCGCCTTCACCTGGGCGGCGCCGCCGACGCGGGACACGGACAGACCTACGTTGATGGCCGGACGGATACCGGAGAAGAACGAACTCGGTTCCAGATAAACCTGACCGTCGGTAATGGAAATAACGTTGGTGGGAATGTAAGCCGAGACGTCACCTGCCTGTGTTTCAATAATCGGCAGAGCCGTCAGTGATCCTCCGCCCAACTCCTTACTGACACGGGCTGAACGCTCCAGCAGACGAGAGTGGTTATAGAAAATGTCGCCGGGATAAGCTTCACGACCGGGAGGTCGACGTAAGAGCAGGGAAATCTGTCGGTAAGCAACAGCCTGTTTGGATAGATCATCATAAATAATCAATGCATCCTGACTCTTATCTCTGAAATATTCACCAATACTGCACCCGGCGTAAGCCGCGATGTACTGAAGTGTGGCCGGGTCAGACGCGCAACCGGCCACAACGCATGTGTAAGACATCGCGTCATGCTGCCTTAATTTTTCCACAATCTGAGACACGGTTGATTTTTTCTGGCCGATGGCAACATAAATACACTTAACGCCTGTGTCTTTCTGGCGAATAATCGCATCGATACAAATGGCCGTTTTACCGATCTGACGGTCACCAATAATAAGTTCCCGCTGTCCCCGTCCGATCGGCGTCATGGCATCAATGGCCTTGAGGCCCGTGTACATCGGTTGATTAACGGGCTGGCGTGCAATAACACCGGGGGCAACCATTTCAATTCGGCGAAACTCCGTAGCTTCGATGGGACCCTTGCCATCCAGTGGCGCTCCCGTCGCGTCAATGACGCGGCCAAGCAGTCCATCTCCCACCGGAACCTGTGCGATTTTTCCGGTTCTTTTAACGATATCGCCTTCTTTGATATGAGTGACTTCTCCCAGAACGGCAACACCGACGTTATCGGCTTCGAGATTGAGAACCATGCCCAGAATACCGCCGGGGAATTCGAGAAGTTCCATAACCATGGCGTTTTGCACACCGTAAACTCTCGCGATACCGTCACCGACGGATAAGACAGTTCCCGTTTCGCTTATATCCAGCTTTTTTTCATAGCTTTTAATTTGCTCAGAAA
>CAYOPU010000033.1:12956-15342 GCA_964405915.1 uncultured Smithella sp. | reverse complement strand
GTTATTCCACGTTTGACGCGCCTGCTCCTCCCGGGGTTGCACCCGGAGCCGATTGTCTACCTCGGCTGTCCACTTCCACCAAGAAATGGGTTGATCGCAACGGAGGAGACCAGAATCCCGGCGATGTGATCCGTTACACAATAACGCTCACCGAAACCAACGGGATAGCCGCCAGCAATGTAACCGTTACCGATAATATTCCCGCGAACGTTAATTCTTTTACCGTCGTGAGCATTCCGGCAGGGGCAACAGACAGTTCGGATCCCGGTGGTGGAACCAACGGTACCGGTTATTTGAATATTACAGGTATCAGCGTTCCCGCTAGTGGTTCAGTCACCATTGTTTTTGATGTTACCCTTAACAACCCACTGGCTGCAGGAACCTTGATTAACAATTCGGCCACAGTCACCCCTCCAACGGGTTTCGGCGCAACACCGGCCGCGCCAACGATTACAGTTTCCGGCGGATCAGTTCCCGGTACCGGTAACAAGCCACTGTATATTTATCGTGATAGCACTACAACCGGTCATATCAACCGGACACCGGCGACGGTTAATGCAGCTTCTTATGTGAATATTGCAGAAAAAACCACTGTATCATTTGCTTTGAGTCCTGTACTCCAGTCATCGGTGACTGTAAGCAGCGGCAATATTCCTGTACGACTTTGGTTAACCGCAACCAGCACACGAACCTATACGATTCCGATAACACTGCGGTGCGGAGCGAACACAATTGCGACAGCCTCACCGACCATTTCGCTGACGGCGGTTACACCACCAGCTACACCTTCCGCTCTCAATGTTAATCTGCCGTTGGCAGCGGCATACACTTGTGCCCCGGGTAATAATTTGATTCTGGATGTCAGAAATAATCAAACCGGCTTGGGTACGCGTGACATACAGGTCTATCCGGCGCCGTCCACGGGCAACTATTCTTATGTCAATCCGAATTCCCAGAACGTCATCAATGTGGACAGCATCGGTTTTTATACTGCCGCTTATCCCGGGGGCACGGTGCTGACCGCCATTGCTCCAGGTCAGACCGTTTACGTTCGTGCCATTGTGAGCGATCCGTTCGGTGCTTACGACGTTAACGGTGCCACTTTGACCATGACTGATTCAGGCGGTGTGGTACGCCTGACGGCGGGCGCCATGACGGAAAATGCAAGTTATTCGAGCCCGTCAGGCAAGATGTATGAATATGCGTATACGCCAGCCTTGGGTTCAGCAACCGGTTACTGGACGGCGCGTGTTGATGCTGCCGAGGGAACTGAAGGCTTGGTGACAGATTATGCCAGTGCGGCCATCCTTGTAGCTCAGCCCAGCCTGACTATTGTGAAATCGGCCAACACCAATCCGGTCACGCCCGGACAGACCGTGACCTATACCATCCTTATCACCAATACCGGAGCCGGAAATGCGATCAATGCAACGGTAACCGATCCGTTGCCGCAATATACCACATATGTGGCCAATTCCACACGTTTGAACAGCATCACCGTGGCCGGGGATGGAACGACCCTGCCGCTGATCGGCGGGTTACTGATTGATAACAATACCAGTCGTACTCCGGGGACGGCGGCAACCGGCAGTCTTCCGGCCGGAACGTCGGCTACCGTAACTTTTCAGGTGACGATTAATTGATCGTAAAAAATATAATTAATGGAGGTGAACAAACAATCAAAGCGGCAAATAGAGTAGAAGTTTGATCTACTGTTTCATAAATATCATTTAACAGGTGTCAGAAAGGAGTGTGTTATGAAAAAATTAATTTTACTGGTGATGGCGCTGAGTGTGATGCTGATGGCGGTTGAGGTTATGGCGAAACCGCTCATCTCAGTCAGCATGAAGGCGGAACAGGAAATCATTGTCAACAATCAGGCAAAAAGGATTGCCATCGAAAAGGTTGCCTCCGAAGACGTAGTCATTTACACGATCAGTTACGTCAACTCCGGCAACGAGGCAGCGATGAATGCTGTTCTTGATGATCCGATTCCCAGGGGCACGGTCTATATCAACGGCAGTGCGTTTGGCAACGATGCGGATGTGACTTTTTCCATTGACGGCGGAAAGACGTTCAAGAAGCCTTCTTTGCTCACTTATGAGTTCAAAATGCCCAATGGCAAGGTGGAAAAAAAGACAGCGTCACCCGAACAGTATTCCAATATCCGCTGGACTGTCTCCAAAGTGCCCGCGGGCGGCAAAGGCCAGGTGGGATTTAAGGTGAAAGTGAAATGACAGGAAAATCCTGTCTCAGGAATATAACAAAAAAAGGAAAATCAAGGAGGCGCTTATGGACGGATGAATGCTGAAAAAATGACGAGACTGCTGCATGTAAATCGTAAGAAGTCATTTATAAATAATTTTAAAACCATTTAAGGAGGAAG
>CAYOPU010000033.1:8616-12856 GCA_964405915.1 uncultured Smithella sp. | reverse complement strand
TCTGCGCACAACCCATCTTAAGTGCACCGGCAGATATTACGACAACGCCAAGCGGCACTGCTGTTTACAACTATACCGTCACGGCCGCGGCCAACGGTCCCGACAATTATAATCTGAGCGCTGCGGTTACTGCCCAGTCTGTCGGCATCACCGGTTCCACGGTTTCTTCTGTCGTCCCTGATAACGTTGACCTGGGTGCAACGGTCGCGTCGGCAACAGCGGGAATCGGAACTACTGTGATCACTGTGCCCAATGACAACAGTGCAGACAGTGCAGTCAACGGAATAGTAGCCAATGATACTGTTGTAATTGGTGGAAATCTCTATACCGTAGCGTCCATTTCGGACGGTGGAACCACAGTAGGTGGAACGTCCACGATTACCCTGACTACCAACCTGACGACAGCCGTTGCCATCGGTGACGTTATTGCGGAGCAAAAAAGCTTTGCCGTGACGGTGGACCCCGGTGCGATAGCCGCCGGCGCATTGGTCGATCAGACCATTACTGTGGTGACGACAGCAGATGGAGATACAGGCTCTTGTGCAGTTGTTACGGATGAGACGATCACGACGGTTCAGATTCCAAAGATGACCATCACAAAGGAAGTGACCACGACTGACGATTGCAGTAGTGGTTGGGTTTCCAGTGGCGGAGTCTATCCTCCTAAAGACACCATTTGCTATCGTATCACGGTCAGAAACACGGGAAACAGCAACGCGCAAGCCGTGACTGTAACGGACCCGCTGCCTCTCTACACGACTTATGTGGCTAATTCCACACTGTTAAATAACATCACAGTGGCCGGCGATGGTGCTACCTTACCATTAATTGCCGGGTTGCTGGTTGATGACGACGCCGGTCGTGCGGCCGGAGTTGCTGCAAGCGGTATCCTGCCGCCATACACTACTGGACCCGCTGGAGAAGCCATTGTGATTTACAAGGTAACGATAAATTAAAAATCTAAAAGGAATTGAAGCGGCAGTGATGCCGCTTCAATTCATCAACAACTTTGAAAAGGAGCATAAAAGGAGAAACATATGAAACAGCATAAAAGAATATGTTCTTGCCTGATGATTATTCTGATGTTGTCCGTTATGTCAGCCGCTTCGGCATGGGCGAACATCGCGGCCAACACGCAGATTATCAACAGTGCCACGCTATCTTATAACGACGGCACCGGCGTCAAGACAGCCACGGCCAGCGTGACGGTTACCGTCAGTCTGGTGGCGGCCGCGCCGACCATCGCTCCGGGACCGGCCCAGACAACGTCCTACAGCGGCGGCGCGACCCTGACGGACAGTTATACGGTCACCGCAACAGCCAATGGTCCGGATACGTATAACTATTGCGCCACGGTATCCGCTTCCACCAATACGTCGGGGGCCGGGGCGACGCCCGCGTGTGCCAGTCCGGCAAGTATTCAACTGGGGGCATCGGTTACGGTTGCCGGATCGACCGCCTCGGTGATTAATGTTCCTTCCGACGGTGTGGCAGGCAGCTCCGTCAACGGCATCCAGGTGGGTGATACGGTGGTCATCAACGGGGAAGTCCGAACGGTTACCGCCGTCAGCGATAATGCCAGCGGCACGTCCACCATTACGCTGAATGCTCCGCTTTCCGCCGCTCCCGCAGCCGGCACACTGGTGGCCGAGCAGCAGGTGATCACCACCACCGTCACGCCCGGAACCATCACGGCCAGCGGCACGGACGTAACCGTTGCCAATACGGTGACCATTACATCCGCCACGACGCCTGCCGTTTCAGCCACCTCGGGCCCGGTAACCAACACCTTTACCAGCGGTGTGGCCACCCTGACCAAGTATGTCCGGAATGTCACCACGACCGCCGCCGGCACCGGGACGGCCTACGTCTATAATTCCACAAGCTTTTACCCGGCGGGCGTTACGGCAAAACCGGGAGATGTGATGGAGTATGTTCTGGTGGCCGCCAACACCAGTTCATCCGGATCGGTTTCAAGCGCTACCATTACCGATGCCGTGCCGACATCTTTTGTCGCTTTCCGGACGGGTGTTTACACCGGCACGACGGATGTCACGTATGTCAACGACGCCAGCTCGCCTGCGACATCCACGTCGTATTACACCGCGGCGGGTGACGCGGATCCGGCAACCTATTCCGCGGCGACATCGACGCTGACCGTCCATGTGGGCACGGGAGCAACAAACGCGGCGGGCGGCACCATTCCGGCCGGCAGGACGGTTCTGGTTCTGTACCGGGTGACACTTAACAATTAATCGACGGGATCAAAGCGTAAACGATGATTTTGAGACGATTTCATAAACCAAGCATGGAGATTTCCGGCCTTCGGGCCGGAAATCTCCCCCGTTCGCCTCTGGCGGCAAACGGGAGGGGTCTATCCCTGCCCAGTGCCGGCTTGAATCGTCTTGAAACCCGTCTGAGAAGCGCCGCCGCCGTATGGGTCTGGTTTGCGCTGCTGGCGGTGATCCTGATGCCCTGCACGGCCGATTGCGCGCCCGTGCAGGGGGATGCGATCGTCAACCGGGCAAAGCTTTCATGGCTGAACGGCGCTTTCTCTTCTGCGGCTTCCGTCAAAGCAACCGTTGTCATCCGGACGCCGTCCACAATCGAAATTTTAACTTATGCCCCTGATCTTGCCGGAGCACAACCGGTCAACGTGGCCGTGACGGCTTATCGCACGGGAAGTTCAGAGGCTGCCCCGTTTGCCGCTCTGGCGGCGCCCGTTCCCGTGGGGACAACCACGCCCATTGATTTAAGCCGGCCGGTGCGGCTGACCGCCGCCGATCAGCTTCATCAGGGAAATCCTCTTTTTATCCGGCTGACCGATCCGGACCAGAATCTGGATCCGTCGGTAATCGAAACGGTCATCGTGACCGTCCGCAATCCCCGAAACGGCGACACGGAAGTCATCAGATTATCGGAAACCGGACCGAATACGGGTGCTTTTGCCGGTTACCTGCCCGGCGACAGCGCCGCGGCAGCCCCTTACAACGGCATCATGTCCGTCAAAGACGGAGACAAACTGGACATCAGATATGTTGACATTGTGGACGGCAGCGACACATCGGCCACGATGGTCATGGTTGATCCGTACGGCATTGTGTTTGACTCCGTCACCGGCGCAGGGATTTCCGGAGCGACCGTCACCCTGATGAATACGGCCACAGGCCTGCCCGCTGTCGTCTGGGGCGATGACGGCGTTACGGTTGTTTCATCATCGGTAACGACGGATGCTTCGGGGCTGTTCCGTTTCCCCTTTGTCCTGCCGGGTAATTATCAATTCCAGATTAAGCCCCCGGTCGGTTATGGTTTCCCCAGCACCGTGCCGGCGGCAGCCCTTCAGTTGCTGCCCGGCGCTCCTTTTGTGATTGTCTTAGGCTCCCGCGGCGAGATCTTTCCCATTAATCCCGGCCCGGCCCGGCGTCTTGATATTCCTCTTGACCCGGCCCCGGGAGCGCTGTGGCTGCTGAAAACCGGCAATAAGGATTTTGCGGGACACGGAGATTTTATTTCCTACCGGCTGACGGTGACGAATAAAAGCCCGCTTACGGCACTGGCCGGCGTGCAAATTACGGATGTGCTGCCCGCCGGTTTCCGGTACCGCGGCGGATCGGCAAGGTTAAACGGCCTTTCCACGGCTAATCCGTCCGTTTCGGCCGACGGCCGGACGCTGGTTTTCAAAGTCGGGGCGCTGGCCGCAGGCGCCGCCGCCACGATGGACTATGTGGCGGAAGTGACCGCCGGAGCGCGCCTGGGCGAAGCGACCAACAGTGCGACAGCCACCGACACCAAAGTCACCTCGAATGCCGCTTACTGGAAAGTCAAAATCCGGGATGATTTCATCCGGACCAAATCCTTCCTGCTGGGACGCGTTTCCACAGGGGCGTGCAATGAAACCACGGGGGAAGGACCGGACGGCGTCGAAGGCGTGCGGATCTACCTGGAGGACGGCACGTTTGTGGTCAGCGATAAAAACGGAAAGTTTCATTTCGAAGCCGTGCGCGACGGGCTGCATGTGGTGCAAATGGATCTGGATTCGCTGCCGGAAGGCTACGAGCCCTTTGCCTGTACGGAAAACAGCCGTTTTGCGGGCCGGGCGTTTTCACAGTTTGTGGAAACACGCGGCGGCGCTCTGTGGCGCACCGATTTCCATCTCCGCAAAAAAACAGCGGTAAAAACATCTGCCGTTCCCGGGCCGAAAGTGGAAATCTTGACGCCGCCGGCCGAAACCGTTCTGCCC
>CAYOPU010000033.1:0-8516 GCA_964405915.1 uncultured Smithella sp. | reverse complement strand
CGTTCCCGGGCCGAAAGTGGAAATCTTGACGCCGCCGGCCGAAACCGTTCTGCCCTCGCACCAGAAAACAGAAACCTACCCGTTGCCCGATATCGTCCTGCGGCCGCGCTTTCCGGTGCGCAGCGCCACATTAAACGCCGACGACCGCCGGGAACTGGATAAACTGGCCGCCACCCTTTCGGGACAGCAGATAGAGAAAATTCATGTGGCCGGATACACGGACAATATGCCGATCGCCCCGCGCAACCGGGTTGAATTTGCAGACAACAAGGCGCTGTCTCTGGCGCGCGCCGAAAGCGTCGGCCGTTACCTGATGAGCCGTTTTCAGATTCCGCCGGAAAAGTTTTTCATCGAAGGGCGGGGAAGCGAAACGCCTGTTGCCGACAACCGCACGGAGGCGGGCCGCGCGCAAAACCGGCGCGTGGAGGTGCGGATTGTCTGCAGCCGGATCATTGACGGTTCAACCTTACCTCGCGCTCCGGCTGTGTCCGGCGCAAAAGATGCGGAGACGACCGCCAGAAAGATCGTCCTGCGGCCGCGCTTTCCGGTGCGCAGCGCCACATTGAACGCCGACGACCGCCGGGAACTGGATAAACTGGCCGACGCCCTTTCCGGACCGGGCATCGAGAAAATCCATGTGGCCGGATACACGGACAATATGCCGATCGCCCCGCGCAACCGGGTTGAATTTGCAGACAACAAGGCGCTGTCTCTGGCGCGCGCCGAAAGCGTCGGCCGTTACCTGATGAGCCGTTTTCAGATTCCGCCGGAAAAGTTTTTCATCGAAGGGCGGGGAAGCGAAACGCCTGTTGCCGACAACCGCACGGAGGCGGGCCGCGCGCAAAACCGGCGCGTGGAGGTGCGGATCATCTCCGGCCGCGCCGCTGATCCGTTGCGTCCGGAAGCGGTTCAGGAAAAGCCCGCGACAAAGGATGCCGTAAAAATCGCCGCTGCAGGCGGCGGCAGGGAGCCTGTGCCTGCCACACCGGTTTTCCCGGCAGCCAAAGCAGCCGCACCCGCTTTGCCGGCAGCCGCGCCTGATGCGTCGCGTTCAGTGTCGCCTGCCGCGCCTGCGCCACCGGCTGAAAAGGAGAAGGATGCGGAAGCCACTGTCAAAGATCCGGAGGGAATCCTTTATCCGGCGGATCAGGATATTATCGTCAACAACATCAGCAGCGTCCGCGTTTGTCTTGACGCGCGGCTGACCCCGCGCCTGCTGCTGGACAAGGAAGAAGTGCCGTCAAAACAGATCGGTTTCACGATGAAGGATACCAAAACGGGCAAGGCGCTTTACAGCTACATCGGCGTGGATTTCGGAAAACCCGGGCCGCATGTTCTGGAGATTCAGGGCGTGGACCCGTTCGGCAACGCCCGCTTCAAAAAAGCCATCTCCGTCATGCGGAGCGGTGAAATCGTTTCCATCCGCCTGAAATCGGCCGAGGGCAACCTCGCCGACGGCAAAACGCCGGTCAAACTTCGTCTGGAGCTTTATGACGCGGCAGGCACGCGCATCCCCGCCGGGACGGACCTGGAGATCAGGGAAGGCAATCTCAGCCCGCTGAAAAAACCGGATATTTTCGCGCAGCCTCCCAAAGCCGGAAGTCACCCCGTCGTGCAGATGAGCCGGGAAGGCGACGTTTTGTTCCAGCCCGTAAGCAACAGCGGTCTTTACCGTGTTGTGCTCGGTTATAACCATGCCGTGGTCGAGGCGGAAACCTATGTGCAGCCCCAGATGCGCGACTGGATCCTTGTGGGGCTGGCGGAAGGCACGGCCGGCTACAATACCGCAACCGGCAACATGGAAAACCTCAAGGGGTCGTCAACGGATGAAGATCTTTACAAGGACGGCCGTGTGGCATTTTTCGCCAAAGGTCAGCTCAAGGGCAAGTGGCTTCTGACCATGGCATACGATTCCGCAAAAACCAAAGAAAACACCGGCGGCGCCCTGTTTCAGACCATCAATCCTGAAACCTATTTCACGCTTTACGGCGACGCGTCTCAGCAGCAGTATGACGCCGCAAGCACGCATAAATTGTACGTGAAGATCGAAAGAGAACAGTTTTACGCCATGTTCGGCGATTATGACACCGGCATGACGTTGACGGAGCTTTCGCGCTACAGCCGCCGCATGACCGGCCTGAAAACAGAGGTCCAGGGAAAGCATTATGAACTGAATGCCTTTGCCAGCGAAACGGAGCAGATTTATGCGCGCGATGAGATTCCCGGCAACGGCACGTCCGGCATTTACCGGCTCTCCAACAAGAACGTTGTGTCCGGATCGGAAAAAATAACCATTGAAGTGAGAGACCGTTTCCGCAGCGAAGTGCTGATCGAATCGCGCACGCTGAGCCGCTTTGTCGATTACGCGATTGATTATGACTCGGGCGCCATTCTTTTCCGGGAGTCGGTTTTCAGCAGAGATGAGAATCTGAATCCGGTGATGATTGTGGCGGAGTATGAAACCGTCTCCCGGGGCGGAAAGGATTATACCTACGGCGGCCGCGCCGGGGTGAAGGCGTTGAATAATAAACTCAAAGCCGGCGCCAGCTACATCCACGAAGGGCAGGGCAATCGGGGCAGCAATCTCTATGGCGCCGATGCCACCATCAAACTGGACGATCAAACAAAAATCAAAGGCGAATTCGCCAAAAGCGAATACACCGCCGGAACCGACAGCCGCAGCGGCAATGCTTATCTGGCGGAAGCGACGCGCACCGGCAAAAAGTATGAAGCGAAAGCCTATGTGCGTGAACAGGATGCGGGCTTCGGCATGGGACAGCAGCCGGGCGGCGAAGCGGGCACGCGCAAATTAGGCGTTGAAGGCGCTTATCGTTTCAGCGAAAAAATCAATGCCGACGCGAAAATTTATCGTCAGTACAATCTGCTGACCGACGCGACGCGTGATATGGCCGAGGGCAAATTGGGCTACAACGAAAATAAATACGGCGCGTATCTGGGATTCCTGCACGCGCATGACAGCCTGGGCGACGGCAGCAATCAGGAATCCAATCAGTTGACGCTGGGGGGGAGAGTTCGGACGCTTTACGATCGTCTGACGCTGACGATGAATCATGCGCAATCCGTCGGCAGCAACGGCAACGTTGATTTCCCGACCCGCACCACGCTGGGCGCGGAGTTGGCCGTGGTCAAGTCCCTGACGCTGCTGGCCGCTCAGGAATTTACCTGGGGCGACGCCGCCAATACGCAAAACACCCGGCTCGGCATGCGCGCGGCCCCGTGGAAGGGCGCGGAATTAAGCAGCAGCGTTGCCCGTCAGTTCAGCGAAGATGATGAGCGCGTTTTTGCCAGTGCCGGCATGAAGCAGACCTGGCAGATCAATGAAGCCTGGAAGGTGGATGCCGGCCTGGAGCGCAGCCAGACGGTCGCCAGCCGCCAGCGCTACTCGTTCAATACAAATGTCCCGCAGGCTTCAGGGGCGAGCGAAGATTTTACCGCTGTTTCCGGAGGAACGACCTACCAGATCAAAAAGCTGACGTGGGACAGCCGCCTGGAATTCCGCAGCGCGGAAACGGAAAACAAGTGGGGCCTGATGAGCGGCATCGTGAAAGAAGTTGACGACAACTGGGCGTGGTCGGGCCGTTTCCAGATGTTCCAGACCTCTTCCGCCACCGGCATGGAAACCACCAGAGTGGATGTGCGCCACGGCATTGTTTACCGTCCGCCGCTGACAAAGTGGATTGTCTTGAATCGTCTGGATTTTCTGATCGATCAGCAGAGCGGCGCCGGAAGTGCGGATGTCAATTCCTGGAAACTGCTGAACAACCTGATGCTGAATTATCGTCCGTATCAGGAATTGCAGCTTTCCGCGCACTACGGCTCCAAATACACGCAGGAAAAAATGTACGATACCGACTACAGCGGCTATACGGACCTTGTGGGCGCGGAGGTGCGCTATGATGTGAACAAGCAGTGGGACATCGGTTGGCACGGCGGTCGGCTGTATTCCTGGAATTCATCGGTCTATGACTATTACGGCGGCTTATCGGTCGGATACAACCTAATGCGGAATGTCTGGGTAAGTCTTGGCTACAATGTAACGGGTTTTGAGGACAAGGATTTTTCCGCCGCAGCCTATACCGCCCAGGGACCGTTTGTGCGCTTCCGTGTGAAGTTTGACCAGGAATCTGTTCAGGACGCGGCAAAGTGGATCAATGGAAACTGATGCCGGAAACACGCCGTCTCCGTCAGAAAGCATCGAATTTGTCACCCCTCCCCCGCAGAGGACGGATTTCCTTACTTATTTTCCCCGGTTTCGTCTCCCGGAATGGTCTTGTATTTTTCTTTCTGTTGTTCCTGCAGGGTGTTCAATTTATCTTTGGTCACTTGATATTGCTGTACGGCCCGGTTGCCGGTGGCTTCGTCGATTACTTTATCGCCGCTGTCACAGCCGTTTAATAATCCAAAAGCCATTCCCGAAATCATCAAAGCCGTGAAGACCTTTTTGATGTTGTTACGCATGCGCACCCCTCCTTTTTCTTTCCTGGTTCTTTCCTCGTTCCCAAGCCAGAGCTTGGGAACCAGAAGAAACCAACAAAAGATCGCGTCCGCTCATTGATTCATTACAAACTCGTAAACGGGAACTTCAATTTTTCTTGCCGGTGTTAGTTGTTGCCTGGCAATGTTCAGCAATTCATCCGCAACTTCCGGCGAGTACATTTTTTCCCCGCATCTTTCACAGACATCAGCATGGACGTGCTCGATTAAAATGTATTTATTCTCTTCCTCATAAGTAAAGGTCACGATTTCCTTGACAGATTTGCCACCGCAAAATGGACATCGCATTTAACTTACCTCCTTTTTCTTCCGTTAACCCATTCTTCCGGAGCGGGTTCATATGCTGTGATGACAACTACAACTGGAGGTAATGATACCTGAATATGCAGAGTTCTTCCAGCTTTCGTTTTTCCGCAAACAAGACAACTTGGAGAATATTTGTCATCGGGATATTCCTCAATGATTTCTCCTTCGCCGATGACGGCTTCGACTTCTTGGCGCGATATAGATCTTTTGATCATTCGCTTCACCGCATGATCTGAACCAAATATTAATATTTTGGAGCAATCAACATGATTACTCCAGCAGAAAACTCCAGCGACCTGGAAATGGTTTTAAATGAACAGACAATTTAATCCCGTTCCTTTTGAGGCAATTTCAAACAGCCGTTTATCGGATGTAACAAACTGATCTGTATTGCTTTCAATCGCTGAAGAAAGCTGAATTGCATCCAGGGTTTTCATTCCGCGTTTTTCGATTATTTTAATAGCATATTTTTCGATCTGTGCATTGAAGGGGACGATTTCAAAATATTTTAATTCAGACCTGAAAGTTTTCAAGGCATCTGTGTAGGCTTTATCTGCAATGGACTTTTCAAAAAGTCTGCGCGTTAGAGCAGAAGTGAGTTCAATTTGTGTAATAGAAGAAACGTATAAGCTGTCGGAGGATATAAATATTTCATCCGCTAAGGCAGACCCTTGTTCCTGTATGTACCGCTTAACCAGCGAGGAAGTATCCAGAAATGATTTCATTCTTCATATCGTGCCCTGACAATTGTTTCAGAAACCGGCTCCCCTTTTATTTTTGTTTTTTTGATTCGCCTTTGCCAAGGCTTGTCTTTCACAATAATGTCCACTTCGGCCCTTATCATGGGAAGCTTTTTATCCTGAATTTTAATAACACCATTTTCATAAATGCCATGCAATATCATCATAACCTCTCTTTTGATGCACTTTTAGAGACTATAATATCACATCCCCCTCCGGAACTCCAGTGACTTGGAGATGGTCATTTTATCCACATACTTCAAATCGCCGCCCATCGGCACACCCATGGCGATACGGGTAATTTGGATATGGGAATCCTTGAACATCCGGGTAATCAAGAGCGCCGTGGCTTCGCCGTGCACATTGGGGTTGGTGGCTAAAATCAATTCAGTTATCCGGCCTTCGCTGATGCGTTTCGACAGTTCGCCCAGACGCAGGTTTTCCGGACCGATGCCGTCCAGCGGGGCCAGCGCGCCGTGCAAAACGTGATACAATCCATGAAAAACACCGCTTTCTTCAATGGCGGCCAGAGCGTCCGGTTCTTCAACGACACAGATCATGTGCTGATCACGCGCCGGATTAGCGCAGATATGGCAGATCTCCTCTTCCGTCGGATTGAGACAAATCCGGCAGAGCCGGATTTTCCGCTTCACTTCGACCAGGCTTTCCGCCAGTTTTTCCACATCGTCAGGGGTGGCGCGCAAAATGTAATTGGCCAGCCGCGCCGCTGTTTTTTCGCCGATACCCGGAAGCTTGGCCAGTTCCGCAATCAGCCGTTTAATGGGTTGTGCGTAGGATTTCATGGGCCGCCTTACATGCCCATGCCGGGAATGGACAGGCCGCCGGTGATCTTGGCCATTTCCGACTGCGCCATTTCCTGGGATTTGCGGATACCTTCATTCACTGCCGCGACAATTAAATCCTGAAGCATTTCAATGTCTTCCGGATTGACGACGTCTTTTTCGATTTTCAGGGACACGACTTCATATTTTCCATTAACAAGGACCCGGACCATGCCTCCGCCGGACTGTGCTTCGATCGTTCTGGCTTCCAGCTCCTGCTGGAGCCGTCCCATTTTTTCCTGCATTTTTTTGGCCTGTTTCATGATATTGCCGATGTTATGCATGTGCTTATCCCCCCTGTTTTTTGTCAGTAATAGGTCTAATTTCCACCAGTTCCGCGTCTTCAAACTCGGCCAGCACTTTTTGAAAAAGCGGCGAGTTCATGGCTTCGCGCTTGATATCGTTCAAGTTGTTTGCCCTGGCGCCACGCGCGCCGGCGTTGCCGTTGGTCTTTGGCGCATCAATGGTTTGAATCTTCAAGGAAACATTTTGTGAATAATAAATCCCCGCGATTCTTTCCAATTCTTCTTTTTGCGGTTTTTCCGTAATGTTGTCGAGAAAAAGATAGCCAGTGGGAAAACCCAGCGTGAAAAAACCGTTTTCCATTCCCAGAATTTCAGCAGCGTCAATTTTCGCCCCCAGCCGCGGATTCTCCCTTTTGATGAATTTTTTCAGATCTTCACCCGGCAGCGGCTCCGGCGCAGGCCTGGTCCCTGCCGCGACCGGCGTCGGGGAACTCTTTGCCGGATCGGGCGATTTTTGCCCGCTGTCCGTCCGTGAATGTTCCAAAGGCTGATGGGCTGCAACCGGTTCCTCATAAGCCCTGCCTTCGGATAACGGCAGGCCGTTGTGAAGTTTCTGCTCCAGCGATTCGAGCATGCCCATGATTTCACCCACCGGCAGGACCGGCTCCAGATAGGCCATGCGCACCAGAATTGTTTCGATTTTCATGCGCACTTCCTGACTGCGGCGCAGGCTGTCGGCTTCATTGAGCAGAATATCCAGGTAGCGCTGCAGCGTTTCGCGGGAAACATGCTGTATCTGATTTTTCAGCTTTTCCACCTGCTCCGGCGCAATATCAAAAGAAGAGCCGCCGTCCGAGGCGATCTTGACCAAAAGCAGATTGCGGAAATGCTTCAGGAGCATGGAGTAGAAATGCTTCATATCGATGCCCGCCAGATAGGCTTCTTCCAGAATCGTCAGGCAGGCGCCGGCATTGCGCGTAAAAACGGCTTCCGAAAGGCGGTAAAGATACCTGCGGTCGGCCAGTCCCAGAATATCTTCCACATCTTCATCCGAAATATTCATCCCGGCGTAGGAAATGACCTGATCGAAAATGCTCTGGGCGTCGCGCATGCTGCCGTCGCCGGCTTCGGCAACCCAGGAAAGCGCTGAAGGGCTGATGACAATGCCTTCCGCTTTGGCCACCTTGCCCAAATTGGCCGCAATCTGACCCAGGGAAATACGCCGGAAATCGTAGCACTGACAGCGCGACAGAATCGTGGCCGGGACTTTATGATTTTCCGTGGTGGCAAAGATGAAAATGACGTGGCCGGGGGGCTCTTCCAGCGTTTTGAGCAGCGCGTTGAACGCCTCGCGCGTCAGCATGTGAACTTCATCAATGATATAGATTTTATATTTGGAGGCGGCCGGCGCAAATTTGACATTTTCCCGAAGCTCGCGGATTTCGTCGATGCCGCGGTTGGACGCGCCGTCAATTTCGCGCACATCCATGGATGTGCCGTCGGTGATTTCTTTGCAGTTCGGACATTGATTACAGGGCGTGGCCGTCGGCCCCTGTTCGCAGTTGAGGGATTTAGCCAGAATCCGGGCCACGGATGTTTTCCCGACGCCGCGGGGCCCCGCAAACAAAAATGCGTGTCCGATGCGGCCTTGGGCAATGGCATTGCTCAGGGTGCGGACCACAGGCTCCTGGCCCGCGACATCTTCAAATGCCTGCGGGCGAAATTTTCGGGCTAAAACCTGATATTCCAAGTAAACCTCTCTGAAGTCAGAAGTCAGGAGTCACGATAAAAGGTGACCGGGTTTACCGCAACACACGACGGGATTTGCTGCCGCTGCTTCCTTCCGGACCTGACGGGGTTCACAAGCC
>CAYOPU010000032.1:0-16610 GCA_964405915.1 uncultured Smithella sp. | reverse complement strand
ACTGGCCGGGGAATATTCGGGAACTTCAAAATGTTTTGCAGCGCTACCTGACATTAAGAAGACTGGATTTTGCGGATGGTCCAACCATTCGGTCGGCGCGGTTGCAAGAGGAATTGCCGACAGACGGGAAACTGGTCAGCACGGGTTTTACGGCAAAGACTGTCCCTACGGGCCAAAAACAGTCGGCTCAGGAGCTTGGCGAAATAAAAGAACAAGCTACATTGAATCTGAAAGTTCTGGAAAGAGATCACATTATCAAGGCTTTGTCGGAACATAATTGGCACCGCGGCCGGACTGCTGCGGCCCTTGGGATTAACCGAAAAACACTCTTCGTGAAAATGCAAAAATTTGGTTTGACGCATTCGTAAAGTTGTGTCGTAATGCCCTAATATGGGGTAATACTACCCATGCAATCAAATAACTGATATTATTGTAATTATCTGTTTATTCTTTATATTTTTGACTTTATTGCCCCATAAGCGTCAACTTGACCTTTTCCGTTCATAATAATTATTTTATTTTATATTTTAATCGCTTATGACGTATATGGGGTGTTCGTTAAGAAAATGGCATATTGTATGCTAATCAACCGAGAAAGAAATATTCTGTCATCGTCACTATCATGGAGCGGCTTTGCAGGAATTCAGGAATCATAAAATTTTGCATATTGGGAGGGTGTCATGAAAAAAGTAACAATAGGTATTATTCTGGCTCTGATCGTTTTACCAATGATGTCCATGGCTGCAAGTACAAAGGCCGCAACCAAGTATCCGATTGTCCTTTCACATGGCATGGGTGCTAATGCTGAGGTTATGGGGATTACTGATTATTGGGGGAGTATCCCGAAAACAATGGGGGAAAATGGCGCTCAGGTTTTCATAACCAGTGGCAACCCCATGCAGTCAAAAGAGTATAAGGCTATTGAATGGAAGGCAAAGGTCAAAGAAATCCTGGCTGTTACCGGCGCAAAGAAGATAAATCTTATCGGCCATTCTGATGGCGGCCTTTACACACGCTACGCCATCACCAATCTTGGTATGGCCCCTTATGTTGCCAGCTATACCAGTATGAGCAGCCCGCACAGAGGCAGCCCGGTTGCTGATGCCATTATGAATTTTGGCGCGAACACCGGATTGACCAGTGCAATCGCAGGTACTCTTGATTTTGTATATAAATATTTGCTTGGTGTTTCCGGAACGGATAGTGGAACAAATGGAACACAAGAAACGACTTGGTGGATGAAAACGGTATTCAATCCGAATGTACCCGATATGGCCGGCGTTTATTATCAGAGTTATGGTTCTGATTGCAAAACAGCAATCGGTGCACAAGTCGTATTACCGTTGTGGCTGGCCATAAAACCGATTGAGGGAGCAAATGATGGTTTGGTTTCCGTTTCATCGGCGAAATGGGGAAATTACAGAGGAACTCTGACCGGCTGGTTTGGTGTAAATCATTTATCGGAAGTTGGGCTTTTAAGTTTGCCGACGCCCGGTTATGATGCGCCGACACAGTTTACAAATATCGCCGCTGACCTTAAGGGTAGAGGGTTTTAATACCATATCCGTTCAGACATAAATAGTTTTCAGCAAAGAGCCGGATTACGCCCATTTAATAACTGGAGTAATTCGGCTCTTTTTCATATAACAAAGAAAATAACGGGTGCATCTATGAAAAAGAAAATACTTGTGGCGGGATTAGTAGTCTTAGCGGTCGGAATCATCGGATATATGCTTTATTCAAAACAATCCGCAGATGTTTCGGTTGAGGACAGCACCGGTCACATTATCAGCACAACCCGAAAGATACCCGTCCAGGATGTAAAGATGTTTCTGAAAGGTTTTCCGGCCCAATCGGCCAATGAAGATCCCCGTAAATATTTTTCCAGAGAAATTGTTAATGCCTACACCGTAAGGTTCTTTAAATTTATTCAGACCAGTATAGCATTCACCAGCATGGAAGAACATCTGAAAGCGGTCAAAGCATACTTGCAGTCTATTTTGGATCCCGGTAAGGCGGAAGAGATGTTTGCGCTTTATAAAAAGTTTATCGATTATGAAACAACACTCACGGAAAAGGCAAAATCATGGGGCGAGCCTAAAACCGCAGATGAATTCCTGCGCTATCTGCAGTCCATCCAGGATTACCGGAGAGAGATGTTCGGCAAAGAAGTTGCAGATGCCATGTGGGGGGCGGAAGTCAAAGCCCACGAATATACCATCAGAAAAAACAGCATTAAGGCGGATGCGAATCTGTATGGCGCCGATAAGGAAAAAAGAATCAACAATCTAAAAGAAGAGATGTGGGGGGCGGATGCCGCTCTTATGGAAGACCCGCCGCAAAGTGATCCTGAAAGATATGAAAAATATCAGGAGAAGCAGGTGCTTTATCAAAGGGACCTTCAAGAATCGTCAGCTTATGAAAGGATGAAAAAAATCAAGGAGTTTAGAGAAAATTATTTTTCATCCGACCAGGTTGCCAAACTGGAGCAGGTTGATAAAGAAATGGAAGGAGAAAGACAACGGGAAGCGGATTACCAGGCTCAGGAAAAAGCCATCATGAATGATCCGGGAATGGGCGATGAGAAAAAAGCGGAAGCCATTCGCGAATTGCAGAACAGCACTTTTGGAGAAGACGCCGACGCCTTCCGCAGAAGATTGAACATTCAAAAAAATGCAAAGAAATAAGCGCGGCAGATGAAGAGGCTTGGCCCTACTTTCAATATAAAATAATGAACCGCTGCCTTGCGCTGGATGTTTGACGGCCATGTGACAGAGCACCCTCAAGGCCGCTTGTTAATATATCCTGCTTTTTGTCTTGACTATCCCGGTTAGTTTGTATTAACTGACTTTGCTTCATCGAACACAAAATATATTTCAACATGGATATCGGTCGTGAACTACGGAAAATATGTATTTAGGTGCATATTTGAAGATGATGCCGCATTGCCGCCTTACAAGGGTTCAACGCTTCGCGGTGTTTTCGGTCATGCGCTGAAAAAAGTTGTCTGCGCCTTAAAGAAACAGGACTGTGCGGATTGCCTGCTTGCCTGCCGGTGCATCTACCACGCTATTTTTGAAACACCTCCCGATTCGGATCTTTCCGCAGGCCGGCAGCGTATCGCCAGTCCGCCCCATCCGTATGTGATTGAACCGCCTGATGATGACAGAACCTCCTATCAGAAAGGCGATGATCTGGATTTTGTGATTCTCCTTTTCGGCACAGCCAACGACTATCTCCCGTATTTCATTTACGCTTTCGATCAAATGGGCCGGATGGGGATTGGCAAGCGCCAGGCCGGCGGGCGGGCGCTATTTTATCTGGAGAGTGTTTGCGTCAATGATATCGCCGTCTATTCCAAAGCAGACGGCAAAATTCGCAAGCAGCCGCCGTTGCCTGAAATAACCGTTTTGCCGCAAACGTCCATACCGGGCGATGAGGCCGTCACGATCAAGATAACCTTAGTCACGCCGTTGCGGCTGAAATATCAAAACAATCTTCATGCCGAACTGCCTTTTCATATTCTGACGCGGGCCATGCTTCGGCGCGTCTCGTCGCTTCTGGCGCATCATGATGGGCGCGAACCCGAACTGGATTATCGCGGCCTGGTGAAAAGAGCTGAAATGATAAAGGTCAAACAGGCGGCAATGACCTGGTTTGACTGGCGACGCTACTCCAATCGTCAGGAGCAGGCCATGCTGATGGGCGGCATGATTGGCAGCGTTACGTATTGCGGTCAACTTGAAGAGTATCTGCCGCTTTTGCGGTTTTGCGAACAGGCGCATCTGGGAAAGCAAACCACGTTCGGTCTGGGTAAGATCCGTGTCCAGGCCATACGCCAATGAGGGAATGCTGACAAAACAAATCGCAGGCCGGAGCTTTCCTTGCATTTGTAGTCCGGAGCTCGAGTGACCTTCAGGTTATTAGCTCCGCAAAATAGGTATAATAACGCCGTGCGCACCGTCGGGTCCGCCAAAAACCGGTTTCCCTCAACCGCATGTCTCATGAGGGGTTGGATCGTTTTTGAAACAGAGAAAATCATGAAAAACATCCTTCTGGCCATCTCGGGCTTGAGTCCGCAGGTGATCACCGAAACCCTTTACGCCCTGCATCAGGACAGTGTCAGCGTTGATGAAATTCACGTTCTCACCACCGGCACCGGTCGCGACCGGATCCTCTCCGGACTTCTCGCCCCGCAGGATGGCTGTTTTCATCAATATTTAAAAGAATATGGCATTGATCCGGCTTCCATCCGTTTTGCGCCCCGGGCCGTTCATGTTTTGCGAGACAAGGCGGGCCGGCCCCTGGACGACATCACCGATGCTGCCGACAATGAGATTCTGCTCCATGCCTGCCTTGCGCTGGCGCACCGTCTCACAAGCCGTCCGGATGACACCGTCTTCTTTTCCATCGCCGGCGGGCGAAAAACGATGAGCGCCTGCCTCATGACTGCAGTACAGCTCTATGGCCGGTCGCAGGACCGCATTTACCATGTCCTCGTATCACCGGAGTTTGAAAGCCATCCCGGCTTCTACTACCCGCCCGTAAAGCCGGCCATGCTGGAGATGCACGACGGGCGCGGCGGCAAAATACTGAGAGACACAGCATCTGCCTCCGTCACACTGGTGCCCATTCCCTTCATATCATTGAGAGACGCCATACGTGATCCCGCCACCGGCCGCGTTCAGACACCCGCCAGACTTTTGCGCCGCCTGATCCGCGAGCGGGAAGAACCGCTGATCGTCGATCTGAGGCAGGGTAAACTTATCTACAAAAGGAAGGAACTGCCGATGATGCCGTCGCGGCTGGCTCTTTATGCGTTTTTTGCGAGACGAAAGCTGGATTGCACTCTGGTACGCGCCGGATGCGGAGGCTGCACAGACTGCTACATCGACTTCAGTCAAATCAGCGCCGCGCAAAAAGACATTACCGGTTTATACAAAAAGCTGGGCGGGGTCACGGAAAGCAAAGGCATTTGCGCGCTGGAAAAAGAAGAACTGCGCTCTTACGTCAGCAAAATCCGTCAGGATCTGGCGCGGACCTTCGGTGTGCAGGCCGCCTCTCAACTGTGCGTTCAAGCCGTCGGCAAAAAACCGGACACACGCTACGGCATCGGGCTGGACAGGGAAAAGATTAAAGTGATGTAATGAAAAGTATCATAAAAACGAATACTTATTTATGCAAGCCAAGTTATTCGGAATAGAATCCGAAATAAAGCCAAAAAGTTCGGAGTGTGCTGCGAATAAAGATGAAGATCGGGATCAAATGGGCGTCATAAGGCGTAATAATTAACAATAACAAGAACTTGCTGTAATATGTCATTCCCGCGCAGGCGGGAATCCAGAATGATCGAAATGGTTTCGGTCTGCGCCGTTGAGGCGATCTTACTTGAGGCTGCTATGCCGCAAACGGTTTGACCGTGAATACCTTTAGCGATAACCGCGGCAACGTTGCCGGGATGGAGAAACTCAATGATTTTCTGCTATCAACCAAAGCAAAGATGCGAAGGAGGGATTTTATGGACGATACCGTTTTGAAGGTGGCACTGGCCGGGCTGCTGCATGATATAGGGAAGCTGGCGCAGCGGGCGGAAGTACCACTGTCGTCGAACACAAGAGGTTTGGAAAGCTCAATCTGCAAGTTGCAAAAGGGAAATTACACCTATCGCCATGTTTTGTGGACAAACGAATTTTTTGAACTTATGGTGAGCCATCCTCATTTGGGAACTGATTATGTTAAGGATAGCATCCCAAATCTTGCAGCTTACCATCATAACCCATCCTCAAAACTACAGGAAATCATTCAATTGGCAGACCGTTTGTCTTCAGGCAGTGAAAGGCAAGACGATGAAGAAACGCCGACACATCGGGATGTCTATAAGAAAACACGAATGCACTGCGTTTTCGATTATATGCATCTTGGCAATAAATCAAATCCTGAGAAAAATTATCGTTATGAGCTGCGTCCCATGGATGAAGCAGTGGAAAATTGCTTTCCCACTCTTAAAACGAGACTTCAACCGTCCGACGGAAATATCCTGACGGCAAACTATGCGGACTTATGGGACGGATTCATGTCTGATCTGCAAAAGATCAAAATAGCGGATAAAGAGAAATTTCTAACGACAATGCTTTCTCTATTGGAGAAGTATGCCTGGTGCATTCCCAGCTCTACAGTCAACAGACCGGATATTTCTCTATTCGACCACGCAAAAACAACCGCCGCAATTGCCGTTTGTTTATACAGACACCACAAAGAGAAAGGTGATTTGGAAACGGCGCGCTTGTCAACTACAGATGAAACCGTTAAATTCAGGCTCCTCGTGGGTGACCTCTCCGGTATTCAAGACTATATTTTCAATATTCGAAATGTCGGAGTGGGTGGGACGGCCAAACGATTGCGATCAAGATCGTTTTACTTAACCGCTCTTTCGGACATTGCCAGCCATGCTCTATTGAATGCATTTGGTCTGCCGTTAACCAATCTGGTTATTTCATCGGGCGGAAAGTTTTATCTGATGCTGCCGGATCTTCCGGATGCGCAGGACATTATTGCTAAATTCAAAAGCAGTACTGCCAAATGGCTGCTGCATAATCTAAATGGCGAAGTCGTTTTGAATATTGCTGAGGTGGTATTCAGTTGCAGCAAGCTGATGAGATTCAATGAGATATTAAAAAGCGTCAATCAGGCTCTTCAGCGGGAAAAAGAGCGGGCATTTCTAAATATCCTGACGGATCAGGACGGGTGGAAATCGAATGATTTCATGCTGGCTGATCACAAATTTGAAGATGAGGAATCGCTTTGTCCGAGTTGCCGGAAATTTCCCGGCACCCACCGGAAAGATGAAGGCATTAAACTTTGTGATTACTGCCATGATGATATTTCGCTTGGGACCGATTTGGCGCAGGCGGTTGGCGTGCAATTCTTTTATAACTCGGAAACCGGTCGTTACAAAGCTTTTGATGATCGTTCTTTTTCTGTTGTAAAAGATGGTCATCCTTATTCTACAAAGGCTTATATGGTCCAGGCTTTTAACAACTGGTCGTTTGATGTCCAAGATGCCGCTCTTCGTCCCCGGCCATTTGCCAATACCATTCCGGTTTTCAATAAAGAAACCTGTCATGGATGCGGGAATGACACCTGCCCTGAAAAAGATAATGCAATCGTCGGCAGTCCAAAATATTTCACCTGTCTGGCAAATGAAAGCAGCGGTAGAAAAATGCTGGGTGTGTTCAAAGCTGATGTTGATTATCTTGGCCTGATTTTCATTGCAGGATTTCCAAACGAAGAAGAAAAGTGCATTTCAAGAATTACCACGCTCAGCCGTCTTTTGGAAAACTTCTTCACGGGCAGACTGCAGCACGTTCTGCAAACTGAATATACCGATATTTATACCGTTTATGCAGGCGGCGATGATTTGCTGATGCTTGGTCCATGGAACAAAATGCTGGAGTTTGCCGGTCGGGTAAATTCCGAATTCGGCCGCTTCACCTGCAGTAATCCGTCTTTCTCTTTATCAGCCGGCATAGGATTTATGCAGTCACATCTTCCGGTTTATGCGGCAGTCGGTCATGCTGAAGACTTGTTGCAAGAGGCAAAGCATGAAAAAGCCATTGATGAGGAATCGCCCAAGGAACAGTTGGCGGTGTTTGGTGACACAATCAAATGGAAAATACTTCCGGCAATTCAAAATGAAGCAAAAAAACTGGCCCAATGGCAGGAAAGCAAAAAAGTGTCGATGGGCTTCGTCCGTTTGCTTCTGAACTGCTCGGAAAGTTACCAAAAATTTAAAAAAGAAGGAAGCACATCGCATCTGCGATTTATCCCGATGTTGTCTTATAGCATTTCCAGAAATATTCCGGCAAAAGAAACAGAAATCATGAGATGGTCGCAAGACTTGACGGATCTGCAAAGCGTAAATCTTCGTCATCTTGCGTTTATTGCAAATTATTCCATTCAAACAAACAGGAGTTGATTATGCGGGATATGAAAAGTGAGATGGGGAAGAGTTTTAGTCAGAGTGCGGGTGCATATGATCGCTGCAGTTGCGGAAAGCGTAAGCTTTCAAATTTCCCAACATGCCGTGATTGTGCTCAAAAAGGAAAGTCTAATAGCTACCAATCGTCGAACAAAAACGCGAAATCATTACGCGACGGCTACCTTGCCGACGGCTATTTTGAAATCAAGAACGGCAAAAAGTACATCAAGGAAGCTGTTTTCATCAAGTGGGCGCAGGATGTAAGTGCTGACCTTCGAAGCGAAGGATTGTCACCGACTGCAATCAGAAACTTTTTCAATAAATTACGGGCTGTTGAGCATAACTACAAGGTATCAAACGATTTCGATAAAACTAGACAAGAAATTTACTCTTTTTGTCGTGATGTAAAATATACGGAAAATCGGGGTGTGACACCTGAGTTGTTTACCAAATTTATCGATGCAAACATTGCTTTAGCAAAAGAAGACCCAGAGCACTTCAAAGCCTTCATTGAACATTTTCAAAGTGTTATCGCATATTTTAAAGACAAAAATTAATATATAGGAGGAATCAAAATGAAACTGAAAGAATACGCTGTTGTGAAAGGTCTTATTCATTGTGAAACTGGTTTGAGAATTGGTGGTTCAAAAGATGCACTTGAAATCGGCGCTATGGATAATCCAATTATCAGGCACCCAGTGAATAGCTTGCCATACATTCCTGGATCATCGCTAAAAGGTAAGATGCGATCACTTTTGGAAATAAAGGCTGGATCATATCAGAAAGATTCTGGACGTCCATGTAATTGCGGTAAATGTGACATTTGTCGTTTATTTGGGTGTGGTGATCCGCAGAAGTCAAGTGAGATGACACGTCTGATTTTTCGCGATGCAATGATAACTGATGAATCAGAAAAACTACTTCGGGAAGCACAAGAAGGTAGAGGGTTAAATTTTGCAGAAATAAAAAGTGAAAACTGGATAGATCGGAATACTGGAAAAGCAGGACGCGGTGGCCTGCGCACACAGGAGCGTGTTCCACAGGGGACAAGATTTGATTTTGAAATAAGCATAAGAATTTTTGAAAATGATGATGCCAATACGTTTAAGAATAGAGTTAAGGAGGGGTTGTTATTAATGCAACAGGACTATCTCGGTAGCAGCGGATCACGAGGTTACGGAAAAATCAAATTTGAAAAGCTTACATTTAATGATCAACCCTTTGATGTGTAAGTCAGATATGCAAACATATCAAATAACAATAAAAGTGCCTTCCGGGTTTGTGACGCCCTGGCATGCGGATACTATTTTCGGCCATCTGTGCTGGGCTGCGGAGCGCCATGATTGTTTTCAACGCTTTTCAGGCGCAGCCGGATTGATTGAGCTATTCCGGTGCGGCGATCCGCCCTTCATCTTGTCCGACGGTTTCCCAGGCGGTCTGCTGCCCGCGCCGGTTACCTTGAAGAATGTTTATAGCCGGGCGGAAAACGGCCAAGTCGATATAGCCCAATATGATCTGATGAAACGCGCAAAAAAGGCAGAATACATTACCTTTGAAGAGTTTCAATTATTTCAACGAGGAAAGGTCCCGGAACTATCGGACACCAGTCAGAAGGGTTTTGTTGCTGCAACGATTTTACATAATGCAATCAGCAGGATAACAAATACAACCGGAAACGTAGGAAGTCTTTTTGAAAACGACGAGCAATATTCGGCCAGCGGTGAAATGCAGATTTACATAAAGATAGAGAACGCTTTTGAAGATGATGTGCGACTTCTTTTCAACAAGTTTGCCCAAGGCAGTTATGGTGCGAAAAAAACGACTGGTAAGGGCACATTTTCAATAAAAAGTTTCCTGCCCTTTGACGCTTTTGATTTGCAGGAGGTCAAGGGAAACGAAAGTCATAAAAACTTTGGGTTTGTATCCCTTTCCCATTTTGTTCCGGCCCAAAACGACCCGACAGATGGCGCCTACAAAACAATGATAAAATACGGCAAACTGGGCGAAGAAAAAACATTCTGTGGACAGCCGTTTAAAAAGCCATTGATTATGCTCAAACCGGGTGCGGTTTTTCGAATAAGAAGTATCAGGCCATATTATGGCACACTGTTGGAAAAAATATCCGATGCCGAACCATCCGTTGTTCAATATGGATACGCATTTGCTGTACCGGTTGTTATGGCTTGATGACGGCAACCGTTGGGAGATTATCAAGGTGGAACCGGCGGTTTGATGAAATCTGTTTACATTACAATACAAATATGTATTACTACGTAAACGAATATGAAAAATTAATGACGGGATTACGTAACAAAGGAGGATGAAAATCGAGGGCTGGCGAACGTAGTGCGAACCTTCAGGTTCGCTTTTTGCGGGACTGAAGTCCCGAACTACATCATGACAAACCATTTGCTGCCAGTAGTTTAATGGAGTATTTTCAGGTGAAAAATTATCGTGAAACCTATATCCGCAAGGCGGAGATTGCCCAGCTGATTCTTCTGCATCAGCTCTATCTGCAAAAGAACAGCCGCTTGCTGATTTTTCAGGGCGGCACGGCGCTGCGCTGGTGCTACGGGGGCAGCCGTTTTTCGGAAGACCTGGATTTTGTAACCGCCCTTGCGCCGGAGGCGGTGGCTGCCCTTCTCGGCACGGTTATGAAAAGCTCGCAAAATCTGATGATCGCTCATTTCGGCGCGGGCGCGCTGACGCTGCGCGACAAAAGCACACGCGGCGGGGCCGTCAAATGCTTTGCGGACTTTCGCCCGGAAGGTGCGCGGGAAAAGATTTCCGTCAAACTGGAGTTTGAAAGCCTGGCGCCCGGTAAAACGCCGGATGTCCAAAATATCGTTCTTTCTTCGCTGGGATCGGTAGCCGGTCTTGCCGCATCCGGGGAATTCCGCGTGCCCCGGGCCAATACCGTTATTGTTGCCGAAACGCCGGAAGAAATTCTTTCCGACAAAGTGCGCGCCCTTCTGGAGCGGCGCTATCTCAAGGGCCGCGACTTTTTCGATCTCTGGCATCTTTATACCGCTTTAAAAACCACGCCGGATGTTCAGATGATTGAAAGAAAATGGACATTTTATCAGGCGGATTTTGTCGCAAGGCGATCCTTTCCATTTTTCATCACGCCTTCGAAGGAAGAAAAAACTCTGATGCTGGAAGCTATCGAACAGGATTTGTCGCGTTTTCTGCCGCCGGAAGTTCTGGACGTTCATCGTAGCCAGAAATACGAAGCTTTTCTGGAAGCGGTGCGTTCTCTTTTTAGCGATTTAAAGAACAGGGGGTTATGTCCGCCATGACCTCCGTTTCCATCTTAAGGCAATTGCCGGCCATGTTTCGCTATGCCGATGTGGAAAAATTCACGTCCAACGCCAACGTGTTTCTCACCCGTTTGCAGTCCAAAGGCCTGGTCGAACGCGTCTCCCGTGGCGTGTATCTCAACGCACTGCGCGAAGCGCGTCCCGGCATTGAAGAAATGGCCTGCTTTTTAAGGACGCCTTCCTATATTTCCTGCGAATGGGCGCTCAATCGTCACGGTCTGATCCTGCAATCGCCGGTCGTCTGCACGGTCCTGACGCTGCAAACGGCAGTGGGCGCTGCCCGGAATATCCAGTTCGGAGGCGTTACGATTGAATTTTCCCGCATCGCTCCGCGTTTATTTAACGGTTATGAGACCAAAGACGGCTATAATCTGGCCTTGCCCGAAAAGGCCCTTCTCGATACAGTGTACTTGCGAAAACACATTCCTTTTGCCGATGAGCTAGACTTCGACCGCCTCAATGAGAAGAAACTGCAAACGTTTGCCGAAGAATTTCCGAAAGTCGTTCAAATGCGGTTAAAGGGTATGATCTGAAAAAATGACTGGCGTAATCATATCAAAGACAATATAATGTCATTGGATTGACAATATAGATACATTGGATTGCTTATGGAATTAACAAATTTTAACCCTTGGTGGCGGGACGGAAAAATATCAGCGGCGTTAAGTGGCCGGAAAAGAAAGGTCTTTCCGGAACTCTTACCGTATCTGGACACCCGCCAGATTTTGTTGCTGACCGGTTTACGCCGGGTTGGAAAAACAACCTTGCTTTTCCAACTTGTGGAAGCGCTGCTGCAGCGGGGTGTGCCGCCGTATCGCATTTTGTACTATTCCTTTGATGAAGCGCGCCTGAACTTTGATGACCTGCTGAAAACCTATCAAATGGATATTCTGAAATCGGATCTGTCCGGTGCGGCAACGTATTTGTTCTTTGATGAAATCCAGAAGCTGGCGGACTGGCCGGCGCAAATCAAAATACTCTATGATCTGCACCCACAGGTCAAAATATTTCTTTCCGGATCGGCAAGGATTCCCGCCTGGAAATCCGCTCGCGAGAGTCTGGCCGGACGGTTTTTCGACGTCGTGATCCGTCCCCTTGATTTTGATGAATACCTGACCTTCAAGGACATTGCCATTGATCCTGAGCGCGAAGGCATTTTCGAAAACGACATCAAGCGCCAATTTGCCGATTATCTGAAAACCGGAGGCTTTATTGAAACCTTCCATTTTGAAGATATGATGCTGCGCAAATACATCCGGGAGAGCATTCTTGAACGGGTGCTTTTCGTTGATATGCCCATGGCGTTCGGATTGGCGTCACCGGAATTGCTGCTGAAGCTGATGACCATTATCGCCGCAAGGCCCGGACTCTATCTGGACTACAAAAATCTGGCCAATGATTTGAAGGTGGATCAGCGCACACTGGCTAATTATGTCGGTTATCTGGAATACGGGCTGTTTCTCAGCAAATTGTATAACTACTCTCCCAATCTTCTGACCAGCGAGAAAAAGATCAAGCGGGCGTATCTATCCAATACCGCGTTCACGCTGGCTTTGGAACCGTCGATTGAATTTTCTCTTTTGATGGAACAGTATTTTGTCAATCTTCTTGAACCTAAGTTTTTTCTGCGCACGCCGCGCAACGAGGAAATCGACATCATCAAAACGGGTGAGACCGACTCGCTACCTGTGGAAATAAAAATGCGTAAGGATGTGAAAGTGGGGGATATCAAACCGGTGTTTTCTTTTATGAGCAAATACGGGCTCAAACACGGCATGGTCATTACCCTGAACACAGAGGGCCTGTTGAAAAAAGACAATCTGTCCGTTGCGGCGGTCCCTTACTGGAAATACTGGACGATTAAGAAAAAAACCGGTTAACGGAGAAAAACTTATGAAAAAAGTGATGATCGTGTCGATTGGCGGTTCCCCGGAACCCTTGAAGAAAAGCATTGCAGAACATTGTCCGGAACGGCTGATTTTTTTTGCATCGCAAGACTCCAATAGAAAATTGGGCGAAGTCCTGCAAATCGAGGGTTACCAGCCCGAAAAAATTGAAACTGAAATCACGGAAAACCCCAATTCACTCTATGAATGTTACAAAACCGCCAGGCGATGTGTCGAAAGAGCATCCAGATCTGAAATTCCGGAACAGGACATCATGGTTGATTACACGGGCGGCACCAAGGTTATGTCAGCGGCCCTGTTGCTGGCGACAGTCGGCCATGCTTATGGTTTCAATTATGTCGGCGGCGATACCAGGTCCAAAGAAGGGTTGGGTATCGTTCAGAACGGTCATGAAAAAATGTATGCCGACATGAACCCCTGGTCGGCTTTTGCCGAGGAGGAAAGACGGCAGGTGATTACTCTGTTCAATGCGCGGCGCTATAATGCTGCGATTCAGATTCTCGATTTGTGTAAACGGAATCTGCCGGCGCAGATCAATTCCTTTTTCCAGTTTGTGCGACCGCTGGCTAATGGCTTTTTATTCTGGGAGCAATTCCGACATAAAGAAGCTCTCGATTGTCTCAATAAAGGCGCAGCGCTTTTAGACGATTATTTAAAGCACTACGTTGATGATCATTGTGCACAGCTTCGTGAGGAATTACAAAGCCACATTGCTTTCCTGGCCGATCTTCTTAAAAAGACAAACGGTATGAATATTTTCAACCTGATTCTAATAAAAGAACTGATCAACAATGCCCGCAGGCGCATGGCTGACAAACGATTTGATGATGCTGCGGCCCGCATTTACCGCGCTTTGGAACTCTACGGCCAGATCTGTTTCGAAAAAACCGTCGGGTGTTCCAACGACAAAGTAAAACCGGCAAAAATTCCACAGGTACTGCGCGAAGAATTTTTTCACAGGTATGGTGATAAACTAACCGGCATGATGAAACTGCCGCTCCAGGCGACGTTTACCGTTTTACGTGCTGCCGGAAATGAAGCAGGGCAGCGCTTTTTTGAATATGAAAAAAAAATAAAGGACATTCAAATCAGTCGCAATCAATCCATATTGGCGCATGGTGTGCAGCCGGTCAGCGAACGTGCCGCCCAAAGTATACTGGACACCGTTGTGGACTTTGTTCAGATGAAAGAATTTTTCGAATTTCCCAAATTACCGGGATAAAACGACCGTTCTTTGACAACTGAATATCGTACAAGAAATTCAACAATGACCATATGCCTGCTTTCTTTTTGCAATTCCGTCATTTCCCGATGCGTCAATCAATTCTGTCATTCCCGCGACGCTTTTGGGCGGGAATCCACGCTAGCTTCCTGGATGCCCGACAGCAAAACTCGGGCATGACAAGGGGGGGATGCTTGACAAACCCATTCCTGCGTGACGGTGTTGGCGGAAATTCTCGTTCCCACGCGGCGTGTGGGAACAAGGTCAGGGGTCGAGAGGAGCATCGTGCTGACGTCCGCGCGCGGCAACGTTGCCGCGGTTGTGTCGAGTGGCGGGTTTTTCCTATAATGTTTTCCGCGGGGCCAACCACGAACGCCCCGCGGAAAGGAGAAAAAAATCATGGTCGTTTACGTCAACACGCAAGGAGCAAGGCTCGTCAAGGAGGGTCGGCATTTGCTGGTCAAGAAGGGAGAGGCTACCTATCACACCCTGTTTACCTACAAACTCAAGCAGATCGTGCTTTTTGGCAATGTGGAAATCACCCACCGGGCGCTGGCGCAGATCATGCGTCACGAAATCGACACGGTTTTCCTCACACAAAACGGCCGGTATCTGGGAAGGATCGCCTCGCCGGAATCGCGCAACGTCCTTTTGCACAAGCGGCAATACGCGCTTTTAGACGATGACGTATTCACGGTGAAAATGGCGCGGGCGCTCGTGTCGGGCAAAATAGCCAACATGGCCACGCTGCTTTTGCGGATCCGGCGCAGCCGCAATGCCGACATCGCCGGCCGCAAAGCACGCGAGATAACCGATTTGCTGCCCCTTCTGGAAAAAGCCAATTCCGTGGACAGCATCCGCGGCTACGAAGGCCGGGCCAGCGCCCTGTATTTTGAGGCTTTTCCGGCTGGTTTTGTCGAAAATCAGGATTTCACCCGGCGTGTCCGCCGACCGCCCACCGATCCCGTCAATTCCATTTTGTCGCTCGTCTATACCTTTTTGATGAATCGTGTCTATTCCGCAGTGCGCGTGGCCGGCCTCGACCCCTATCCGGGTTTTCTGCACACCATCGACTACGGCCGCTATTCGCTGGTTCTGGATTTGATGGAGGAGTTCCGGACCATCATTGCCGACACCCTTACCCTGTCGCTGTTCAATTTGAAGATCTTGCAACCGGATGATTTTTATGAAGAAAAACCGGAGGATGCAGCATCCGGTGCGCAGGAAGCGGAATGCGGAACGCCCACAGATGTCCGTCGCGATCCCATTGGCTGGATATCCGGCTGCGAAGAAGATTCCACTGCTTTCGACATACCCGAGCAGCGCATGAACGACGCAGCCGCTCCCCGGCCTGCCGGAAAGTATCCCGTTAAACTTCAGCCCGAGGCCTTCAAACGCGTCATTGAAGCCTTTGAAAAGAAACTAACCACGGAATTTTACTATCCGCCTGCCGAGCGGACGCTGACCTACGCCGACGCCTTGATTTACCAGGCCGGGCATTTTCGTAAGGTCATCGAAGGGGAGGCGCAGGTTTATCAGCCTGTGCTGCTGAAATGATCACACTCATCACTTACGACATCACCGATCCGAAGCGGCTCAACAATCTGCGCGGGTTTCTCAAGGAATTCGGCCTGCGCACACAGAAATCCGTTTTTGAATGCGACATCGACGACGTAGCGCTCAAGCGCATCCGCGCCTATTGTCGGGACAACCTGGACATTGCCACGGATTCCATCCGGATTTATAAAATCTGCAGCCGTTGCATCAATAAAGTTGCCATTTCCGGCACAGGACTGAAAGTGACGCAGTTGGATTACATGATCGTCTGACAGTTTTGCCCCCTCCTTTTGCAAAGGAGGGCCGGGGAGGATTTTTTTGGTACGGAGGACCATCCATGAACATGATCGTTGCTTATGATATCGCCGACGAAAAGCGGCTGGCCAGAATCGCCAAAGTCATGCTGGACTATGGTGTGCGTGTGCAGAAATCCATTTTCGAGGCCGGGGTCACACCGGCGGTATTTCATGAACTGAAGCAGAGAGTTGAAAAAATAATTGTCTGGGAGGAGGATGGCGTAAAATATTTCCCGCTTTGCGAGCGTTGTGCCGGCACAGTAGAAATTATTGGCCAGGGCCAGTTCACCGACCCGGACAGCGAGTATGACGTGTATTAACAGCCATCAG
>CAYOPU010000031.1:0-16699 GCA_964405915.1 uncultured Smithella sp. | reverse complement strand
TGCCGCTGCGCTCGGCCTCTGAAACGGCAAGACGGACATTTCCTTCCCGTTCGCGTCTCTGTGCGCGCTCCTCGCGCAGCGCTGAGAGCGCGCGCACGCGACCTTCGTTTCGCGTGCGCCTGGCCTTGATGCCCTGCCGGACCCAGATTTCTTCCCGGGCCAGTTTCTTGTCAAAGTTCTGCCACTGTTTTTCTTCGGCTTCTTGCATGGCCTGCCGTCTTTCCAGGTAGGTCTCGTAATTGCAGGAAAAGGATAACAGTTTGCCGCGATCTATTTCCACAATGCGCGTGGCGATTTTCTGCAGAAAGGTCCGGTCGTGTGTGACAAACAGAATGGTTTTGTCGAAGTTTTTCAGAAACTCTTCCAGCCAGACGATGGAGGCAATATCCAGATGGTTGGTGGGCTCATCCAGCAGCAGGATATCCGGATCGGCCGCCAGTGCGCGGGCCAGCAGCACCCGGCGTTTCAGTCCCGCGGATAACAAGCGAAAATCGGCGTTTTCATCCAGACCGACCCGTGAAATGACGGCTTCAATCTTTTGATGATACTGCCACGCTCCCGCCGTTTCCAACCGGTGTTGAACCTGTTCTATTTTGTTAAGCAGGCCTGGAGCATCGCTGCGGGTCATTTGCAGGGTCAGATCATGATAAGCGTGCAGCAAGTCCAGATGGGCTTGATTGCCGGAGGCGACCACGTCGTAAATTGTGCCCGGCAAATCCTCGATATCCTGAGGCATTAGGGTGATTCGCACATTTTTATCGCGGATAAATTCACCGCTGTCCTGCGGAATGTCGCCGTGCAGCAGCCTCATCAGTGTGGACTTGCCCGAACCGTTTCGTCCCAGAAGGCCGATTCGCTCACCGGCATCGATCTGGAGCGTTGCGCCGTCGAGCAGCATCGGCCCGCCGAAACTCACGGAAATATTATTGCACCAGACTAAGGCCATGAAATCTTTTCTGCCTTATCATACTCATCTTTTAACGACTGTATAAGGTCGCTCACGTGAACAATTTTATCAATCCGCCAGACATTTTGTCCGGCAAAGGCAAAGCCTTCTGAAAGATTGCCTTCCGTGGCATTGCATAAGGCTTTAGCGATACAGTAAGGCGCTGTTTTGAAATTACAGGTGATAATGCAATGGAAAGGGCATTTGAAAGGTTTTTTATGGCCGCTGGCCACATCGTCGAGAAATTGATTCCGAATGGCTCTCCCGGGCATACCCACGGGGCTTTCGATAATGATAATATCCTCTTTACGGGCTTTGATGTATGCGTTTTTCATTTCATCGGATGCATCGCATTCATAGGTAGCAACAAAGCGTGTGGCCATTTGCACACCGGAAGCGCCCGTTTTCATAAATTTATGAATATCCGCGCCTGTATAAATACCGCCGGCCGGAATGACAGGCACAGGCTTGCCATATTTGTCTTCTATTGCTTTGGCATGTGATAAAACATCGGGAACAAGGTTTTCTAAAGAATACTCTTCATTAAATAAATGGTCTTTTCTGAAACCTAAATGTCCGCCGGCCAAAGGGCCTTCCACCACAACCGCATCCGGGACGTAATGATACTTGTTCATCCAGCGGCGTGCAATGATCGTTAAGGCTTTACCGGAAGAAACAATGGGCACAAGTTTTGTGCGGGGATTCCCTTCGGGCAGGAATGAAGGAAGATTCAGGGGCAATCCGGCGCCGGCAAAAATGACATCAATGCCTTCTTCAATGGCAATTTTCACAAGGGATGTGTAATTGGAAAGCGCCACCATGATATTTACACCGATAATCCCCCTGGTCAGGGATTTGGCTTTTCTTATCTCTTCAACAATAATTCTGTTGTTGGCTTCAATATAATGAGAATACACGTCATCTTGCAGGTACCCGGACCCTGCTGTCGCGATGACGCCGATGCCCCCGGCATTCGCCACGGCGGCAGCCAGTCCGCTTCTGGAAATTCCAACAGCCATTCCGCCTTGAATAACAGGCACTCTTGCAGTCAGGCCGCCGATGTTCAGTTCTTTCATTTTGTTCCTTGTGTTTTTGATTTGCCTCAATCAATAGACATGTTGAAACAAAGCATGTCCATGGATTATCCAATCTGCTTACATCCGGGACGCATGTATGTCAATTGTTTGAACTCTTCTTTTTGTCTTTGCTCAGTTTGTATTCGATGCTGTCGATCAGCGCCTGCCAGCTGGCTTCAATAATATTTTCGGAAACGCCGGTGGTGCTCCAGACTTCCGAGCCGTCCGTCGAATCCAGTAAAACACGGACGTTCGCCGCTGTGCCCTCCGAACCTTCCAGTGTGCGCACTTTAAAATCCACCAGATGCATTTCCCTGATTTGCGGGTAGAATTTGGTCAGCGCTTTGCGCAGGGCATGGTCAAGCGCATTCACCGGACCATTGCCTTCGGCGGCCGTCAGTTCCTCCTCGCCGCCCACGGAGATTTTAATGGTCGCCTGGGACAGACAGGGATTTTCCAGTGTGCGGGATGTGACCACACTGAAACACTCCAGATTAAACGGCTCGACAAACTCGCCAATGGCTTTTTTCATCAGGACGGACAGGGAACCGTCGGCAGCGTCAAATTGATAGCCCTTGTCTTCCATCATCTTCACCTGATGCACCACTTTTCCCATGGCATTCTTCTTGTCCAGATCAATTCCCAGTGCTTTTGCTTTATAAGCAATATTGCTTTTGCCGGCCATGTCGGAGACCAGCACACGCCTGCTGTTGCCAACCATTTCCGGCGCCATGTGTTCATAAGCCAGCGAATTTTTGGCCACAGCACTGACGTGAACGCCTCCTTTGTGCGCAAACGCGCTGCGCCCCACAAAAGGCCGCGACATCGACGGCGGAATATTGGCCACGTCGCTGATGTACAGGGAAAGATTGGTGAACTGACGAATCGATTCCGGCGGCAGACAATGCATTTTCATTTTGATTTGCAGATTGCCGATCACGGAAATCAAATCCGCATTTCCGCATCGTTCGCCATAACCGTTGATCGTGCCCTGCACCATTTTCACGCCTTCGCGGACAGCCGCAACGGAATTGGCCACGGCCAGGCCGCAGTCGTTGTGCACATGAATGCCGGCAAGTGCCAGGGGAACAACAGACGAGACTTTTTTGAGGATTTCGGAAATTTCATGGGGCATGGTTCCGCCGTTCGTATCGCAGAAGATAATTCTGTCCGCCCCGGCGTCCAGGGCCGTTTTCACGACGCGGCCGGCATAACGGGCATTATGCTTATAGCCGTCAAAAAAATGCTCTGCGTCAAAAAGCACTTCCTTGCCTTTGGATTTCAAATAGGCAATAGAGCTGCGGATCATGGACAGATTTTCCTCCGGATCAATTTTCAGAATATCGGTGACATGCAGGTCCCAGGCCTTGCCGAAGATGGCAACGGCGGGCGTTTCGGCCTTGATCAATGCTTTGAGGTTCGGACAGGCTTCGGGACGGATATGCGGTTTGCGGGTGGAGCTAAAGGCGGTCAGTTTGGCGTGTTTAAATGTCACTGTTTTCGCCATCTCGAAAAAACGTACATCCTTGGGATTTGATCCGGGCCAGCCGCCTTCAATGTAATGAAAATGAACATCGTCCAGCTGCCGGGCAATGCGCAGCTTATCCTCGGCGGAAAAGGTGACCTGTTCTCCCTGCGTGCCGTCGCGCAGTGTCGTATCGTAAATCAAGATCTGGTTTTTAGTCATAAAGTCCTCTCATTCAAAAAAAATCCGCTGCCGGGTTTTCCTGGCAGCGGATGGAAATTTGCTTATGGAATCATGCAGTTATTCCACGGCCAGGCCTCCTGTGGGGAAGCGAATTATCATATTGATAATGATGATTTCTGTGTGGTTACTCATATCCATAACACTATTAAATGACAAATTTTTCTGCATAGTAATTTTTCACAGGAATTTTGTCAATCAAAATTAACAAAGTGAGATGATTTCTTGGAAAATCCTGCCATCAATGGTAAATGTAAGAAAAAGTATTTGCATTCCCGAAAACAGGCGGATCAAATCCGTTCAGCATCGGGAATAACCCGTACTGACAGGAACCCCAATGGACGGACTGAAATTTTTTCACCAATTGCTGATTATTCTCGGTTTCTCCATTCCGGTGATCTTTGTCTTTAATAAAATTAAACTGCCGTCCATCATCGGATTTCTGATCACCGGCATCATTATCGGACCGTTTGGCTTGAAGCTGATTGATGATACGGCCGGGATTCAGCTTATGGCTGAAATCGGCGTCGCTTTTCTGCTGTTCACCATCGGCATCGAAATCCGGTTGTCCCGCTTCCTGAAATATTTATCCGAAATTCTCCTGACGGGCGGTTTGCAGATTCTGTGCACATTTCTTGTGGGGGTGATCGTCGGGCTGGCCATGCAGTTGAGTATCAGCCAATCTGTTTTTCTCGGCTTTATCCTGGCCCACAGTTCTTCCGCTTTGATCTTAAAAATCCTGAAAGACCGCGGCGACGAAGATTCGCCGCAGGGAAGAATTTCCATCGGCGTCATTCTCTTTCAGGATATCATGGTCGTGCCGATGATGCTGTTGATCCCGTTTCTTGCCGCAGGCAGCGGGCCCGAACCCCTGATCATCATCTGGAAACTGATCAAATCCATCCTGATTATTGTCATCATTCTGGCAACCGCGCGCTATGCCATCCCCTTTGTGCTGGAACAACTGGTCAACATGAACATGCGCGACGTGCTGGTCATTGCTTCGGTGGTGATCACGATGGGCATTGCCTGGATTACGGAATCCCTGGGATTGTCGCTGGCGATCGGAGCGTTTCTGGCGGGGCTGGCTTTGTCCGATACGGATTTTACGCATCAGATCATCAGCGACATCACCCCGTTTCGGGATGTTTTTCTGTCCGTGTTTTTCGTTTCTTTCGGCATGATCCTCAATCTGGATTTTCTGCGGGCGAACACCATCTATATTCTTTCAACCTCTCTGGCCATTATTCTGATCAAGTTTGCCATTGTCTTCGGCCTGGTCTGGCTGCTCAAGTACTCTCTGCGCGTCGCGCTGCTTTCCGGCGTTCTGCTATCGCAGATTGGCGAGTTTTCTTTTGTGCTGGCCTCGCAGGGCTTTAAAAACAACATCATTTCCAATGATATCTATCAGACCTTCATTGGCGCGTCCGTTCTGACATTTATTGCCACTCCTCTGCTGGTTTCGCTGGTTTATTCTGTATTAACGCGCAAAAGCAATCTGAATTTAACAGGAGAAAGCGCCCCCGCCGCTCAACCCGTGCCCCTCTCCAATCATGTGATTATCTGCGGCATGGGCCTCAACGGCAGAAATCTGGTAAAGGTGCTCAAGGACACGGCGATTCAGTATGCGATGATTGATCTGAATTTTCAGAAGATTAAAAAAGCAAAAACCAAAGGGGATCAAAACACGATCTGGGGAGACGCGTCCAATGTGGAAATCCTGCGGCGCGCCAATGTGGCGGCGGCCCGCGTGATGGTGATTGCCATTTCCGACCGTTTTCTGGCGAAAAGCTGCCTGTCCAATGCCAAGGCGATCAATCCCAAGCTGCACGTGATTGTCCGGACAAAATATTTGGCTGATATTGAAGACCTGCTGGCGCTGGGCGCCGACGACATCATCCCCGAAGAATTTGAAACCTCCATTCAGATTTTCAGCCGTGTGCTCAAGATGTTTCACATTCCCAACAGTATTATTCTGGCGCAGGGCAATATTATTCGTAATCAATCCTATGGCGTTTTCCGGGAGGTCCGTTATACGCAGGAAGCATTTGATCAGATCAGCCAGATCCTGGCGCAGGGCACGATTGAAACCTACTATGTCGCAGCCGGAAACCCGATCATCGGGAAAAGTATTCGGGACGTCAACCTCAAAGCGCAATCGGGCGCCCTGATCCTCAACATCATTCGCAGCAACCAGACCATTACCAATCCGCCCAGCGAATTTGTCCTGGCGGCGGCCGATCAGATCATCCTGTTCGGCAGCCATAACGCCATTGACACGGCGCTGGTCATTCTGGACGGAGATGAAACTCCGGGGCGTTGATCGCCCGGGGCGTATTGATGCCGCATGGGGGGGAAACAGCTGTTATCATCACAATTATTAGCCTGTTTGCCCTTGACAACAAGGTGTAATTATGAGTTATCTCAAGCTACAATAGTCAGGGTGAAATATGCATGACAACTCACAGACCTCCCGATATGAAGTCAACAGGAAGGTGAGGATCGTTATAACCCGTCATGACGGTGACCTGACCAGAATTGACTACTCTTTTCTGGGGAAAACGGTCTATCTCAGCGGTGAGCTGACCAAGCCGGACAGGGATTTTTCCGCGCATGAGATCGAAACCATTGCCACGGATATTCTGGCCATACCCGATGTCGTTGATATCATTTTTGACCTCAACAATTGGCTTGTTGAATCTTCGGGTGATTCCTGGCAGGTCAAGCCGCTTAGACAAACCGGAAGATTGGTGTATGAGTCAGGGTCGTCAGGGGCTTCGGATGACGCCACCATCGTCATCAAACAGGCGGAAGAGTTAAGGACGGTTCTGGATGATATGAAGAAGACGAACTTGAACAAGAAAGAATAGAAAATCAGACAACTCAACAGCTACACACCGTATGATGGCAGCCCTGCCAGATTTTTAACCCGGATATCCATGAAGATTACTTGACATCATCCAAAAGCATATAGTATAGAACAATCGTTCTATACTATTAATTAAAGGATTCCTGTGACAACCGCTCAAAAAGATCAAATCATCAAAATACTGGCAACCGGTTTCGGCGCGGGTCTGTCGCCTGTAGCGCCGGGCACGGCGGGCACATTCGTCGGTGTTTTGATTTGTCTTTTGTGCTACCCGCTGGCCTGGCCTTTTCGCCTTTTTTTCGTGGTTGCCATATCAGTCGTCTCTATTTATGTTGCCGGGCAGGCGGAAACTCTTTACGGCAAAAAAGACGACCAGCGGATTGTGATTGATGAAATCGCGGGCCTTCAGGTGACGATGCTGCCCGTGGCGATTACCGGCCTGCATCTATGCCTGGCCTTTGTTCTCTTCCGGATTTTTGACATCTGGAAGCCGTTTCCACTGAATCGATTCCAGAATTTGCCGGGAGGCTGGGGTGTTGTTGCCGATGATCTGGGCGCGGGAGTCTATGGCGGATTCATTTTGTTTTTACTGACAATGACAGGGGTATTATGAAAATTGGGATTCTGACGATCGGGAATGAATTAATGAACGGGCGGACGTCCGATACGAATTCGTCGTTCATTGCGCGGGAGATAAATTTGCAGGGCTGGCCGGTAGAGGTCATGATGTCCGTCGGCGACGATTTCGCCGCCATCAAAAGCCGCCTGCATGATCTGCTGACCTTTACCGACGCGGTTATCTGCACCGGCGGCCTGGGGCCGACGGCCGACGATATTACCACCGCTGCAATTGCTCAGGCGTTTGACCTGCCCCTGTACACCGATGAAGCTGTTTTGCAGGATATCAAAGACAAATTCACAAAATACCATTTACGATGGGTGGAGAATAACGCCAAGCAGGCTGTGTTTCCGCGGGGCGCGGAAGTGATTCCCAATCCCGTCGGCACCGCCGCCGGGTTTATGCTGCCGGTTCAAGGTAAGCTGGTTTTTGTCATGCCCGGCGTTCCATCGGAAACCCGCCGGATGTTGCCCGAAGGCGTCATTCCCGTCTTGCACCGATATTTTCCGCAACCCGTTGGACATACGATCAAACAGACTATCAAAACATTCGGGATCGGCGAGGGAGCGGTGGATGAAAGACTGGCAGAGGTTAATTTTAATGCCCTGGGAGTCAGCGTCGGTTTTTATCCCGTTTTTCCCGAAAATCATCTGGTGCTGATTGCACGGTCCGACTCGCAGGAAGAAGCGCAAAAGAATCTGCAAAAAGCGCAGGATGAAGTAACCGCGCGTTTAAAGGACTTTATTTTTTCTTACGGCGAGCAGACGCTGGAAGACATCATCGCCGCGGCGCTCACGGAAAAGAAATTAACCATTGCCGTGGCGGAATCCTGCACGGGTGGACTCATTGCCAATCGCCTGACGGATGTTTCGGGCAGTTCCGTGTATTTTGAACGCGGCCTTGTCACATACAGCAACGAAGCCAAAATCAGCCTGCTGGGGGTGCCGGCGGAAATCATCGAAAAGCACGGCGCCGCCAGCGAAGAAACGGCGCGTCTAATGGCCGAGGGAGTTCGCAGGCTTGCCGGAACCTCGTTCGGGTTGTCTTCCACCGGTATCGCGGGACCGACCGGCGGAAGCAAAGAAAAACCGGTCGGTACGGTTTATATAGCACTTGCCGACGCGAATCAGACCGCTTGCCGTCATTATCAATTCCGCTGGGACCGCAAACGAAACAAGCTCATCTCTTCCGAGACGGCGCTGATGATGCTGAAAAACTATTTGCAGGAGAAGCAATAGTTTATGACTTCCGAAAAAAACATCCGCGCCTTTCTGGCGATTGAACCTCCGGAAGAGGTTCTGCAAGCCATCGTCCGCCTGCAGGAAAAACTGAAGCGGGAGATTGGCGGCAAAGTAAGCTGGACAAAACCACAGGGGCAGCATCTTACCTTGAAGTTTTTCGGCGATATCTCCGTGGATGAAGTAACGAATATCAGTGAAGTCGTGAAGGTACGTGTTGCTGTGGGATGGTCTTTAAATCTGAAAGTTGAAAAACTGGGCGTGTTTCCGGATGCCCGCAATCCGCGGGTTCTCTGGTGCGGCATTTCGGGTGATGCGGCAAAGCTTGCCGCCCTTCAGAAGCAACTGGATAATGATTTCGCGGGTATCGGTTTCCCCGCTGAAGACAGGCCTTTTCGACCGCATCTGACGCTGGGCCGGATTAAAGATTCACACGGCTTGACAGGCTTGGACGTGGCTATGAAAAAACACGGCGCCTTTGCCGCCGGGGAATTTACAAGTAAGGAATTAATTCTGTTTCAAAGCCAACTGACGCCGCAGGGAGCTCTTTACACCAGGTTGGCGGAATTTGCGTTGGGTAGATGAAATTTTTCAGAAGTGGAAAGATAGAAGCAAGAGACAATTAATTGTATAAAAAAATACAGGGTGAAGGAGGAAATCTTATTATGTGTGCAGACATGGACAGATCGAAAGCAGTGGATTTGGCGATCACGCAGATTGAAAGACAGTTCGGCAAGGGATCGATTATGAAACTGGGCAGTTCGGAGCGTGTGGCCGATGTGCCGGCAATCTCCACCGGGTCGCTGAGCCTCGACATTGCGCTGGGAACATTTGGCGTTCCGCGCGGCCGGGTGATCGAAATCTACGGGCCGGAATCCGGCGGAAAAACCACGCTGGCCCTGCACGTTGTTGCAGAAGCCCAAAAGAAAGGCGGCATTGCGGCTTATATTGACGCCGAGCACGCCCTGGATGTCACTTATGCTAAAAATATCGGCGTGAACACCGACGAACTCCTGATTTCTCAACCGGATACGGGCGAACAGGCCCTGGAAATCGCGGAAACGCTGGTCAGGAGCGGTGCGCTGGATGTTCTGGTGGTTGACTCTGTGGCGGCGCTGGTCCCCAAGGCGGAACTTGAAGGCGAAATGGGCGACGCCCAGATGGGCTTGCAGGCCAGGCTCATGTCGCAGGCCCTGCGCAAACTTACCGGCTCGATCAGCAAATCCAAGACGACCGTTATCTTCATCAATCAGTTGCGCATGAAAATCGGCGTGTTCTTCGGCAATCCGGAAACCACCACCGGCGGCAACGCGCTGAAGTTTTACTCGTCGCAGCGGCTTGATATTCGCAAGATGACCTCCATTAAAAATGGCCAGGATGTCATCGGCTTCAGGACAAAAGTAAAAGTCGTGAAAAACAAGATGGCGCCGCCCTTTCGGGAAGCGGAATTTGATATCATCTTTGGCGAAGGTATTTCGCGCGAAGGCGACGTGCTGGATCTGGCGGCGGCAAACGCCATTATTGAAAAGAGCGGCGCCTGGTATTCTTACAAGGGAGACCGCCTGGGGCAGGGACGCGATAATTCCCGCGTTTTCCTGAAAGAAAATCCGGATGTCATGGCGCAAATAGAAAGCGATGTCCGCAACAAGCTGGGCATCGTCGTGAAAGATCAGGAAGAATAGCGTGAAAGTCCTGGATCTGGCGGCAGCCAAACAGAAAGCATACCGGCTTTTATCTCTTAGGCCGCATTCGGAGCATGAGCTGGAAAAAAAGCTGCGGGAAAAAGGTTTTCCCGCAGTTGTCGTTAAAGAAGCGCTGGAAAAACTTCACGATTTGAAGTATCTCAATGACGCTTCTTTTGCCATTCAATGGGCGCGCAATCTGGCCGTCAATAAACTATGGGGTAATCGGAAAATTGTCGCCAGCTTGAAGGAAAAAGGTATCGCGGCCCTGTTGATTGACGACGCCATCGCGCATGCCAGGTACGAACTGGCGGAAGAAGACGCCATTGCGATTTTGATTAAAAAGAAAGCGGCCAGAAGGAAAACGGCTGCTTTGGACATTAAAGAAAAGCAGAGAATATTTCAAAGCCTGATGGGACGCGGTTTTCCACCGGGCCTGATTTTAAATAAACTGGGAAAGCGAGCGGAGGAAGAAACAGATGGTGAAGACGGGTGACGCGATACGGGAAAGTTTTATAAAATTTTTTGAAAGCAAGGGGCATACCCGGGTTACGAGTTCATCGCTGATTCCCAAAGATGATCCCACGCTGCTTTTCACCAACGCGGGGATGGTGCAGTTCAAAAACGCGTTTCTGGGATTGGAAAACCGCGGCTACACGCGGGCCGTTTCGTGCCAGAAATGCGCGCGCGCCGGGGGCAAGCACAACGACCTGGAAAACGTCGGCGTGACTGCGCGCCACCACACCTTTTTTGAGATGCTGGGCAATTTTTCCTTCGGCGATTATTTCAAGGAAGAAGCCATTTCCTGGGCATGGGAATACCTGATTGACGTCGTCAAACTGCCCAAAGAAAAGCTCTGGGTCACCATTTTTGAAAATGACGACGAGGCTTTCCGGATCTGGCACGAAAAAATGAAGGTGCCCAAAGACCGCATCGTGCGCATGGGAGAAAAAAGCAATTTCTGGATGATGGGCGAAACAGGCCCTTGCGGCCCCTGCTCCGAAATTCTTTATGATCAGGGCGAAGGCACAGGCTGCGGACGTCCCGAATGCGATGTTTATTGCGATTGCGACCGCCACCTGGAAATCTGGAATAATGTTTTCACACAATTCGACCGCGATGAAACCGGCAAGCTCACGCCGCTGGCCAAGCCCAGCATTGATACGGGCATGGGCCTGGAACGCCTCACCGCCGTTATTCAGGGCGTCACAAGCAATTACGATACGGACTTGTTTGCGCCGATCATCCGTTTTGTAGAAAAAATATCCGGCAAGACCTATGGCAAAAACGCTGACAATGATATTTCAATCCGGGTCATTGCCGATCACAGCCGGGCGGTAACCTTCTTAATCGGCGACGGGATTATGCCTGCAAACGATGGACGCGGTTATGTACTGAGAAGAATCCTGCGCCGCGCCGCGCGTCATGGGAAAATGCTGGGTATCAACAAACCGTTTTTGAACGAAAGCGCTCAGGTTGTTATCGATATGATGAAGGGCATCTACCCCGATCTGGTAGAGAAAGCCTCTTTCATTACCAAAGTCATCCTCAATGAAGAGCAGCGTTTCATGGAAACGCTCGACGCGGGGCTGCGCATTTTGCAGGAAGAAACGGCAGCACTGAAAAATGCGGGCAAATCCATTTTACCCGGCGCATTAATCTTTAAACTCTACGATACGTTTGGCTTCCCTGTCGATTTAACGGCGGACATTATTAAAAAAGACAATATAACACTCGACACCGACGGTTTTGAAGCCGAGATGGAGCAGCAGCGCGAACGCGCGCGAGGCGCCTGGAAAGGCAGCGGCGAAGAAGCTGTGGCCGAATGTTATCTCAAATCATCAAGCTCCGGAATCATTACCGAGTTTTGCGGCTATGAAGAATCCAGCAAGGATGCCGCTCGCGTAACGGCCATTTTTGTGGACGGAAAACCGGTGGACAAAGCCATTGAAGGCCAGCGTGCGGAAATCGTTTTGGACACAACGCCTTTTTACGGAGAATCCGGCGGACAGGCAGGTGACACGGGATATTTGGAAGGGCAGAATTTCAACTTTACCGTTTTGGACACCAAGAAACCCATCGACAAATTCTTTGTTCATAAAGGTGTTGTCCGGGCAGGCGAAATAAAAATCGGCAAAACAGCAAGGCTGGTCATCGATCAGGATCGACGAAAAGCCATTGCCGCCAATCATTCCGGCACACATATTTTGCAGGCCGCGCTCAAAGCGGTGCTGGGGGATCACATCAAACAATCCGGGTCACTCGTTAATGCAGAACGTCTGCGTTTTGATTTCACCCACTTCTCCAAAATCAGCGATGAGGAAATGCAGCGAGTGGAAGATATTGCCAACGAAATCATTCGTCGCAATTTGGACGTGCAGACGGAAGTCTGTGCGCTGGAAGACGCGCTGAAAACAGGCGCGACAGCGGTGTTTGATGAAAAATACGGCGCGACGGTCCGCATCGTCAAAATGGGGCAGATGAGCATGGAGCTTTGCGGCGGCACCCATGTTGCGCGCACCGGCGACATCGGTTTGCTCAAAGTGGTTCATGAATCAGCCATTGCCGCAGGTGTGCGCAGAATCGAAGCCGTCACCGGCAGGGAAGCCCTCACACACATGCAGGGCGTTGAAGCGGAATTAAAACGCACGGCGGGTTTGTTCAAGGCCGGTGTATTGGAAGTTTATGACCGGACCGAAAAATTGCTAAAAAGCGTCCGGGATCTGGAAAGAGAAATCGAAGCTCTTAAAGGAAAGCTTGCCGCCAATGCTTCCGGCGACCTGATGAGTCAGGCAAAGGAAATCGCCGGCGTGAAAGTGCTGGCCGCGGAAGTGGCTATATCCGACGCCAAAACGCTGCGCGACTTCGGCGACAAGCTGCGCGACAAACTGGCATCCGGCGTGATCCTTCTGGGGAGCAAGGCCGATGATAAAGCATTGCTGCTTTGCATGGTCACCAAAGACCTCGCTTCGAAATTCCATGCCGGCAACATCATCAAGGAACTGGCCCCGATCGTCGGCGGAAAAGGCGGAGGCCGCCCCGACATGGCCCAGGCCGGCGGAACACAGCCGGAAAATCTGGGGAAAGTGTTTCCGGAGTTGGAAAAGGTATTAGCAAAATAGTTTGTGCGCGATGGAACTCATTTGAAAAGGTGATTCATGAACATAAATGTTCAATCGGAATTATTTGACCCCTTGGAGCATATTAAGGTTCAGAGGTCAAATGGTCTCGCGAACAAACTTGATAAAGACGATAGGATGTTCCATGATTGGTATCGGTTTGTTTTATCTTTTCCTCCTCATTTGGTAGATGATTACATTAATAAATTTCGTTTAAAAAAAGATCAAACGATTTTAGATCCGTTTTGTGGAACCGGCACTACAATCGTCGAATCTAAAATACAGAGAATCAATTCCATCGGCATTGAACCAAACCCGATGGCTCATTTTGCAAGTTGTGTAAAATGTGATTGGAGTATTGACCCGAATGCAGTTGTTGAACATGCTGCTTATATTGCCAAACGTGCAGAGAAAACAATCCGTCATAGCGACCTTGGAAATTTACGCAAATTGCCTTCAGAGCCAGAGGATTTACTTCTAAAGGATTCTATCAGTCCGCTTCCCCTACATAAAACATTGATTCTTTTAGAACAAATTAACAATGAGAGAGAATCGCCTTTTTACAATTATCAATTGCTCGCACTGGCCAAAGCACTTGTTTTCAATATAAGCAATTTGCGTTTTGGCCCGGAAGTCGGAGTGCGTCGTGATAAAAGAAGTGATGCTCCTGTTGTTGAAAGCTGGTTGTCAGAAGTAAATATGATGGCGCGAGATATTTACCTGACTGATCGGAACGACACGCATGCTATCGTGCATAAAGCTGATTCAAGACAAGTAAGCAGTTTATTGGAACCTAACAGCATTGACGCCGTTTTTACATCGCCGCCTTATCCCAATGAAAAGGATTATACACGTACAACCAGATTGGAGTCTGTCATTCTTGGATTTATTAATAATAAAAAAGAACTCCAGTCTTTGAAAAGAACTTTACTGCGTTCCAATACAAGGAATGTTTATAAAGGCGATGATGATGATATATGGGTAGCGCAACATGCAGAGATTCAAAGAATAGCGGACGAGATCGAGACCAAAAGAATATCATTGGGCAAGACATCCGGTTTTGAAAAGTTATATGGGAAAGTAACAAAGCTTTACTTTGGCGGAATGGCAAGGCACTTGGCCGAATTACGGACTTTTTTGAAGCCTGGTGCTTATCTGGGATATGTTGTTGGAGATCAAGCATCCTATTTGCAGATATTAATTAAAACAGGCGAACTGCTTGCGGATATTGCCAAATCTTTAGGTTATGAAGTCGTAAGTTTGGATTTATTTAGAACAAGATTGGCAACCGCTACGAGAAAACAGTTGCGTGAGGAAGTCGTTGTGCTGAGATGGCCCGGATAAACACGCTCAAGGGGGGGACGATGATAAAGCCCAAAAATCGTTATACGCGCATTATAGAAAGTATCTTTGCCCATAAGTATAAGAATAATGACAAAGACGTTCTGTTCGAAAGAAATGATCTTGTTCAAACTGCTGAAAAACTGGGCATCTCACTTCCTAAAAATCTTGGCGATGTATTATACAGTTTCCGTTATCGTGCATGTTTACCCGAATCGATAAAAAAATGTGCGCCGGAAGGATTAGAGTGGGTAATTAGGCCTATTGGAAAAGCCAAATATAAATTTTCATTATCATCAATGCCTCGAATTCTACCAAATGAATTGCTTGCCGAAACAAAAATTCCGGATGCGACTCCAGGAATTATTTTGAGATACGCCTTGAACGATGAACAAGCCTTACTTGCAATCATTAGATATAATCGGCTTATCGATATATTTACCGGCGTCACTTGCTACTCCCTACAGAATCATCTGAGGACCACAGTTCCAGAAATGGGACAGATAGAGACTGATGAAATTTACGTTGGCGTGGATCAGCGAGGCGCACAATACGTTTTTCCGGTGCAAGCTAAGGGTGGAAATGATCAGCTTGGTATAGTTCAGATAGAACAGGATTTTGCTTTGTGTAACAGAAAATTCGCATCACTAATATGTCGCCCGATTGCCGCACAATTCATTAAAGACAAGTGTATTGCATTATTTGCCTTTGAAGAGAACGAAAATGGAATAGCCGTGTCATCAGAAAAGCATTACCACCTTGTTGATTCCGAAGAGATGACAGATGAAGATCTGAAAACTTATAGGGAAAGGTCTTTCTGATCTGGATGAAATAGTCCAATCTGTTTAAAGAATTTGCTATGCCGTTTATATCGTTAAATACCTTTGATCGTATTCGAATGTAGCAACGAGCTAAATGCTTCCTATGGGTGAAATTATGGAAAGGAAGATGCAGAGATTGCCCATCCAACTGGCGGAAGGCCAGATAATCAAGCTATCGTCGGATCGGCAGAATATTCTAATAAAGAAAATCATCAAAGATTTATGCTCACTATTCACGCCCGGTGGCCACCTGATCTATGTCGGAGATATACACTCGGAATGCGCTTATTACGATGCTGAGAAGCTGGCTTCTCTTGGTGTTAGGATAAAAGAACACGGCAAGATGCCCGATGTTGTTGTGCATCACGTGAAGAAAAACTGGTTGGTTCTGATTGAAGCCGTGACCAGCCACGGGCCGGTTAACCCAAAGCGGCGGCAGGAATTGAAAAAATTATTCGAATGATCGTCCGCCGGTCTGGTATTTGTGACAGCCTTTATGGACCGACACGCCATGCTGATTTGGGAAAAATAAGATGATCATTAGTTGCAGCAGGCGTTCGGATATTCCCGCTTTTTACAGTGACTGGTTAATGAACCGGATTCGTGAGGGTTATGTTCTGGTGCGCAATCCGATGAATGCCGGGCAGGTCCGGAGGGTTGCGCTTGCCCCTGCGGATGTGGACTGTATCGTGTTCTGGACAAAATACCCGGCGCCCATGCTGGATCGGCTGCATTTTCTCAATGATTACCATTACTATTTTCAATTTTCGCTGACACCCTACGGCAAAGACATTGAACCGCATCTGCCGCCGAAGGCTGATCTTGTCGATACGTTTATCAGTGCCGATATCGGTGAAATCGATGATCAATAGAAAGCCTGCGGGACGATAAGGTTTGGCAGACTGTTTCGTCATTACAATGTCGTCATAACCTTGCAGGTCACGACGGTTCATCAAACCGGCATTTCAGGGTTAAGATACCATCCTCATACGAAGTGCGGATCTGATAGGGCAGTTTTTTAAACAGGGCCAGCATGGAAAAATTCTCCTTGAGCACAAGAGCATCCAGCCCCGTGAGGCCGTTGGCCAGCGCGGCGTCAACCACTTTTTGCTGAAGCCTCACGGCGATCCCCTTCCCCTGCCAGTCCTTGGCCACGGAGTAGGCCACCTCGCCGGCGCCGCTTCCTTCCAGAAAATATCCGCCGATGCCGATGATCCGGCCGTACCCCTCTTCACCCAGATAGGCGACAATGGAGCAATTCCGGATGTAATCGACGATGAACA
>CAYOPU010000030.1:0-16977 GCA_964405915.1 uncultured Smithella sp. | reverse complement strand
ATGCAAATCTACCAATTACTACTAATATTTATAACCGTAATTGCCATGGCTGCCGGCCAAATTCTCTTTAAACTCGCAGCAAATGAAATGCAGCTTTCCCTCGGCGGCTTCCTGAAAAGTCTTTTAAATATTAAGCTCATAATTGCTCTATTTATTTACGCATTTTCAACGGTTTTATGGCTGATCGTTCTAAAGCTCACGCCGTTGAGAGTTGCATATCCGTTCCTGGGACTAACGTTCATGTTTGTCCCTGTTTTTTCGCGTCTGTTTCTGGGAGAAGCCATACACTGGCAGAACTTTGCTGGAGTTGCATTAATCTGTCTCGGGATCTGGATAACTTCATCTTATTAGCATGATCCGCAGTGCGGGGATAAAATCGTGGAATTTCGTGCAGCAACAACAGACGATCAGAAACTTGGAATGTATGCCACGCTGATGCAGCAATGCTTTCCAGGAGCAAATATATGTAACAGCAAATATTTAAGCTGGCTTTACAGGGGCAATCCCGACGGGGAAGTTGTTGGATATGATGCCTTTGACGGTGAACAGATTGTAGCGCACCACGCGTTCATCCCCTCCACGATCCAATTATATGGGAAAAAAGTTAAAGGATTATTGGGGGTTAATGTGGCAACTCATCCGGCCTATCAAGGCAAGGGACTCTATGCGAAACTGGGTGAAATGGCTCTTCAATCAGGGGCGGAAAAGGGTTTCGCCTGTGCCTACTGTGTGGCCAACGCAAACAGCACCCCTGGCGTCGTTCGGAAACTCAAGTTTCAACTGGTGCAGCCTCTTGATGCAAAAATCGGTTTCGGAATTTTGAATATTCAGACAAGTCCCGATGTTACTCAATTCAAGCGTGAATGGACGCAAGACTCGTTAAACTGGCGCTGCTCAAATCCCAACAATCCGGTCTTCTGGGAAAAAAGCAGCCGTCTCTGCAGACTTTATGCAAAATCAGTCAACCAATTGATTCCCGTTTACACAGAACTTCATCCTGACGTCTTACCGTCATTCATCAGCAAAGGGAATCCAATGCGATTATCTCCGATCAGATTATTTATCGGGTTAGTTCCCGGCGAGCCCGTTCACTTTAAAAAATATTTTCCCATTCCGGGCCGCCTCAAACCCTCACCGCTAAACTTCGTATTTCGCTCCCTGAATCAGGAAAACATGAAACTTGATAAGGGCGCCGTGTGTTTTTCTTTTTTGGATTTTGATGCCTATTAACACAAACCCCGGGCGGCCTGTCGCTTTATTTCTGTTCGCCCATCAGGACGATGAATGCGGCATTTATCATGAAATAGAAAAATCCGTTCAGCAGCGACATTGTGTCCTGTGTCTTTATCTGACCGATGGAAGCTATGGCGGCGCGGCTCCGGAGGTCCGCAACCGGGAATCACGCGATGTCTTGATGAAACTGGGGGTGGAAGACGAAAATATTCACTTTCTGGGAAGCGCCATGGGGATACAAGACACCCGGCTGTGTTTTTCAATATCCGCCGCAATATCGGCTGTCGCCGATATACTGGGTAACCACCCCATAGCATCGATCTACTGTCCGGCATGGGAAGGCGGACATCCTGACCACGATGCCCTGTATGTCATCGCGTCAACATTAATCGAAAAAAAGAAGATACCGGCGCAACGCTGGCAATATTCACTTTATCACGGCGCGAATGTAAAACATCCCTTCTTCAGGGTTCTAAGCCCGCTGGGGGAAAACGGCCAGGTTTTTTCAAAAAAAATCCCGGCCGGGAAAAGATTAAAATACCTCTGTTACTGTACTTTCTACAAATCCCAAAGAAAGACCTGGATAGGCTTGTTTCCATTCTTTGCATGGCATTACCTGACAGATGGCCATCAATATCTTCAACCCATTCAGCTGCTGAAAACTTATGTTCGTCCGCATGCCGGTCCTCTTTATTATGAAAAAAGAGGTTTTTTGACCTGGAGTGAATTTGAAGACGCCATAAAAAATATAACCCCGCAATCGTAGATTTGGCTCTTACATGACGCACCATACATTTCCCAGGCGCTTTTATTCGCTTGACGTACTTCGGGGATTGGCGGCACTCGGTATCGTTTTATGGCACTGGCAGCATTTTTTCAGTCCTTTCAACAAGCAGGGAGTGACGTTATCCATCGATCAGCAACCCCTGTTTGGAGTGTTTTATATTTTTTATCAATATGGTTATCTGGCCGTTTCATTATTTTTATGCCTGTCCGGATTCATATTCTTCTGGTTATATTCGAAGCAAATTCATGAGAAAGCAATTACACTGGGATCCTTCTCCGTTTTAAGACTGTCAAGGCTTTACCCGCTTCATTTTGCGACCCTTGTTTTTGTTGCGGCTGGCCAGCTCATTTACTTCAACACAACAAGCACGTATTTTGTTTTTGAATTCAACGACCTATACCATTTTTTCCTTAACGTATTTCTGGCATCCCGATGGGGGCTCGAAAAAGGATTTTCATTTAATGCGCCAGTCTGGCTGGTTTCTATTCAGGCCCTTATGTATCTGATATTTTTCGTATTCTGCAGGATATTTTATCACAACACCCCGGCATTAATATTTGCCGTTATTGCCGGGCTTATTGTCCGCCGATTTAACTTTGCCATCGGACTCGGCCTGGAGTGTTTCTTTCTCGGCGGATTGGTTTTTATCGCTTATGAGCAGATTGTCAAAGCGGGTGATGTCTGGAAAGTTTCGATTTGGTTGCCTTTTACGGCTTCCATGGCCTGGCTTCTGACCATCGGCGCTGCTCATCCTCATCATGGTTTGGCTCTTGGCGAACTTCCCCGGATTTTTCAGAAAAGTGGTGATGTCTGGCCTGTTTTTTTTCTATTTCCCATGACGATTATGTCACTGGCATTACTTGAAACAAAAAGAGGAGAACTGGGGAAAAGATTGTCTTTTATTGGTGATATTTCCTATTCTTTGTACCTGCTGCACTTTCCTCTGCAACTGACCGCGGCCACGGCAGCAACGAAACTGGCGATGACACCGCAGCTGTTTTACTCCCCTTGGTTCATGGCCTTGTTTTTCTCCGTCCTGATGGTGGTTTCTTTTGCCAGTTACCGTTATTTTGAGGTTCCCGTGCAGCGCTTCCTGAGGCTTCGCTTTTATCCTGCCGTGGGTTCTCACGTATGATAACCGCCGATCATTCCGTCATGCAAAGGCTTCAAGCCATCTGGTCTTATCGCGGATTCATCCGGGGTAGTCTGCAGCGGGATTTTCAAACGCGCTACCGCAAATCCATCCTCGGCAGTCTGTGGGCAGTCCTGAATCCGCTGGCCACCATCCTGATCTATACAGTTATTTTTTCTCAGCTCATGAAGGCGCGCCTCCCCGGCATGAATGACACAATGGCCTACAGCATCTACCTGTGCTCGGGGGTGCTGACCTGGGGATTTTTTGCCGAAATTATCAATCGCAGCCAGACGGTGTTTATTGAAAATGCCAACATGATCAAGAAGTTGAATTTCCCGAGAATATGCCTGCCGATTATCGTCGTGGGAAATGCCGCAGTCAGCTTCGCCATCAGCTTTGGTCTGTTTCTCTGCTTTCTGGTCATTCTGGGTAAATTCCCCGGCTGGGTCATCCTCGGCCTGCCCGTCGTGCTGGCCATCCAGGTGATTTTCGCGATGGGTCTGGGAATTATTATGGGAATTCTGAATGTTTTTTTCCGGGACGTGGGGCAATCCGTCGGCATTATCCTGCAATTCTGGTTCTGGTTTACGCCCATCATCTATCCCATTGCCATTTTGCCGCAGTCCATCCAGTCTCTGATCAAACTGAATCCGATGGTCCCTGTCGTATTGGCCTATCAATCCATCCTGGTTTATGGAAAATGGCCGGACTGGCTTTCCCTGGCGCCGACGGCCATTCTGGCCGCTCTGGCGTGCCTTGTCGCGTTCCAACTTTATCAACAGCGATCCGGCGAAATGGTGGATGAACTCTGATGACTGTTTTGCGTCTGAACAATCTGGGCAAGGCTTATAAACAATATCCCAGCCACTGGTCGCGCCTGGCGGAGTGGTGCCTGCCTCGCTCCCGGTCGCGCCATCACCTTTACTGGGCCTTGCGGGACATTGACTTCCAGGTGAGCGAAGGGCAGGCTGTGGGCATTGTCGGCATGAACGGAGCGGGAAAATCGACCCTGCTGAAGATCATCGCCGGCACCACCCGGCAGACAACGGGAAGCATGGAAATGCAGGGGCGCGTGGCGGCGCTTCTGGAGCTGGGGATGGGTTTTCATGCTGAATTTACCGGACGCCAGAATGTCGTGATGGCCGGACAACTGTTCGGTTTTCTGGTCGATGAGATACAGGATCTTCTGCCGGGAATCGAAGACTTTGCGGAAATTGGAGACTACATCGATCAGCCGGTGCGAACCTATTCCAGCGGCATGCAAATGCGCCTGGCTTTCGCTGTCGCCACAGCCAAACGTCCGGATATCCTGATTGTTGACGAAGCCCTCTCCGTTGGCGACTCCCACTTCCAGCACAAAAGCTTCCGGAGAATCCGCACCTTCCGGGAAGAGGGCACAACCCTGCTGCTGGTTTCCCATGATCGCGGCGCCATTCAATCGATTTGCGACCGCGTCATCGTCCTGCACGAAGGCAAAATCGTCAAGGAAGGCGCTCCGGACGAGGCCATGGATTTCTATCATGCGCTGCTTGCCGAGCGGGACGTAAAACTCATCCGGCAGGAGCGGCAGGCCTATGGAAAGGTGCAGACCACATCGGGACGCGGCGACGTTTCCGTCATTGAAATCAATCTTCTCAACCGGGAAAACAAGCCGGTGGAGGCAGTTGAAACCGGCGCACCCGTGACGCTGGAAGTCAAGGCGCAAGTAAACAAAGCCGTGCCGGAAATGGTGATTGGTTTTTTAATCAAGGATCGATTCGGGCAAAGCGTTTACGGTATTAACAGCTTTCGGCTGGGCAGGACCATTGAGCATTTATCAGTCGGCGATCTGGTCATCGGCCATTTCCAGTTTGCCATGAATTTAGGCAAGGGCAACTATACCGTATCCACGGGCGTCTCCAGGCAGGAGTCGCACCTGTCTGAAAATTATGAATGGCGCGACAGCGGACTGGTATTCTCCGTTTACAACACGAAAAAACCGGACTTTGTCGGCTCCGCTTCCCTGGATGCCGCGTTAACCATTCAGCAGATCTCTCCCGGATCAACTTCCTCTCCGCGACAACAGGACGGACCTCCATGAAGTTTCTGATTGAATGCACTTTTGTTTACGAACACCCCAACTACAATTCGGGGATTCAACGGGTTGTCCGGAATATTATTGCAAATCTTTCCGGCCGTCAGGAATATGGCGAAGTCATCCCGGTCATCCTGAGGGACGGCAAGATATATCGGGTGAAGCGTTTGGAACCCGGAAGTGTCGATATGTTCAGGGTTAATCTGCTATACGCAAAACTGGTTCAACTCCGGGTGCGTTACTGGCTGCTTTTTGATCGCATTTCCGCATACAGGCTATTTCGTGCATCACAAATGATGGAAACCGGACTGCTCGCAGCCATGAAACTGGCCGGCTTGGCTTTGTTCTACATTCCAATTTCAATCCTTTCGCGTATTTGCCAGAAAAGAGAAATCGGTGAGCGGATCATCGAATTAGAGGCAAAGCACGGGGATGTGCTCATTTTACTGGATTCTTCCTGGCACTCGGACTTTTTCGGGCTGGTCGATCAGTTAAAAGCGAAAGGCGTCGTCATCGTTTCCGTGATCTATGATTTAATTCCGCTTACCCACCCCCGCTTCTGCCATCGCGGCCTGGTTCCGATTTTTCAACACTGGATAAAATGGGTGTCCCAAACGGCAGATGGATTTATGGCCATATCACAAACGATTCGGGACCAGATGCAGACATATGTCCAGCAAACCGTCAAAGGAAGCAAAGCCGGCTCCCAGTGGTTTGATTATTTTCATCTGGGAACTGAACTTGATTTGGTAAAAAACAGTTCAGACATCCGGCAGGCTTTACAGGATGCATTTTCGACAGAAAGGCGACATGCCGTCTATCTGATGGTCGGAACCATAGAACCGAGAAAGAACTACGGTTTTCTGCTCGATGCCTTTGAGCTGCTCTGGCAGAAGAAATCGCCCGTTGCTTTGTGCATTGCGGGGAAAGTCGGATGGAGATGCGAGGAGCTCGTTGACCGTGTCAAAAATCATTTCGCGTACAACAAACGTCTGTTTATGTTTAACGACCTCAATGATGCGGAGCTGGAGTACTGCTACCGCAATTCGCGCAGCCTGGTTTACCCTTCTTATGTCGAGGGATTCGGGTTGCCCCTGGTGGAAGCAATGCAGCGCGGACTGCCGGTCATGGCCAGCGACATTCCCGTTTTTCGCGAGGTCGGAGGCGATTTTGTCGCCTATTTTGATCCGGATCGCCCCGAAACACTGGCCAAACTGGTTCTGGAACTTGAGAAAGAGGGCGCATTCCCGGCGGCAAGAAAGCTGGCGGAATGGTCATGGCTGAACTGGGAAGAATCCGCCAGACAATTTCTGGAAAGAATCGCCCGGCACGTTGTTGAATCGAACCATCAACCCAAACGATAAGGACAGATCCCCCCATGCCTTTCCCCCGGACAGTTCTTCATCCTGACACAATCGCGGTGGTGCTCCCATGCTGGGCCGACTGAAGCGGCTTTTTTCCGTTTTCATAAAAAGACCACCTGTTCGGGAAGCAGCTGCTTCTGCGCCCTCCTCTCCGACACGGGATGTGGAAATCCGCCACGCCGGCCTGAAAGACGCATGGCGGCGCGGATGGTACAAAACAGAGACGGGAGAGCTGTTCAGCGGATTCAAAGTCGCGGCACAGGACATTTTCCTGGATGTCGGGTGCGGCGACGGGGAGGCAACGCTTTTTTGCGGGCGCCAGGGGGCGCACGTCGTATTTTCGGATGTGAATGAGCAAAAAATCGCAGCGCTGATGGAGAGGGCCCAGCAAACGAGAGCAAGAAAAATCGAAGGCTTTGTCAGCGACACGCTGCCTCTTCCCCTGCCTGACCAGTACGCAACAAAAATCCTGTCGATGGAAATGCTGGAACATACGACAAACCCGTCCAAAATTCTGGCGGAACTGGTCCGGGTTGGCAAGCCCGGAGCTCAATATCTCATCAGCGTGCCTGATGCACGCTCGGAAATGCTGCAAAAACCTTTCGCAGCGCCCCTCTATTTTTCGGAACCAAACCATATCCAGATCTTTGATAAAGAAAGCTTTATCCGTCTGGTAGAAGATGCGGGGTTGAAAGTGGAAAAATACGACTCCTGGGGCTTCTATTGGACGGTTTTCACATCCTTGTTTTGGATCGTCGCGCAGCATGAAAAAAGACCGCTGACCGGCGCCGTTCTGGATGAAATTATCAAGCCTCCCCATCATCCGGTTTTGCAGAACTGGTCCAATGCCTGGGGCGGCCTGGCCGAGCTGGACGGTTCTGAAAAGCTCATTGAATCTTTCGACCGGTACCTGCCAAAAGCGCAACTCATCATTGCCAGAAAAAGCTGATAGATTCATTTGCCTGCTGCCGGAAAATACATTCAGGAAAGGGATGGATTGGAAAAACAAAGATTCCCTGAAATTGATGTGCTAAAATGCACAGGCATTTTAGCAGTCGTTTATATCCATTCGATATCCACATCTTTCACGCCGAAAAATCCCCTGGGAATCTTTTTTGCGGATTTCACAAGATTTGCCGTTCCGGGCCTCTTTTTTGCCGCGGGATTTCTTTTTGACAAGAAAAAAGATGCGACGGCCGCCATCGTCAAAAAGAATCTCCTCAGGTTGCTGCCGCCCTACCTGTTCTGTTCCCTTTGCCTTCAATTCCTGAACGTGCCCGGGTTAACCGTCCGGCTGGAGAATCTTCATGCCTGGCTCTTGATCCACAACCTCATTTTCTGCGATACGCTGGGCATTTACTACTATATCTTCGTTTTGCTGTACCTGTTCGCCGGCGCCCTTGTCTTGAGGAATTTGCCCGACAAATGGGTCCTGGCACTCTGGGGGCTTTCCGCTTTACTGCTCATTGCCTTTGTGAAGGGACGGATTGGCTTTGCCATGTCGTCGATGTTTCTGATATTTCGCCATCCTTGTTTCCACTTGTTCGGTTTCCTGTCGGGCTGGGTTTTCTCGCTTTATTATAAGCCTGTCGGATCTTTTTTGAGGCAATATCCAACGCGCCTGATCGGCGGCGGTCTGCTGCTGACTGCCGCCGTGCTTGTTTACACGAGAATGAACGGCAATTTTGATTCATTCCCGATCCTAACCCAGGTGTTCATCTACACATGGATTGCGGTCCTGGTCACCGCGGGGATGCAGGCAACAAGGCTTCCGGGTGTCGTCGTGTTTATCAGCAATTGTTCTTATGGAATTTACCTGCTCCATCTTCCCCTCGTGCGGGCCTATCAGTCTTTCTATCCCGCATGGTCCGTTGACTATTATTTTATGCCCGCGCTTGTGTCCTGGTGCGGCGGCCTGGCCGGGAGCATTCTGATCATACGCATCGCGCAAAAAATCTGCGGACCGTATTCCAGGTATCTGGTCGGCTGCTGATTCATTGAAAAGGAACCTTGAGAACTCCGAATGAAGTCATCCATCAGCAAGGATAAAATCGCTGTTTGGCTGTTCTTTGGAATCTTTCTGATCCTGGGACTGACTATTGCGAAAGACTACGGGGCTCATCTCGACGAATTCAACAGCCACAATTTCGGCGTCAGATGGTATCAGTACACCGTCCATGTCATCGCCCATGGCGGGCCGCTTGTCCCCCTGGAAAAGGAAATTACCCATGATATCATCCACGGACCGGCCGTGGAGATGTCTTTTGCTTTCCTGGCCGACCTGCTTCATCTCACAGATTCCCGGGCAGTCATCCTATTGAGACACTACGGAACTTGGCTGCTCTTTTTCATCAGTGTCATCTTTTTCTATCTGTTGTGCCAATTGCATTTCAAGAACCGGATGTGGTCCCTGCTGGGCTGCCTGATGCTTGTCCTGCATCCGCGAATATTTGCAAATTCATTTTATAATTCCGTCGATATGGCTCTGCTGTCTTTTTATATCATCAGCCTGTACACGCTGGTCCGCTACCTCCGGGAAAAATCTTTGACCATGGCCGTCTGCCATGCGTTTACCTGCGCCATCCTGATTGATATTCGTCTGATCGGCGTCGTGATGCCCTTTCTGTCCTGCATTTTTTTGCTGTGGGATATGGTAAAAACCAGGCATGACAAAGTACAGTTGATCCGACAGGTACGAAATGCCGCTGCCTACACCCTGCTGACGGGATTCTTTATCATCTTATTCTGGCCGTACTTATGGCGCAACCCGGTGATGGGCATCATCGAAATCATTCAAGAGACGCCCCGCATACAGTTTGGAGGCATGATTCTCTATTTTGGAGAGTATATCAAAGCCACGCAGCTCCCCTGGCATTATCTTCCCGTCTGGATCGTTATTTCGACCCCCGTCCTGTACCATTTCTTTTTTGCCGGCGGGAGCCTTGCCACATGGAAACATTTAACGGATCCATCCTCCCGGTCATCCGCCGGAGCAAGAAATGAACTCCTGTTCTGCCTGGCATTTTTATTTCCTGCACTCCTGGTAATTGCCGCCAATGCAACCCTTTATGATTCCTGGCGGCATATGTTCTTTATTTATCCCGCCTTTGTGCTTGTCGCCCTGACCGGCATTGAAGCCTGCCGGGCATTCCTTGTCAAACAGGCTCGCGGCGGGATCCGCTTCGCGGGCCGGGCAGCGCTCGCTTCCCTGATTCTGTTCAGTTTTTTATCCACGGGCATTTTCATGATTCAATCCCATCCCCATCAAAATGTTTATTTCAACCGGCTGCTTGGAAAAAACATGGAAAAAGCCAAAGGTAATTTTGATTTGGATTACTGGGGCTTGTCTTATCGAAAGGCGCTGGAATACATCCTGGCAAATGACAAAGATGAAAGCATCAGAATTTTTGACGCCATGCTGTTCGGCCCGATGATTAACAATATCAAACTTTTGCCCGCCGCCGAAAGAAAACGAATATGCCAGGTATGGACCCCCGGAGAGGCAAAGTATCTCATCACGGTTTACCGGCAGGTCTGGGAGCGGGACGACTCGGAGTATCTGCGGACCAACTACCGCTGGGGCAGGCAGACCTATCCCTATCCAAACGAGTTTTTCTCCATCAGCATCGGGGCGGCAAAGATCATTTCCGTTTTCAGAATAGAGAGTTAAACTTCCGGAGCATCCTTTTGACCCCTACGCACGGCTCCGATATTTTACGAATTGAAAAACAATCCCATCAAAAAAATGATTAAGAAAGCACGTCGCCATGGATAACGATCACCACACGGAAGATCTGCCCATGTTTAAAAAATATCAAAAAATACGGATGGACCATTGGAACCGGACGGCACAAAGCCCGGAGAAACTGAAACGGTTCAGCGGCTATTATCACAAACAACTGGAGCGCATCCTGCAGTTTATCATTCCGCCCGGACAGCGGGTCATCGAAATCGGCTGCGGCTATGGGGACTTGCTGGCCGCCGTCAAACCGTCCTGCGGCGTCGGAGTCGATTTTTCACCGGAAATGATTGCCCGCGCCGTCAGCCGCCATCCGGACCTTCATTTCATTGAAGCGGACGCGCATAAATTTCAATTCGGCTCCAACTTTGATTTTGTCATCCTTTCCGATCTGGTCAATGATTTATGGGATGTTCAGGCGGTTTTGCAGAATATCGCCGCCTGCATCAATCCGCAATGCCGCATTGTCATTACATCCTACAGCCGCCTCTGGGAATTGCCTCTGGCGGCTGTCCGCAAACTGGGTTTGGCTGCGCCCTCTCTGTTTCAAAACTGGCTGACGGTTGAAGATATCGCCGGTCTGCTTTCGCTGGCCGACTGCGAGATCGTCAGGCATTGGGAAGAAATTATCTGGCCGCTTCGTTTGCCGGTGGTCGATTCTTTGCTCAACCGCTTTGTCGCCAGGATCTGGCCTTTTCGCTGTCTTGACCTGACGCACGTCATTGTGGCCAAAACCTGCGCGTCCCCAAAAGCTCTTTCCGCTTCGCCCAAAGTATCGGTCATTATTCCGGCAAGAAACGAAGAGGGAAACATCCAGAAAATCTTTGCCGAAGTGCCGGACATGGGCGGCGCAACGGAACTGATTTTTGTGGAGGGCGGCTCAAAGGACAACACCTATCAAGTCATCGAAGAAACCATGGCCCAGAATCCCCACCGACTTTGCAAACTGCTGCAGCAATCCGGCAAAGGCAAAGGCGATGCGGTCCGTCTGGGATTTCAGCATGCCTCCGGGGATATTCTGATGATCTACGATGCGGATATGACGGTTCCGCCGGAGGATCTGCCGCGGTTTTACGACGTCCTCGCCACCGGCAAGGGGGAATTCGCCAACGGCGTCCGCCTGGTGTATCCCATGGAGCAGGAAGCCATGCGCACGATCAATTTCCTGGGGAACAAGTTCTTCAGCCTGGCCTTCTCCGCACTTCTGGGGCAGCCGATTAAGGACACCTTATGCGGCACGAAAGTTCTCTGGAAGTACGATTATGAAAAAATTGCCGCGAACCGGTCTTATTTCGGCGACTTTGACCCCTTTGGCGATTTCGACCTTTTGTTCGGCGCCGCCAAGCTGAACTTAAAGATTGTCGAAATACCCATTCGCTACCGGGAACGGACTTATGGAACAACCAATATCAGCCGCTGGAAACATGGCTGGCTTTTGCTGAGGATGGTCTTTTTCGCTTTGCGCCGCATCAAATTTGTTTAGAGGAAGGCAGGAAAAATGAAAAAAATTCTCATTACCGGTTTTTCCGGGTTTGTAAGCCGCCACTTTATCCAGTATCTTGAAGAGCATGGAATACGCTCCAGGGTCAAAGGCATTGATGTTCATTACCCGGACATCCAGCAGGCGGATTTCCAACTTGTCAAATGGGAGTTTGACAGGCTGGACCTGCTGGACAAGGGAAAGGTGGAAAACATTATCTTTGAATTCCAGCCGGACTATATTTTGCACCTCGCTTCCTTCAGCAGCGTCGCCTTCAGTTGGAAAGAGCCGAATATCAGCTTTCAAAACAACACCAATATTTTTCTGAACTTACTGGAAGCCGTCAGGAAATTAAACCTTAACACCCGTATTCTGTCCATCGGCTCATCCGAGGAATACGGGAATGTTGAACCGGAAGATCTGCCGTTGACGGAAGATCTTCCTTTGAAGCCGGTCAGCCCTTATGCCGTGGCCCGCGTTTCCCAGGAGCTGCTCTCGAAAATCTACGCGCACGGCTATGGCCTGGATGTGGTGATGACGAGATCCTTCAACCATATCGGGACCTTCCAGAAGGATGTTTTTGTCGTGCCGTCTTTTGTCAAGCAGATTGTCCTCCTGAAGAAGCGCGGAAGCCAAAGCAGGGAACTGACAACGGGCGATATTGAAATCGTCCGGGACTTCACCGACGTCCGGGACGTGGTGTCGGCCTATTACCTGCTTCTGACAGCGGGCAAAAAGAGGGAAGTCTATAATGTCTGCAGCGGCAACGGATGGGCACTGAAAGAAATCATCGGCAAAATCAGCGACCTCCTGGAAACAGACGTCAAACCCATCCCCAATGTCAGTCTGTACCGGCCGGACGATAATCGGGCTGTGATTGGCTCGAATGAAAAGATCAAAAAAGCGGTAGGCTGGACGCCCAAGCACTCTCTCGAAGACACTCTCCGCGCCATGATTCAATACTGGCAGGAGCAGATCGGGTGACCGGAACCAGTGCCGACCGGCAGTTTTACGCAGGACCCTCAGGCTTAAATATTCAATATTCCAGACATATTCAAATATTTCATTTTCAAATATTTCATTGACAGACCAGTTCATCTTCCCTATACTCGCCTCTCATTAACGACATTTTCAGGAAAGGAGAAGTCTTATCCCTCAAAGATAAGATGAATATTTTCATGCCTCAAAACATCCGACAGTTCATCAAAGGCGTTATTCAGAAAAAACAGGATTGGGACGAAATGACCAAATACCGGGTACCATGCAAGTTTGATGTGCCCGCCGCTATCAATATTGTTTACGAAGATATCTTCGGCTACAAAACAGAAGGTTTGTTTGTCGAAGTCGGCGCTTTTAACGGTGAGGATTCAAGCTTCACGTGCCATTTGGCGGACATTGGATGGACGGGTCATTACATCGAACCGATCAAGAAATATTTCCTGCACTGTTCGCGGCGGCACAAAGACAATAAAATCACGTGCCACAATTATTTTATCGGCACAGCGACGGGCAAGTCGGTCATGCATGATTATGGACCGTTTTCCAGAAAAAATATTATCAACTATGAGATGCCCATACAGGAGAAAGGCGAAGCCATCGATATTGACTGCATTACCATGGATGCTTTTTTGAAGGAAGCCAATGTCCCTGAGGAATTCGACCTTTTGCTGATCGATGTGGAAGACGGCGAACGGGATGTCTTGAAATCATTTCCATCCCTGGGGCGGACCTATCGTCCCACAGCGATTATCATCGAAACAGAAAACGGCGCTGAAGTGAAAAAAATCATGTCGAACGTAGGGTATGTCCGCTACTGCTCTTTCGATACGGAAAGCCCCTCGACTAAGAATGACGTGTATATTTCCGTAAAAAGAGTAAAAGAAAAGTTTGCTTTTCTGGACAAATTGAAAAAACAGAAAGTGATTCATTCTTCGGAAATCAACCCGTAACCTTCCATGGAGCGAATGGGGAAGCCCCGGCGCGGCCACCCCGATCCTTCCGCATTCATCAGGCTTTCAGCGTTAGGATCCGCAGGCGCTGGCGCGCTAATTTCAGGCAAGTGGGAAACATGGATACTCAGCGACGCGACATGGAACCACTGGGAAATGAGGATAATGCGGCCCGGAATCGCCTCCCCCATACACGCCTTGCCCGCTTGCTGAATCCGGATCCCGGTAAAACTCTTCGGACCGTCTGCGTCATCCTGCTGATTGTATGGTGCCTCTGGTGGGCTGCCGGCCTGCAACGGTTGGAATTGAAGGGAATCTCTCATTTATGGTTCCCCTCCAACTGGGGCGCCGGGATCGGTTGCGATTTCATCAATCATGTGGACCATGCCGCGCGCGTCTGGTGGAACGGCGGCGACCCTTACGCGGATAAAATCGTTTTTTTTCCTTATCCTCCGTCATCGATGCGCTTCTTCGCGTGGGTCAACCTGATGTCTCCCCGCGCCGCCCTGATGGTCTGGTGCTTCACGATGGCCGGAATCATTGCGGCAGCGGCCTATGCAGCAGTCCGCTGGCGGCGGCGTCTTGCACTAGCCGAAATTCCACCCGTGGCCGCCATTGCGCTGACTCTTTACAGCTTCCCCGTCCTGTTCGCCATGGAACGCGGCCAGTCGGATCCTTTGAGCTTATTGTTTATTCTGGCAGTTCTGCCGCTTTTGTATCACCCGGCCCGGTGGTCCCAGTTCCTCGCCGGCGCGGTTTTATGCCTGAACCCGTGGGTGAAGGCTTATCCGGGCCTGATCTTCGTGGGACTGATCGGATTGCGGAAGTGGCGGGCGCTGGCGAGTTTCAGCATCGCGGGCCTGGCCATTGCCGTCTACTTTCTGCTCACCGGAGAAATGCAGAAATTTCTGGACAACAATGCGGAACACATTCTGAGGTCGGAGTATCTGGTTCTACTCTCCTCCGGCGCTCTCCATCCGTGGGAACATCCTTTATCCACCGGCCTGGCCAGTCTCTGGCTCGGGTCAACATTCGGCTGGCTGGGTCTCCTGCCGGGGAAAATCATCGCAGCGGCGCTGCTGATCTCCGCTCTGGCATGGGTTAGCTACCACGTTTATATCTGCCCGCGCCGGGAGACATTGGCTTATCCGTATTTGTTGTGGATCATCGCGCTTGCTACCTTTGTGCCGCCGGTGTCCAACGATTATAACCTAGTTTTTTTGCCGCTTGCCGTATTGGCAGTCTGGGATCGCCGCGATCCTCTTCTGGTTCAGGCTGCGCTGGCCCTGCTGCTGATCTGGTGGCAGCCGATCGGCATGTCGATCAGCGGCAATGTGTTTCTCGTCATCAAGCTTCTCGGGCTTGGCGCAGTAGCCGTCTGCCTGGTCGAGCGGGCGTGCGAACAGGCAGGGTTTCGCGGAGCTGAAAGCATACATGAAATCAAGAAATGAAGGAGATGAATCAATGAAAGTTCTGGTAACCGGCGGATGTGGTTTTTTGGGATCACACGTTTGCGAATTTTACGCAAAAAAAGGCGCAAAGGTTATTGCTTACGACAACATGACCAAACACGAACTAAGGAGGACGGGGCTGGCGACCGAAGAAGCCAGGGACTTCAACTGGAACTATCTGAAGGGCCTTGGCGTCAATCCCGTCAAGGCGGACATTCGGAATTATGAAGAACTTCTGGAGCACGGCAACGGCTGCGACTATATCATTCACACCGCCGCCCAGCCGGCGATGACCATCAGTTGGGAAGATCCGCGGCTGGACATGACCACCAACGTGGTGGGAACCTTTAACGTTCTGGAGGCGGCGCGAAAATTCAAGATTCCTGTAGCAAGCTGCGCCACCGTGCATGTTTACGGAAACATGATTAACGACGAACTTCGGGAAGGGGAAACCAGATATCTCCGGGAACCACAAGGCATCGATGAGAATTACCCGACTCTGGGCGGATCGCTCTCGCCGCTCCATGCGTCCAAGGCCGCGCTGGACATTTATACCAGAGTTTATATTGACACCTATGCTCTGGAGGCGGCAAGCTTCCGTCTGACAGGCATTTATGGCACAAGGCAGTTTGGCGGTGAAGATCACGGCTGGGTGGCTAATTTTGCAATCCGCAGTGTCTTGGACTGGCCGCTGACGGTTTTCGGAACAGGTAAGCAGATTCGGGACATTATTTATGCGACAGACATCTGCGAAGCGTTTGACGCCTTCTACCGGACCAGAAAACCGGGCATTTATAATATCGGCGGCGGCTTAAAAACAGCCATCTCGCTGCTGGAATGCATCGACCTGATTGGAGAAATCAACGGCCGCAAGCCACAAGTCAAATTTGCGCCGGACCGCTACGCAGACCTGCGCTATTTCATTTGCGATATATCCAAAGCAAAAAAGGATTTGTGCTGGGAACCGAAAATTCTTCCGAAAGAAGGAGTATCGATGCTGATCCAATGGATTCAAGAGAACCGTAACATCCTGGCCACGAAAGAGGGGTGACATTGATGAAAGCACTGATTCTTGCTGGAGGACGGGGAAACAGACTCAACAAACTTTCGGCCGAGCAAAACAAATGCATGACCACCGTGCGCGGCAAGCATCTGATTGAATACAACCTGGACTGCGCCCTGGACGTTGATGTGGAGGAAATCGTCCTGGTGGTGGGCTACAAGGCGGAAACCATCATCAACTTTTTGGGCAACAACTACAAGGGAAAAACCATTCGCTACGTCATCCAAAGCGAACAAAGGGGTCTGGTTCACGCCATTGAGTGCGCTCAAAAAGCCGTCGGCGGCGCCGACTTTTTTCTGATGCTGGGCGATGAAATGCTTTTTAATCCGAGGCATCAGGACATGGTTGCCGAATTCAAAAACAACAAGAATATTTTTGGATTCTGCGGCATCGTCCGAGTTGCCGACAGAAATCAGATCAAGAAAACCTATACGCTGATTCACGGACCCAACAATGACATTTACCGTCTGATTGAAAAACCCCGCCATCCCCTGAATGAATTCCAGGGCACCGGGCATTGTCTGTTCAGGAACCAGATCTACGACTATATTCAATACACGCCAATTCATCACGAAAGAAACGAAAAAGAGCTGCCCGACCTCATTCAATGCGCCATTGATGACGCCATGACCATCAAGGCTTTTCTAATCTGCGACAAATATACCAATGTCAACACGCACGAAGACATCCAACTGGCCGAGG
>CAYOPU010000029.1:0-17020 GCA_964405915.1 uncultured Smithella sp. | reverse complement strand
AATATCCAATATAACTTCCAAAACACTAAAAACGAGCATACATTCCCCCTTTTTTACCTTATTTATAATTGTAAACGTCTCGTGTCTCGTGAAAAATTAGTAATTTTGCAGCGAATTACAAATATCGTATCACATTCATGAAGAGAGTCTTTGCTTACGTATTCTTTTTGTGGGGCTGCTGCCATAGCGCGTGGTCCCAGGGCGGACTTTTCTTTACTAGTGACAAACTATCAAATACCAATATCACGAGCATCTGTCAGGACAAGTCTGGGTATATATGGATTGGCACGGAAAATGGACTGAATCGTTTTGATGGCTATAAGTTCACGGTTTACAAAAATAATCCCCAGGATTCCACCTCGCTGATGTTCAATATTGTCAACAAGGTGTTTTGTGACAAGAGTGGAAACCTGTGGGTGGGCACTAACACAGGTATGCAGTTATACAATGATATTACTGACAGCTTTGTCAAGTACAACAGCCCAGTCTTTGAGCGCGCCCGGATAAGCGATATCTGTCAACTGCCTGACGGGCGAGTGCTGGTGGGAACGGCAGGCTTTGGACTGTTCCAGGCTGATTCAGCATCTCACACACTGACACTACTGAAAGACTACGAGGCAAACGACGCAGACAAATACTTCGGCCACCTGCTGGTGGAAGCCGACGGCAGCCTCTGGAAAGATGGAAACAAGGAATTCGGTTTGATTAAGCATGGTCCGCGACCGCAGGTATTCACAGATCTGCATGACCCTCCGATGGCGTTTGCCGAGTTTGGTGACAAGGTTCTGATAATGAATCGCCACCAACTTAGTGCCTATGATAAAGGGAAATTCCTAGATAATTATTTCGATGTATCGGAAGTGGCATCGCTGAATCCCCATTATTGGACTGTGATGCGCGACCATACAGGCAATATCTATATAGGAACACGTGGAAGTGGTCTTCTGTGGATACCCAAAGGCTCACGCAAAGTACAAAGGTATCAGTTTAACGTGGCGGGCATCAACATGAATACCAGCACCGTGCAGACAATGTTTGAAGACCGACAGGGGAACATTTGGGTGGGCTGCTGGCACAAGGGACTACTGGTCATCCCCGGCCAGAAGGCGCAATTCACTTCATGGAGTTTTTCTGGACAGAAACACGATATCGGCAACTATGTCTCCTCATTGTGTCAGGGCGACGATGGCATCACCTGGTGTACGGTTCGTGACGAGGGTGTCTTCGGCTTCAATGCTAACGGACTGCTCGTAGCTCATCCTGCCGCTCCAGCTTGGACAGAATTCATCCACAGAGATTCGAAGGGCAAATTCTATGTGGGCGCAGGAACGGAAATCTACAGCTACGACCCACAAAACGGACACGCCAGAAAACTGCTGAGTTTTGACTGTAACATGATGAATGGCATGACGGATGACGGACGCGGCCATTTGTTCTTCTCTGCTTTTGGCAGAGGAATGTTGTGTTACGATACAGCTACGGGCCGTATCCGGAATTTCTCTCAGAACTCATTGGACTCCAAGGGGAAGCTATGTAACGACTGGATCATGTCGATGACAGCCGACCACAGCGGCCGCATATGGGTAGCCACTACCAATGGAGTCTGCTGCTACGATCCGGCTACCGATAGTTTCAAGCCTTTCGGGTGGGACTCCATTTTAGAGGGCAAGCGCTGCGAGTGCCTTTGTGAGACATCGCAGGGCGACATGTTGATAGGCACCATGGAGGGTTTGTATGTGTGGCGTCGCAGCACCAATAGGGTAGAGGCATTCCCCTATGCCGGGCGACTCCGCGGCCTCACGATCGGCTACATCGTCCAAGAACGTTCGGGCGACATTTGGTGCTCTACGATGATGGGCATCTGGCATTATCGTGTTGCTGACGGGCAATGGGTCAGCCATATCAGCGGTTCCGGCTTGTTAGACAAGGAGTTCATTCCCAATGCTGGCCTGTTCATTCCACAAGATGACCGTATATTCTTTGCCACCAGTGACGGCATAACCACCTTCACCCCACAACAGGTACAGGGAGCGGCCACCAGCCTGGGCGATATCAAACTTACCAACATATCCTTTGGTGGCCAGCCTCTAAAACATGGAAAAACAGTCTATTCTTTCCCTTACTCCGAAAATGTCATCTCGATGGAGTTTTCGCTGATGAACTTCCTTGATGCGGCAAACACCGTGTTCGAATACCGACTAAGCGACAATGTGGAATGGACACGTAACGGGGAAGGGCAAAACAGCATCAACTTTGCCCATCTCCCCATTGGCACCCATCAGTTAGAAGTCCGAGCCATCGTCGGCGGAGCCGTATCGGTGCCGAGCGTCTACACCATCAACATTGAGGCTCCTTGGTATCGTACTACGTTTGCTTACATCCTATATATAATTGGAATCATAGGTCTCTTGGTATTCATGATTCTCAAATGGCGCCAACGTATGCACCGCCAACTGGACGAGGACAAGAGGCAGTTCATTGCCACCACCACCGAAGAAATCCGCTCGCCTCTCGATCTCATCATAGAAGCCGCTGAATCGTCAACTACTGATATTCAGTCAGCCATTGAGATTATCGACAGCAACGCCCGACGTATAGATAAATACATCAAAGATATCGAGGTGAAGGGCAACGACGAGCTTCTTTTGGAGTGCATTATGAAGTGCATCAACGAAAACATCTCGAACAGCGAGCTCGACGTCAGCCTTATCTGCAATGAGGCTGGCATCAGCCGCACCCATCTGCACCGCAAGATGAAGGAGATGACGGGCCTCACCGTCCACGACTTCATACAGAACATCCGTATGGAACAGGCCGCCCGCTTGCTCACAGAACAGAAGATCAACATCACTCAGGTGGCCTATGCCGTAGGCTACTCCAGCCAGCCCTCCTTCTCTGCCGCCTTCCGCAAGCATTTCGGTGTTTCTCCTACCGAGTATATCAGCCAGCATAAGTAAACATCTCATTTCCCCTATTTAAATGTTTCATCTCAAGGCGTGATACTATTTTTATCAGGCCATGGGTCTTTTGAATATGACGATGGGACATTTTCGACGGTCGGCTACAGGAGGATTTCGTACCTTTGCAGCACAAATAACAAAAGGGTATGAAAGGTATTAAAAGAATAATGCTATTTTGCATTGTGCTGTTCATCATGGCGACGAACGCAATGGCACAGGGAACATTCTGTATTGCCAAGGATGGTAAGGCTGCGGTAATCGTGGTAGACGAACAGGATTGGAAGGGCGTGATTCGCGCTGCCAATGATTTGGGCGATGATGTAAGGAAAGTGACAGGAACGGCATCGGAAGTGATGTTGGACAATACTTTCCCTAAAGGCACTATCGTGGTAGGAACTATAGGCAAGAGCCGCATCATTGATCAGCTCGTGAAACAGAAGAAACTTGACGTGAGCAAGGTTCGCGGTCAGTGGGAGTCGTTCGTCATCGACGTAGTGGACGGCAATCTCGTGGTGGCTGGCAGTGACAAGCGCGGCACCATTTATGGCGTCTATGAGATCAGTCAACGAATCGGTGTGTCACCTTGGTATTGGTGGGCGGATGTGCCTGTGCAGCATCAGGATGAGGTGTATTGGAATGATGGTCGCTTCGTCCAGCCATCACCAAAAGTGAAATATCGCGGAATCTTTATCAACGATGAATGGCCGTCATTTGGTGACTGGGCAACGGAACACTTCGGTGGCATCAACTCGAAGGCGTATGCTCACATGTTCGAGCTGCTGCTGCGCCTGAAAGCCAACTATCTGTGGCCAGCGATGTGGGGAAGCCGCTTTAATGAGGATGACCCCGAAAGCCCACGTCTGGCTGATGAGTATGGCATCGTGATGGGAACCTCGCACCATGAACCGATGATGCGTGCCCACCGCGAGTATGTGACCCGCAAAGAACAGGTAGGTCCCTGGGACTATAGTGTGAACAAGGGACGTTTGGACAAGTTCTTCCTTGACGGCATGCAGCGCAACAAGGCTTACGAGAACCTCGTGACTATCGGTATGCGTGGCGACGGCGACGTGGCGATGGGCAAGGGTGATGATGCTGATAACATGAAGACACTTGCCGAGGTGATCAAGGGGCAACGTTCCATTATTAAGAAGGTGTATGGACGTGAGGATGCAGTGCCCCAACTATGGGCCATCTTCACGGAGGTGCAACGCTACTATGATGCCGGCTTCACGGTGCCCGACGACGTAACCTTGTTGCTCTGCGACAACAACTGGGGCTACATCCGTCGCATCGGACGCGACTTTGAGCGCAAGCGCAAGGGCGGTCTGGGACTCTACTACCATATCGACATGAACGGCGGTCCGTGGAACGACCGTTGGGTGAATACCACAACCATTCCCAAGCTGCGCGAACAGCTGAACCTTGCATACCAGACGGGCATCGACCGCATCTGGATTATCAACGTGGGCGATCTGAAACCCAAGGAAGTGCCTATCGACTTCATCATGCACTACGCCTGGAACCCTGAGGCCGTGAAGGCTGGCGATGAACAGGCTTGGCTGGAAGGCTTTGCGGCGAATGCTTTTGGTGCAGAGCATGCCAAGGAAGCAGCTGACCTCATGGCCAAATACACAAAATACAACCTGTGGCGCAAGGCCGAAGCAGAGGTGCCTGGTATCTTCAACAAGGAAGAAATGGCTTATACTGACAGCCTGTGGCTATCGCTGTCTGCTCGTGCTGAGATATTAAAAATGAAGATTCCCGCTGAGGCACAGGATGCCTATTACCAGTTAGTATATTATCCCGTTGTTGCCAGTGCGGGTGTCCACCTCATTTACAATGCAGCAACCCGTGGAAATTCCAAACTTATTGAGCAACTGATGGCTTTCGACCAACAGCTCAGCGACTATTACCATAAGATTTCAGGCGGCAAGTGGAGCAAGATGATGCAGGATAAACATATCGGCTACACCCAGTGGTATATGCCAAAAGAGAATATAAATCCTATGTTGCTCTCTCGTCAGGCCATCCGCGAAGGCTTCAAGGAGAAAGCTCCCATTGAAGATCCTAATCGTGGTTCATTGGATTTCAACGTTGGATATGCCCTGCAAGACCAACCTACAACCAAGGAATATTCCATTCCAGCCTACCAGTTTTCCCGAAAGACAAACGGAAAGGAAGCTATTTGGGTGTTCCTGCCCGACCTCGGACGCGGCAAGGGTTGCATGGGAAGCAGTAATGTACTCGCCCAGAATAGTGGAGCTACATTGGAATACGAAATAGAAGCCTCCCCCAACCCCTTCGAGGGAGGTGTGAAAGTGGCCGTCGGAATATTGCCTACGCAGGACATCTATCCTGCACGCGGACTTCGCATTGGCATCCAGATTGACGACCAGCCGATGCAGACCATTGATGCTCGTCGCGGTATTGTGGATACCTTCTCTGAGTACAATCCTCAGAACCTTGCCCGTTCCAAGGTCTTGAAACCACTGCCACAGCGCAGTCGTTTGGCTCTGAGCGGCTTCTGGCAGGGGCGACAATTGCCCCGCCGCGATGAAGTATTCGACAACCTCCGCTGGCTCGATGCCACCTTTGAAGGGATTACCGCTGGCGAGCATACACTGAAGCTCATTATGATCGATCCGGAAATCGTTATAGAGCAAATTGTCGTCAATCCCGATAACAACCATTATAGCTATTTCGGAAAAAAGATAAAAAGTGAAAAGTAAAATAACAAGAAATAAAATGAAAAAACTACTGAGTATCTTGATTCTTGTGTGTGCCTCAATGGGCATCAAGGCACAAACACAACAGTTTGAAAATCCCATGATCTTCGCCGACGTGCCCGATCTTGACATCATCCGCGTGGACGATACTTACTACATGGTCTCCACCACGATGCACTTCTCGCCCGGCTGCGGCATCATGAAGTCGAAAGACCTTGTGAACTGGGAAATCATCAACTATGCCTACGACGAGATTGATGAGGGTGATAAGTTCCGCCTGCTGAACGGACAAAGCGACTACTCGCAAGGCTCGTGGGCTGCCAACCTGCGCTACGACCCCTACGAAAAAATGTTCTACATGATTATGACCTGTAACACGACGGGAAAGACTTACTTCTATTTGACGGATGACATCGAACACGGCAAGTGGCATTGCTCGACGACGGATAAGTGTTATGACCCAGGCTTGTTGTTCGAGGATACGGGTACGAAGGTGCTGAAATATGTGCTGCACCCTGCCGACACCTTCTCCGACAATGCCATGTATCTGCGAGAGATTTCTGTCGATAAGGACTGGAACGTCAGCGTCAGTGAACGTGTAAAGGTTCTCGACTATGCTAACCTTGAAAAGCCTGCCCGCGGACTGCGTGCTGAGGGCTATCATGGCTATAAAATTGGTGACTACTATTATATCTTTATGATTCAGGGCTGCGACGGACAGCGACAGGAGATTGTATGGCGTACTAAGGACCTAAAGAGTGGTCAGTGGGAAAGCCACATGGTGTTCGGAGGTGAAATGATTGACGAACAGGGTAACATTGTGATGCAGACCAACGGCATCGGTCAGGGCGGAATAGTTGAGACCCCTGACGGCCGTTGGTGGTGTTTCCTCTTCAAGGACTATGGATCAGTAGGTCGTATGCCCATTTGGCTGCCGATGACGTGGAGCATAGACGGTTGGCCAGTCGTGGGTAATGGAACCACCGACAAATTGCCCGCAGGACGCAACATGACCACACCCTATCGCGTGAATTTGCCTACATCCAAAGGAATGAATATCGTGCAGAACGACGAGTTTAATGTCTGGCAGCCGAAGAAGAGCAAGAGTCGTTTCGGTTCCTGGAAACCTGGTCTGAAACTCTGTTGGCAGTGGAACCACATTCCCGACAACAGCGGTTGGAGCCTCACCGAGCGCAAGGGCTGGCTACGTCTGAAAACCACCTCGGTGGTACACAATATCCGCGATGCCCGCAACTCACTTACCCAGCGCACCTTCGGCCCCACCTGCTCAGGACAGACGCTGATAGATGTCTCGCAGATGAAGGATGGCGACTGGGCTGGTCTGGCATCCTTCCAACGTCGCTATGGTTTTGTAGGTGTGAAGAGGGAAAACGGGCAACTACAGCTCGTGATGCATCGTGCCATGAGCCGCGACGATGTCAACGGGCAGGACATCGAGACCAAGCCTCTCAATCAAACGAAGGTCTGGCTCCGTGTTGACCACGACTTCCGCGACCGCACTGACAAAGCCACGTTCTTTTATAGCCTCGACGGTAAGAATTGGCAAGCTATCGGTGACACGCTTCAGATGCACTACGACATGCCCGATTTCTGCGGACAACGCTTCATGCTCTTTAACTTTGCCACGAAAGAAACTGGTGGCATCGTTGACTTCGACTGGTTCCACGTTAATAACTAAAAACAGATATAGATATGAAACGATTACTGATTGCTTTATCATTTCTCATTTTTTCTTTATCATTTAGCAGCGTAGCTGCGCAAACGCGTCGTCCCATCGACAACGAGCATCCGCTGTGGATGATTCACATCGATGTGTGGAACGCTGCCGACCCGCAGAAGATTATTGACCTAGTGCCCGAAGACATACGGCCCTGGGTGTGCATGAACCTCTCGCTCTCGTGCCAGTACGACAAGGACAACAATGTCTATAAGATGCCGCGCTCGGCGGTGAGAACGTATAAGTCGTGGGCATCGGTGTGCCAGCAGAACGGACTGTGGTTCACCTGTCAGCCGGCTTCTGGCGGTCGCACGCACCTGCAGACCACCGACCTGGAGACGTTTGAGTATTTCTTCAAGCGCTACCCCAACTTTCTCGGATGGAACTTTGCCGAACAGTTCTGGGGCTTCGATGATGCTGATATGGGGTCGGCCACGCAAACAGGACAGATAGCGATGTTTGCCGAATTAGTAAAGATGTCGCATGAGTACGGCGGCTTTCTCACCATCTCATTCTGCGGCAACATTTGGAGCCACGGTCTGAGTCCTGTGGGCATGATGAAGCGTAACAGCAATCTGCTGAAAGCCTGCCGAGCCTATCCAGAGGCTATCCTGTGGCTCTATAAATATACCCAACCCTGGTGTTTTTACAATGCCGAGAGCACAACCTTCTCGCCCTTCATCAGCGGCTTGGCCAAGAACTACGGCGTGCGCTATGACCGCTGCGGCTGGTGCGGCGCTATGGATCAGGCCGTAGGGCAGAACAAGGCAAAATATCCCATTGCTGCCGGCATCGGCACCACGATGGAGCAGTGTGGCGTGAATGGCGGTGCCGTATGGGACGGTCCTGAAACCATTCCCGACGAGTGTTTCAAGGAGGCTGCCAAGAGCACCGTTGATGACTATACGCGTCGCAACTGGACTACCTACGAGGGTTTCCGAGGTGCTTGGATTGATATGTGGCGTAAGGTTATCGACGGCACCATCTATATTCCTACGCGCAAGGAAGTAGTTGACAGTACGCGCATTGCCATCATTGCCAACACCACATCGGGCAGTGATGAGGATAAGTATGCCACCTGGGGCACGCTCTTCGACGGCCTTTACAAACAGAATGACCCCACAAACAAAGGTGACGGCCAGTGGATGAACAACAACTGCTACTTCAAGAGCACTGGTCGCTATCGCACCATTCCCCTTTGCGTCGAGCTGTATGACTCGCTGGCTAAGACCATTCCTGTACAGCTGAAACGTGCCACAGCCAAGTCGAACTGGAGCACTGTTGCCAAGAAGCATAAGGTGTTCAACGAGCAGTACCCCGTACTGTCGGAAGGCGACCTCTTCGTCAGTCGTGTGCAGAACCAGCTCGTCACCTACATGCCCTACACCTATCTCAACAGCAAACGGACTGCTACGGGCAAGGTGCCTTTGCTCTACAACACCTGCGACTCACTGACATTGACCTTGGGTATGCTGGGTAGCGGCATCGTTCGCGAGTATGCCGACCATATCGACTTCTACCTGAACAACTTCCGCACCGACACCACGACGGTTGTAGCCGAAACCATTATCATCAAAGGTGCCACCGCCGAACCCTCATACACCATGAAAAAAGGCTTGTTGGCAACGGGTAGCGCCACCGCCCAGTGGGATTCCGAGACAAATACCTATACATTGACCGTGAAACACAAGGGCGGCGTTGATGTCACTGTCAATTGCGCAGGAAGCAACACCGACAGAAAAGAGGCGCCGGCAAAGGCTCCCCTCTCTTCGGAGGGGCTGGGGGTGGCTCCCCGATATCACGGCCCCATCATCATCGAAGCCGAAAACATGGACTACAAGAACGTGAAGGAAATCAAGCTCGTGAACCCCTACGTGAACTACTTCCCCGACATCGTAGAATTTGCCGGCAACGGCTTCGTTGATATGGGTACCAGCACCAGCGGCACCTTGCGCCACCAGCTCACACTCCCCGATGGCGATGAGGGCGAATATCGCATCTCCGTGCGCTACAGCAATTCCTTAAAGGCTGGAAAGATGAAGGCCACCGTCAACGGCACCGCCACCCAACTCGACATCGAAAAGGCGGCTAAGAACGACTGGCACAAGGTCACCTTTACCGCCACCCTGAAAGCAGGTACAAATAACCTCTTGCTCACCAACACCGGCGGCATCTCCATGTACATTGACCAAATCATCTACACCTCTGACGATGTGGAGGCCGAGAAGTATCAGATATTTGTGCGCAAGGCCAACTACGGCTCTGTGACCGCCGATGTCACCGAAGCTGTCGAGGGGCAGACCGTCACGTTGAACATCGAGGCCAACAGCGGCTACGGACTGAAGGAGCTGCGTGTCATCAACGGCGTGAACTTCACCATGGGAACCAACATCAGTCTTGAGATGCTCTCCAACGGCAATTCACAATTGACCTTCACCATGCCAGATGACATCGTCACCTTGCAGCCCGTTTTTGCCAAGGGAGAAAACGTTGTCGATGGCATCAGCATTGTCAATGCCGACGGAACGCAATCCACTGTTATCTACGATTTGAATGGCCATCACTATAACAATAGCAATTCACTACGTCCTGGCGTTTACATCAGAAACGGAAAGAAATACTATATCAAATAATCACTCATAATGAAAAAGATTCTAACACTTACCCTTGCTGCTGTTTCGGCAATAGGTCTTTCGGCGCAGGTGCCTTTGGGCGGCAAGAAAATGAGTAACGAGTTAATCGGCATCTTCTTCGAGGACATCAGTTCGGCTGCCGACGGCGGCCTGTGTGCTGAGAGACTTCAGAACGGTGCGTTTGAGTATAGTCCCATAGAGAAGGATGGCTGGGGAGCAGGCACGGCATGGAAATTTGCACGTCCCGGTCATTCACTCGGTTATATGGAGCAGCGTCAGCAGGACCCTGTTCACCCCAACAATCGTAACTACATGCACGTGGTGGCTGAGCATATCGGTCATCATGGCAGCCCCACTGACTTGACAGGTATAGGATTGCAGAACACAGGTTTCGATGGCATCCCTGTCAAGAAGGGTGAGTCGTTCGATTTCTCTGCTTTCTTCCGCAATACCGACGGAAAAGAGAAGGACATCCGCATCGTATTGGCCAAGCCTGCCAAGAACTGGCTCAGCAGCCCGATTGCAATAGGTGAAATTAGCTTTAAGATCAGTGGCGGCAAATGGAAGAAATATGCGAGTCCCATCACGGCCACTGAGGACTTCCAGAACGCCTCGCTGTATATTCTCTGTCAGCAGGAGGGTGAGTTCGACATCGACGTTGTTTCGCTCTATCCGCAGGATACCTACAAGGGTCACGGCATGCGCAAGGATCTGGCACAGGTATTGGCCGACCTGCATCCAAAGTTCATGCGCTTCCCTGGCGGGTGCGTGGTTCATGGTGCTGAGGGCTTTTGGAATACCTACCGCTGGAAGAACACTGTAGGTCCCAAGGAACAGCGCAAGCCTCTGAAGAACAATTGGGGCTACCATCAGTCGATGTCGATTGGCTACTACGAGTATTTCCAATTCTGTGAAGATCTCGGTATGGAGCCGCTGCCTATTCTTCCTTGTGGCGTATCGTGTCAAGGTGCCAATGGTGGCTGGTGGCTCAAGGGTCAGAACCAGCAAGTTTGCGACATGTCGGAGATGGACGAATGGACACAGGATGCACTTGACCTCATCGAATGGGCGAATGGTGACAAGAACACCAAATGGGGCAAGGTGCGTGCCGAAGCTGGTCACCCCAATCCATTCCATCTCAAGTTTCTCGGTATCGGTAATGAGGAGCGTATCTCACCTGAATTCGAGGAACGCTTCAAGTATATGTACGACCGCATCACAGCTAAATATCCCGACATCGTGATTGTGGGTACCGCAGGTCCAGGTTCACACAAGGGTAACAGCGACTACGACAACGCATGGATATTCGCAGATAAGATTGGTCTGCCCATAATAGACGAACACTACTACGAGCCTAAGGAGTATTTCTTGACGAGCCGTCAGTATGACAGTTATCCACGCGATCGCAAGACCAAGGTCTATTTGGGTGAATATGCATCGAAGGACAAGAAACTCATAGATGCCCTTGCTGAAGGCCTCTATCTGTTGCACGTGGAGCGCAATGCCGACGTGGTGACTATGACGTCTTATGCTCCGCTATTTGCCCGCAAAGGTGCCACCAACTGGAATCCTGACCTCATCTATTTCGACAATGAGAAACCCTATCTCACCTGTAGCTACTATGTCCAGCAGATGTTCGGACTCTCGTCGGGCGACTATTACTACGGCGACTGCGTGACTTTCAATCGTCAAGATGACAACTTGCTTGGACAGTCGGTTATCTACGACAGCAAGTATAAGAAACTCTTCGTGAAGATTTGCAATGCTGGTGCAGAAACTGCTCAGGCCGACATCAATCTGTCACGCTTTAAGATCAAGGGCAATGTTGAAAAGACCGTCATTTCTGGCAATCCCGAAGACGAGAACAACTACGATGCACAGCCCATCGTGCCCGTCAAGGAAACCTCGCCTGCAAAGAAAAAGATGAAGGTTGACGTTCAGCCTTACTCCATCACCATGTGGAGTTTTCAAGTGAAATAGAAGATAGAACATGAAGAACCTATTGACTCTATTAGCAGTTCTCTGCTGCAGTATCTCTTACGCCCAGCATACTGGTGACCGCCTGCCCATTGTTTTCGGTACGCCGATAGACGCTGCGACTGTGATGAAACAGGCGCGGAAGGTGGCGAAGACCGCAGAGGTAAAGACCTTGCAGACTTGGGAAGAGGGACGCGACAAGAAGTGTGCCTACTTCTTTGAGGAACTGGGCGAGGAGATGCCCTTCAGGGTATGTGTGCCCAAGTCGTGGGACGGTAAGAAGAAACTGCCGCTGGTGATGTTCCTTCATGGTGGATGGAACACAGAAAGCTCCTATTTGGACGAGAACGACAAGTTGATGGTGCGGCTGGCTGATGAGCATGGCTTTCTTCTTGTTTCGCCAATGGGGGCCCATTCGTCATACGGTAATCGCTTGCTGTTGCCTGCAGGGTTTGGCAAGGAAAGAGAGACACAGGAGGTGCTGACAAAACGCAACGCTCCAGAGCTGATGCGTGAGCAGGAACTGAGCGAGCAGGATGTCGTCAACGTCTTGGAGATTGTGCTGAAGAACTACCCCGTAGACCGCAGTCACATGTTCCTCTGTGGTCACTCAATGGGTAGCGGCGGAACCTGGTATCTTGGTGCAAAGTATGCCGACTATTGGCGGGCGCTGGCTCCGATGTCCGGTCCCTTCGTCACCAGAGACGGCTATCCTTGGGAGCGGATGAAGCAAATTCCTATATTCATCAGCGAGGGAACACGCGCTGGAGCCTCCCTGCAGTCGAGCCGTGATTTGCGAGACTTCGCTAAGCAATATGGTCTCAACTATCAATACAAGGAGGTGGATGGTGACCACGGACAGATGGTTCCCATGATTCTGCCTGATGTATTTCGGTTCTTCAATCAATACGGTCTGAAAGCCAAGCCTCAGATTATCCGAATCAGTGGCCAATCAACAGGTAAGACCTTCGACGGCATTGGCATCGTGAATGGTGGTGGGGCCACATCGGTGCTGCTGAAGGACTATCCAGAGCCACAACGCTCAGAGATCATGGACTTGGTGTATAAACCGAAGTTCGGTGCCTCGGTGAGCACGCTGCTGGTCGAGATTCCTGGTGACGGCAACTCCACACAGGGTTCTATGCCCTCGCACAGTCATTACCGAGGTGACTGCAATTTCCACCGTGGTTATATGTGGTGGGTGATGAGCGAGGCCAAGCGGCGCAACCCTAAACTGTCGCTCGATGCGACGGCGTGGAGCGGTCCGGCATGGGTGGGCAACTATTGGTCGCAGGATATGGCAGATTATTATGTGTCGTGGTTGCAGGGGCTGCGTGAGGTCTATGGATTGGAGCTCGATGCCATCGGTTGCCACAACGAGAAGGGCTGCAACTACGACTTCGCCAAGATGCTACGCAAGACGATGAACGGGCGTGGCTTCCCAAACGTGAAACTGCATGCTTTCGACAACTGGGGTGGAGGAAAGATGAATTTCCTGAAAGACATGCAGAACGATGCTGAACTGCGTGATGCCATCGATATTGTCAGTGCCCATACATTCAGCGAGATTCCTTTGACAAAGGAGCAGCGCGAGATGGCAGAAGCGATGGGAAAGCCTATCTGGAACTCAGAGGATCACGTCTATCGCAAAGGCTTCGACTGCCTAATCAGCATCGTGAAGTGCTTCAACGAGAACTACATCGTGAGCGGGGCGACGAAGGTGGTCAACTGGTACGACATCGCTGGCGTCTATCCCTTAGAACCTTACAGCCATGACCCCGCAATGGTGTTGGCGTGGGAGCCCTGGAGCGGCCACTATTCCGTTCGTGAAAACCTCTGGGGCTATGCCCACTACGGGCAGTTCACGGAGGTAGGTTGGCAGTATGTGGACGATGGGTGTCAGACGCTGGATGGCGGTGGCACAATTGTTACCTTGAAAAATCCTGCAACGGGCGACTTCAGTATCATCATCGAAACCAAGGATGCCACAGAAGAACAGACCATAAAGGTTAAGGTCGCCAAAGGTCTTAGCAAGGGCCGTCTGTGCGTGTGGCGCAGCACTGAGCAGCAACAGTTCATGAGACAGGCAGACATCAAGCCCAAGGGTGGCAGCTTTACCATCACATTAGAGCCTAACGCCGTCTATTCGCTCTCTACCACGACAGGGCAGCAGAAAGGCTCGTTTACAGACATCCCTGCCTCTAAGCCATTCCCCTTGCCCTACGAAGACAACTTTGATGCATATCAGCCTGATGCATGTGGCTACCTGCCGCACTATACCGCCGACATTATCGGTGCCTTTGAACTTGTGGAACGTCCCGATCGAAAGGGACTCTGCCTCCGTCAGATCGTTGCCTCTCACACCCTCAGTTGGGCACCCGAATGGCATCACTATACTATACTTGGCGACTCCGCTTGGAGTGACTACGAGGTGAGTGCCGATGTCTATTTGAATCCGCAGGATGAGGCCGCCATTATGGGACGCGTCTGCGATGTAGGTTCCGGCTATGGCATCTGGGCGAAGGGCTACTACCTGAAACTCAATGACCAAGGACAATGTACGCTCGTCATTACTCGTGGAAAACTTGACCAGAAGGAACTCATTGGCGACAAGGAGCAACAAGAAGCCATCCTCGCCCGCAAAGATGTTGAGGTGGGAGGCGAATACGTATTGGCTGATGCCAAAGTCGAAGGTATTGCGCCCTTCCACTGGCACAACTTGCGCCTCCGTTTCGAGGGCGACATGATTACAGGCTATGTTGATGGCAAACAGGTACTGCAAGCAAAGTCCGACCGCTACCTTAAAGGCATGGCCGGACTCATGGCACCGATGCAGTCGAATCGTATCAGTACGCCCTATTTCGATAATCTCAACATCTCCTTTCTGAAATCATTTGGTGAATAACCAAAGGCGCGGCGACAGAACTTGCCGAAGAACGAGAGGTTAGGGAAACCGAGTTCTTCGGCTATTTCTTTCACGGAGAGGTCGGTGTTCAGCAGATAGTAGCGTACATCGGCCTCCGTGTATTCACGAATCCATTCAAGGGCGGTCTTGCCGCTCACCTCACGGGTTACCTTCGTCAGGTAATTTGGCGACACACAGAGTTCCTGAGCGTAGGTATCTACCAACTGGTGCTTCACATGGCGGGTGGTGAGCAGTTCGAGGAACCGCTTGAAGAGGGCAGACTTCTGATTTGTAATACCCTCGGTTTCAATGACGGGCACATCGGCCAGCATTTTTTCCAAATAGTCGAACAGAATGGCTTGCAGGAGAGCATGAACCATCTCGTGGTGGAAACGTCGCTCGTGTTGCTGCATCTTAAAATAAATAATGTCGCGATAGTAGGCAAACTGCTTTCTCACTTCCTCGTCAGCTACGATGTGGTTGGTGCGGTTCACGTAGATGCTGCGGTTCCACTCTTCGATATGGCTGCCTAAGAGCCGCTTGACCAACGGGCTGGAGATGCCCACAAAGTCACAGCTCAGATCAGGACTGGCCATATAGTTGCTCAGTCGCGTCTTCGGAGGCAGAATCAGTGCTTCCACACCCTGCATCTGAATGGTCTCGCCATTCACATCCACCATCAGTCTACCTTTGTTGCAAGCCAGCACCAGATAGCGGTCAAGCTCCTGTGTTTCCAACTTCACCAGCTCGCCAAACTCCGTGAGCATCAGCACGTCGTCGTCGATATAATCAAACTTAATTTCTTCCATCGCTGCAAAGGTAGCCATAATCCATCGTATTTTAGTGTTCCAAATCCTTCCAAGAATGATTCTTTTCCATATATAACGGAAATATACCACTCTTATTGTGTTTTGGGACACCACAGTATCAAAAATTCATTGTAATTTTGCACCAGATTTCTAAAACAAACGAAAATTATGAGCAAAGTAATTCTTATCACAGGAGCAAGCAGCGGTATCGGTTTCACCACCGCAAAGAGTCTGGCCGAGCAGGGCCACAAGGTTTATGGCGCAGCACGCCGTGTAGAGAAAATGGAGGAGCTGAAGCAGTATGGTGTCACTCCTATCAAGATGGACGTGACCAGCGAGGAATCCGTCAACGAGGCCGTTGAGCAGGTCATCGCCGCAGAGAAGCGTATCGACGTGCTGGTGAACAACGCAGGCTATGGTTCATACGGAGCCGTCGAAGATGTGAGCATCAACGAGGCACGCCGCCAGTTCGAGGTAAACGTCTTCGGTCTGGCCATCCTCACGAAGAAGGTGCTGCCCTATATGCGCGAGCAGCATAGCGGTACGATTATTAATGTATCGTCGATGGGCGGACGTTTGACTACTTACTTCGGTGCCTGGTATCATGCCACGAAGTATGCCGTCGAGGCCTTCAGCGATGCCCTGCGTATGGAAGTCAGCGATTTCGGCATCAACGTGTCACTCATTGAGCCGGGCGGCATCAAGACCGAATGGGGCTTCATCGCTGCTGACCATCTGAAGGAGTCGGCCAAGGGTGGTGCCTACGAGGCTCAGGCCACCAAGACCGCTGAGGGTATGCGCAAGCAGTATAGTGGCAACATGATGAGCGACCCCAAGGTTATCTCTAAGGCTATCTCCAAGGCCGTCAATGTCCGTCGCCCCAAGACTCGCTACCTCATCGGTTTCATGGCCAAGCCGATGGTTTGGATGCACACCATCCTGCCCACTCGTTGGTTCGACTACATTATGATGCACGCCAGCTAAAGCAGTTCATATTTCATAAATAATCCCCCAAGAATCCTCCGTATCTCAATAATATGGAGGATTTTTCGTGTATCATCCATCAGTATTCTACAATGCATGAAGTGTATGATTTGTTAAAATAAGCAAGAATCTGAAAATTGGATAAATGTAAAAACTTAATATTGTCACAATGTCGCATTCTGTCGATTAGATAAGATGAAAAACAACTACAAACATCTGCAAATATTGGGTGTAAACAACCCTCAAAATGAGTCTCAGATATTTGCAGATTTTTGAACGGTTTTT
>CAYOPU010000028.1:0-17055 GCA_964405915.1 uncultured Smithella sp. | reverse complement strand
CGGGCCGGGCCGATGCGGCGTTGATTGCTTCCATGGTGCATTACCGGACTTATACCATAGCGCAGATTAAAGATTATCTTCGCAATCACCATATTCAGACGAGGATGTTGTGGTAGCTGCCGGTCAATGGCCTGATGATTATGCTTGACGAATCATCATTTGTATTCTTAATATCCGGTCATTAAATGAGTCACAAAAAGGGAAAGCCCCTGAAATAAATATTTTTGAACCTCAGGAGGGAAAGATAAGAAAGTGGATGCAAAACGATATGAATTAAATGTCCAGCTGGCGCAAATGCTGAAAGGCGGCGTCATTATGGATGTCACCAATGTAGAACAGGCCAAAATAGCGGAAGAAGCAGGCGCTGTTGCCGTCATGGCGCTGGAACGCGTGCCGTCGGATATCCGCAGGGACGGCGGCGTAGCGCGTATGTCCGACCCGGCGATGATTGCCGAAATCAAGAAAGCCGTGTCGATTCCGGTGATGGCCAAGGCCAGAATCGGTCATTTTGTGGAGGCGCAACTGCTGGAAGCCCTGCGGATCGACTACATTGATGAAAGTGAAGTTCTGACGCCGGCGGATGAAGAATGTCATATTGACAAGACTAAATTCTCGATTCCGTTTGTCTGCGGCGCGCGCAACCTGGGCGAAGCTCTGCGCCGGATCGCCGAAGGCGCGGCGATGATCCGCACCAAGGGCGAAGCGGGCACGGGCAACGTCGTGGAAGCAGTGCGTCACATGAGAACCATGAACCGGGAAATCCGCCAGGTTGCTCAAATGCCGGTGGAAGAAGTGACCGGATTTGCCAAAGCCAACGGCCTGCCTTACGAACTGGCGCTCAGAGTCAAAGAGCTGGGACGCCTGCCGGTCGTCAATTTTGCCGCGGGCGGGCTTGCGACACCGGCTGATGCGGCCTTGATGATGCAGCTGGGCTGCGACGGCGTTTTTGTCGGCTCCGGCATTTTCAAATCCGCTGATCCGGCGAAGCGCGCTCGAGCCATCGTCAAGGCGACTGCCTATTTTAACGATCCGCAAAAAGTCCTCGAAGCATCGATCGGTTTGGGCGAGGCCATGCCGGGGCTGGAAATCAGCTCGATTCCGCCGGAACAGATTCTGGCCAAGCGAGGCTGGTAGGAAATTTTATGTCTGTGCATCTGGTTAAAGATCAGCCGGGAATCATCGGTGTTCTGGATTTGCAGGGCGGCGTCCACGAGCATCTGGAACACTTGGAAAGGTTGGGGCTTCCTTACCGGAGAGTCAAGCATGCGGAAGATTTCACGGGCCTTGCCGGATTGATTATTCCCGGCGGCGAAAGCACCTGCCTGGCGCGGCTGCTGACAATTTTTGACCTGAAAGACGTTATCCTTCGGCATTACCGACGGGGCATGAAGATCTGGGGAACTTGCGCGGGAGCGATTTTACTGGCCGATAAAGTCGTCGGAGAAAAACCATGTCTGGGGCTCATGGATATGGAAATCGAACGCAACGGTTTCGGGAGCCAGCTCGACAGTTTTAAAAGTGAAGCGTTTATGGAGGCTGTGTCGGATGAGCCGATTCCCTTAACTTTCATCCGTGCGCCGAAAATTCTTCGCGCGGGAAAAAATGTAAAAATTTTACTCAGAATTGACGATTATATCGCCGCAGCGGAAAATGACGGTATTTTAGTCACCGTTTTTCATCCCGAATTAACCGGATGCCTCGCTCTGCACCGGTACTTTGCCTTGAAATGTGGTCTGAACGTGAACGCCGCGGAGAAGACTTCAGCCGGGAATCAGGCCTGGAAAAATGTCAGTTGGATGAAACTGGCGCGCATTGCGTCGTAATTCATGATGTCCTTGATCCGCATCATTGAAAACACTTTTTTTGCCAATTGCCGCTTCTGGGGCGGGCTCAATTCCTCTCTTTATCAAAGCGGTTCGATCCGGGCGATGAAGACAGGCATAGCGTCCGCCGACCTTAACATGGTCTGGAATGAAAAACCGCTGACGGCGGATGACGGCAAAACGATTCAGGGCATCAAGACGCATTTCCGGAAAGCCGGTTTGCCTTTCTGGTGGTGGGTGTTTCCCTGCGGGCAATCCCCTGCAACCCGCAATCTGTTGCAGGCGGAAGGTTTTTTGCCCGTCGAGAGCATTCCTTCCCTGCTGGTGGACCTGACGTCCCTGCCGGACGCGTCTTCCGGCAACGCAGCCCTGCAAATCACCCGGGTAAAGAGCAAAGAAAATCTGCGCCTGTGGGAAGAGGTTTCCTTCCACGGCTTTGATTTTCCGACGGAAACGAAAATGCAGTATCACCGGTTTTTAGACGCCATGGATCTTACGGATCAATCAGAGCAAAAATTATTTCTCGCGAGTTGGAAAGGGAAACCGGCGGCGACGTCGTTATTGTTTCTGCATGAAGAAGCGGGAGGAATTTATTTTGTTTCCACGCGGCCTGAATATCGGACAAAAGGCATTGGTCTGGCCGTAACGCTGGCGACCATGCGCGCCATAAAGCAGGCAGGGGCGCGCTATGCTACTTTGCAGTCATCACCCGACGGTTTGCGTATTTATCAGCAGGCCGGATTTACGGAATACTGCCGGGCAGATGTTTACGGTCTTGCGGAAAACAGGCCTTTAGAGTAAGGAATAAAAACCCTTGATAAGGATGGTTTATTGATGAAAAAGACAACACCAACGCTGGCGGCGGAAAGACAATACGTTATCGAAAAAGAGAAGTTCATTCCCGTGTCACAGTATTTCGGCGAGGATACCTTTAACCACAAAGTCATCAAAGAAAAGCTTCCCAAAGACATCTACAAAAAATTGATGGAGGCGATTAACGAGGACAAGACCCTTGATGACAAAACCGCCAACGTCGTCGCCCATGCGATGAAGGAATGGGCCCTGGAAAAAGGGGCAACGCACTTTGCGCACTGGTTTCAGCCGATGACCGGTACCACCGCCGAAAAGCATGATGCGTTTGTCGATCCCAGCGGTCCCGGCGCCGTGATCGAACGATTTTCCGGCAAGCAGTTGATTCAGGGTGAACCGGATGCGTCTTCTTTCCCCTCCGGCGGCATCCGCGCTACCTTTGAAGCGCGCGGTTATACGGCCTGGGACATGTCTTCGCCGGCTTTTATCAAGCGAAACGGCATTTCTACAACGCTTTGCATCCCGACGGCCTTTATTTCCTACACCGGAGAGGTGCTGGATAAGAAAACGCCTCTTCTGCGATCCATCCGCGCTTTAAACAAGAGCGCGGTCAATATGCTCAAATTGCTGGGTGCGAAAAATGTCAAAAAAGTGCATGTTAATCTGGGGGTGGAACAGGAATATTTTTTGATCGACATGGATTATTATTACAAACGTCAGGATCTGGTGCTGGGCGGCAGGACCGTTGTCGGTGCGCCTCCGGCCAAGGGTCAGGAGCTGGAAGATCAGTATTTTGGCAGCATCAGGGAACGCATTTCGTCCTTCATGCATGATGTGGAAGAAGAGCTCTACAAGCTTGGCATTCCGGCCAAAACCCGCCACAACGAAGTCGCCCCCAGCCAGTATGAAATTGCGCCTGTGTTTGAAGAGGCCAACCTGGCCGTTGATCACAACCAGATGATCATGGAGACGCTGAAACATGTGGCCAGGAAACATCGTCTGGCCGCGCTGCTGCATGAAAAACCTTTTGCCAAAATCAACGGCTCCGGCAAGCATGTGAACTGGTCGCTGTCCGATAACGATGGCAACAATCTGCTCAATCCCGGAAAAACGCCGCAGGACAATATCCATTTTCTGGTATTTTTGATTGCCACGATCCGCGCCGTTTATAAACATGCGGATTTTCTGCGCGCCACGGTCGCGTCTTACGGCAATGATCATCGCCTGGGCGCCAATGAAGCGCCGCCGGCCATCATCTCCGTGTTTTTGGGCGAGCAGCTGACGCAAATTCTGGACAATATCGAAAAAGGCACCGTCCATCAAGCGACGAACGCGGAAATCATCGATCTGGGCATTTCCTCTTTATCTCAGGTCAGCAAGGATTATGCCGACCGCAACCGGACATCGCCTTTTGCCTTTACCGGCAACAAATTTGAATTCCGGGCGGTGGGTTCATCGCAGTCCATTGCCTGTCCGGCCTATGCCATCAATACCATCGTGGCCGAAAGTCTGGATGAGCTGGCGGAAAAAATTCAGGCCAAAGGGTCTAAAAAAATCAATCAGGCCGTCTTTGAAATTTTGAAAAAAGAAATCTCTCAGATCAGGCCGATTTTATTCAACGGAGACAACTATACAAGCCAATGGGCGGCGGAAGCCAAAAAGCGGGGATTGCCCAATGAAAAAACCACACCCGGCGCGCTCAAAGCATTAATAACAGACAGGGCGTTGCATCTTTTTAAAAAACATGAAGTATTTTCCAATACGGAACTCAAATCCCGATACCTGATTTATGTGGAACGCTACATAAAAGATCTGGAAATCGAGGTCAACTGCCTCGCCAACATTTGCATGACTCAGGTGATACCGGCTGCTGTAACGTATCAAAGGAAACTGGCCAAAGCGATCATCGATACCAAAGAGGCTTTGGGTTCCTCTGCGGTTATCTCTTCTCAAACGGAGCTCTTAAAGAGAATTCTTGATCTGATTAATAATATCTATACGACCACTAAAGATATTCAAGCCAGAGTGGATGCGGCAAAGGCCATTGATGACGAGCAGAAAAAAGCCGAAACACTCTGCGCCAAAGTAAAACCGAAGATGGATGAGCTTCGTGAATATGTGGATGCCCTGGAAAACCTCGTTGATGACGAAACCTGGCCACTGCCGAAGTTCTGGGAAATGCTGTTTATCTGTTAAAACAAGGGGAAAATATAATGATTCTGATCATTGATTTCGGTTCTCAGTACAACCAGCTCATCGCCAGGCGGGTACGCGAACATCATGTCTATTGCCAGATTGAAGCGCCCGGTATTTCCGTCGCTGCGATGAAAGCCCTTCAGCCGGAAGGCATTATTCTTTCCGGCGGCCCCGCCAGCATTTACTCCAAAGGCTCGCCGCGCGTGGCTTGCGGTGTCTTTGATCTGGGCATTCCGGTTTTAGGCATCTGTTACGGTCTGCAATTTATGGTGGATGCTCTCGGGGGCAAGGTCATCGGTTCAAAGAAAAGAGAATACGGTTTTGCCGAGCTGAACATCAAAAAGCAGCAGGGCATGTTTTCCGGTGTGGAAAAAAAGACGCCCTGCTGGATGAGCCACGGCGACTCTATCGGCGAGCTGCCATCGGGTTTTTCCATTACGGCTGCTACAAACAACACCAAAGTCGCGGCAACAGAAGATGTGCAAAGGAATTTTTACGGTTTGCAATTTCATCCGGAAGTGGTTCACACCAAAGAAGGCAAGAAAATACTGGCAAACTTTCTGTTTGAGGTCTGCCGCTGCAAAAAATCCTGGTCGATGAAATCCTTTGTCAATCAAGCCGTTGATGAGATTTGCGAGCAGGTGGGAGCGGAAAAAGTCATTCTGGGGCTCTCCGGCGGCGTCGATTCGTCCGTCGCGGCGGTGCTTTTGCATAAGGCCATCGGCAAACAACTCACCTGTGTTTTTGTGGACAACGGTGTCCTCCGGGCAGGTGAGGCCGAGCGCGTGATTGAGATGTTCAAAAAGAATCTGCACATCAATTTACGGTTTTCCAGGTCCGGTAAGCTGTTTTTGAAAAAATTAAAAGGCGTGACTGATCCCGAAAGGAAACGCAAAATCATCGGCCGCACCTTTATTGAGATCTTTGACGCGGAAGCGCGTAAAATCAAAAATGTGAAATTTTTGGCGCAGGGGACGCTGTATCCCGATCTGATCGAGTCGCGTTCGGCATTCGGCGGCCCCAGTGCCGTCATCAAGTCGCATCACAATGTCGGCGGCCTGCCCAAAACCATGAAAATGCAACTGGTGGAGCCGCTCAAGCATTTGTTCAAAGACGAAGTGCGGTTGCTGGGCAAAGAGTTGGGACTGGCCGACGACGTGGTTTGGCGTCAGCCGTTTCCCGGTCCGGGACTGGGAATTCGTATCATCGGAGAAGTGACGGCCCAGCGTCTGTCCGTGCTGCGCAAGGCTGACACCATCCTGATCGAGGAAATCCGCGCCGCCAATCTCTATTATAAGCTGTGGCAATCATTCACTATTTTACTGCCGCTCAAAAGCGTCGGCATCATGGGTGATCAGCGAACGTATGAAAACATCGTAGCCATCCGCGCCGTCACCAGCGACGACGCGATGACAGCAGACTGGGCCAGACTGCCACAGGACTTGCTGGCGAGGGTTTCCACACGCATCATCAACGAAGTCCGCGGCATCAACCGTGTGGTTTACGACATCAGCTCCAAACCGCCCAGCACCATTGAATGGGAATAAAAAAGATCATTTTCCCTTAAAATCGGCCGGTCGTCTTTCCATGAAAGATATCACTGCCTCTTTCAAATCATCCGTCATGAGCAGGGTTGCATTTTTCTGAACCGCGAGCGCCATGCCCTCGTAAACATTCACATAACGGCTGAAATTGAGGACTTCTTTGCTGTATTTGATTCCCAGCGGCGCGTTGGCGGCAATCTGTGCGGCCAGCTTCTGCGCAGCGGCCATGAGGCTTGCCTGATCGGCGTAAATGCTATTGACGAGACCCATCTTTTCCACGTCACGAGCGGTATAGTTGGCTGCGGTATAGGCCATTTCACGGGCAAAGCCCTGACCGACGATGGTCGGCAGCCGCTGCAAGACGCCCATGTCCGCCACCAGACCGATAGCGGCTTCCTTGAGACAGAAGATTGCATCTTCCGTGCAGAGACGAATATCGCAGGCGGAAATCATATCGAGACCGCCGCCGATGCATTTGCTGTGAACGGCCGCAATGACCGGTTTGGGGCATTCTTCAATAAAGTTGCAGCAGTCAAACAGAGGCTGTGAATTCCTGATCATATCGAGAACGCCTTTGGCCGTTCCGATTGCACCGCCGGCCGCTTCTTTTAAATCCAGACCGGCGCAGAAAATTCTTGCCTTGCTGCAAAAGATGATTGCCCGAACATCATCATTTGTGCCCAGTTCACGAAAGACCCCCGCAATTTCCGCAGCGAACTCAAAGCTAAGAGCGTTTAGCGCTTCCACCCGTGCCATCGCCACGGTGGCCACATGATTTTCAATTTTCAGATCAATGTATTTGTAGGTCATATATTTTCTCTATCCTCCTTGGGGATTATTTGTGAATTACTGGCGATAAAATACGCCAAATGAGTAGTTTTGTCTATGGTATTTCGCTTGCACAATGGTTACTTCTTCTTTATCAGGTAACGCTCCAGCCGGTTTAAGCCCTCTTCAATGTTTTTCAGAGACGTCGCGTAGGAAAAACGCAGGAATCCTTCGCCGCCGCTGCCGAAATCAATGCCGGGCGTCACGCCGACTTTCGCTTCTTCGGTGATCCGGAAAGCCTCTTTATAAGAATCGGTGAAAAACTTCCGTCCGTCAGCTAACACATAAAACGCCCCGGTGGGCTCGACATGAATGGTAAAGCCCATATCCGTCAGGCGCGCCAGCATATAGCGGCGGCGTTCATCATAGATTTTCACCATTCCGGCAACATCGTCCTGTGCTTTCGTGAGTGCGGCAATGCCCGCCCACTGGATAAAACCACTGGCCGAGATCATGAAATTCTGATGGATACGCTGCATGACCGCACTGAATTTTTTGGGAAAAATCAGATAGCCCAGACGCCAGCCGGTCATGGCATAAAGCTTGGAAAAGCCGTTAATTACAAAGGCTTTTTCCGTGTATTCCAGAATGGAGTGTGCCCGGTCTTGATAGACCAGACCGTGATAGATTTCATCGGAAATGATGTATTGCCCGTCAAACGCGGCAATGTCCTGCAATTGTTCTTCAGTCATCACAATGCCGGTTGGATTGCACGGGGAATTAATGATGATGGCTTTTGTCCTGCGAGACAATTTCTTTTTAATGTCCTTGTGGCGGTATTGAAATCCGTCTTCCGGATAGGTTTGAATTTCCTTGAGTTTGCCGCCAGCCGCCAGAATAAAATTCTGATAGCAGGGGTAGCGGGGATTGGAAATAATCACTTCATCACCGTGATCCAGGATGGCCAGCATGCCAAACAACAGCACGGGCGATGTTCCGGTGGAAACGAGCACCTGATCGGGCGTAATCGTCACGCCGTATTCCTTTAAATAAAAATCGCAGATCGCCTGACGCAGTTCAAGAAGTCCCAGGGCGTGCGTGTAGCGGGTTTTGTTATTCTGCAATGCATCGATAGCCGCATCGGTAATTACTTTGGGCGTGGGAAAATCCGGCTCGCCCACTTCCATATGGATGATGTGTTCGCCTTTGCGTTCCATCTCTTCCGCCTTTGCCATGACGTCCATGACAATGAAAGACGTGAATTCGGACGATCGTTTTGAAATCATTAAAACTCCTTTGACCCTTTTATTGTTTCAGCCTGATGTAATAGACCATGCCCAGATACCGGTCCTGCTGAAATACCGGCCTGAAGGTGAAGATGCCTGTTTTTCCTTCTAAAAGCGGCTTTTCATAGACCGCCGATTTTCTTTTGTCCAGAATTTTCAGGAAGTGCTGATCCGTTAACGTCCGCCCGTCGTGATAATTATAATCCTGCAAGCTGTTTTCCGCAGGATAGCCGAAGCGGTTGATTCCTTTTTCATCCATCCACTGCACCGAATAAATGCCGGGGGCTTCCTCATAGAATTTTTGAAAAAGTCGCCTGCTCTGCTTGGAATCACCCGCTGATGCTGATAATGCTTTTTTCAGAGATTTAGACACCGCGAAGTTTTCCAGTTTCTTCTCCAGGGTTTCCGACGGGATAAGACCTCCTGTCACTGAGGTCGGGTTTTGTTTTTCCACATGAATGGACACAAGACGCCATTCGGTTCCATAGAGGGATATCGTCTCCCAGAAAGCGTTTTTTTGCACGATGGCCGGAGATAAATGGCTCCGGAATTTGTAAATGCCGTTCCCTTCAGGCTTTGCCGCGATGCGACGCCCGAGATTGACGAGACTTTTGTAAGGTTGATAAAGACTTGATGTGAAAAGATTCAGGCCGATCTCGGGTGCGTCTGCGTCATAGAGAATGAGGCCGCTTTTTTCCATGGCCCAGATGTCCACCGGCGTTCCCTGAGTCAGTGGGACGATAATTTCACGCATTAGTTTTTCCGGCTGAAAAAGAATACTCACCTGCCCGAGTCTTTGCCCGGCAGGTGTCACGACCGGATATTCGACATCAACCGCCGGAAAACCTTCCACCGAGCGGAAGACGCTGCTCATCACCGGTCGACCGCTTTTGATGACACGCTTGACCTGTTCCTGGGCGCTGATATCTTTCCCCTCGAATTGCCGGTATGGCGCGGGTTCAATGGTGATCATCTTACCCTGAAGATCCACCGTGGCGCAATCCACCGCGTAGTCAAAGTTGTTGCAAAGCTTCGTCAGCGCCGGGCGGGCCTTGTCCCCGGTCAATCCGGTGGCCCCCAGCATTTCAGCGGCCTGTTTCAATGCAGTGTCCAAACGATCAAACTCTTGAGCCACATGCTGCTTTGCCGAAGCCAGAACAGGTGGTGCTTCCACTAAACACATGGCGCGTGTCGCCGCCATAACCAGCAACACGGGGATAATCAGAATCAACGAAATAAGTATTTTTTTCATATTTATCCTATCTTGAGGTTTAAAGCCGGACCATCAAACAGAACCGGCTTTTATTTCTATCCGGTTTTTTTATTGGCGTCATACCATTCCAGCTGTCGGCAGATCCCGCGGATGATTTTCACTTCCCGCGACAATAGACCGGAACGGGAAAAAAAGCGGCGCAAATCCAGCATCCAGTATTCGGGGTTTTCCGGATTTAAAAACCCGATTTTGTCGAGCAGGGCCTTGATTTGTCCATACATGCCTTCCAATTCGGAAGCAAGTGCCAGTTTCGGTGTCGTTTCAGCGGCTGAAGCGGCCGTTGATGAGGCAATAAAAATTTCATAGCAGAGGATCATTACTGCCTGCGAAAGGTTCAGCGACGTGAATTCACGCGATGTCGGAATGGTGACCACACGATGACAGAGACGCAGTTGATCATTGGCCAGACCTGTATCCTCCGGCCCGAAAAGGAGCGCAATTTCGTTTTTCTGCGAGACATCGGCAATCTGCTGCGCAGCGGAACGAGGCGACACAAAAGGCCCGCGCGCCTTGCCGATGCGGGCGGTGGTGCCCACAATGTAATGGAAACCGCTCAGCGCCGTCTCGATGGAATCAAAATATTGAATTTGATCCAGAACGTCTGCCGCCAGGTGTGTGGAACGCTGCTGCATGGCTTCGCGATCCAGATCGGTCGTTCCCACAACCACAATCTTATGGATTCCCATGTTCTTGGCGGCCCGGGCCACCGAACCGACATTGCCCGCGTATTTTGGTTTATATAAAACGATACTGATGTTTTTGGTTTTGGCTTTCAACGGCATTTATCCGACTCCACGAAAAAGATGGTCAATGATATAAAACGGCCTGCTCAGAAATGCACGAAGAATTTATACGGAATCAGACGACAAAAATCGGGTTGGAATAAATCCACGGGCGGAGCTTTCCCATCGATTTCAAATGCGCTTCCACGCGATAGACGCCGGGCTCCTCGATCCTGACGGATAAGCGGTTTGTTGAGTGCCGGGTCCACTCCTGACCGTTTCGAATAATTTTAACCAGAGCCAAGGCCGGGAAAGATGCGGATAACTGAGTATCGGCCGCAAGCGTCAGGTGATCGCCCATATAAAATTTCTGCTGATCCCGTTCAATGACAAATTCAAAGCCCCGAGCCTCACGGAAAAATTCCAGGGCAAAATAACAGCGTCCATGAAGCAGGGATTGATAAACCAGGCTGGTATCTTTTTGACTGTCGCCGGTGAATGCTTCTTCCGTTAAAACATGCGTGCGAATGAACCGGAAGGCCCGGTCGAAGGGAAAGGCGACGAAAGAGATTCCGAACAACTTTTTTACGGTTGCATGATTGTCCAGCTCTCCGATGCCGACCGTTTTCTGGATTTGATTAAGTGCGTCCCATCGCTTCAGGGTCACCTGGCGGGGGCCTTTCAGAAAATAGGAGGGGAAAAGAAAGCCCAGCAATCCGCTGAAGTATCCCGACAGGCTTTTTTGCCAGTCCGTCATAAAGTCCCAGACGCTGATGCCCGCGTAGCCGCTGACGTTCCAGTCATTCCAGCAGTAATGTTTCACGTGAAACATGGCGGTTCCTTCATGGTCGGGATGGGCGATAAAGCCAAAACCACCCTGATGGTTCACCTGATCAATATATTTTTGCGGATTTTTTCCCTCCGGATCGTCAAAATACACAACCGGTTCTTTTATTTTGAAAGCCAGGTAATGATTAAACCGGGGGGCTATTTCCTCTCCGACAATGACCAGCGTTGTTCCCTGCCAACCTTCCCATCCGTCACTTCTTGCCTGCAGGTGATCATGGTCTGTCAGCATCAGAAAATGGATGCCGTTCTTTTCGGCGGCGGAAATAATCTGCCGCATCGGCGCATGACCGTCAAATGAGAGGGATGAGTGCAGATGGATCACGCCTGTATAATCATAATGTTTCATGGTGATTCCATTAAATCTTTTGCGACGGTTTGTCCACCATGAAATACACCACGGGTCACCGGCTACCGTCTTGATTCATTTGCGGAAGGATGGCTTCATGAAAAAAGGCAGACCGCGCGGCCTGCCTTTTTCCGGTGAACAATCATTTTTCCTGCTATTCTGTCCGAAGCGCGACGAAGAAGCTTGACCGGCCCCGCTTGATCAACAAGGTAACGCTTTTCTTTGCCGCCGCTTTCATCATTTCTTTCGTATAATCCTTCATGGAGGCAATTTTAACGCGATTGACCTGCACAATGATATCCTGCGGCTGAATGCCAACCTCATCCGCCGGACTTCCGCTCTGGACTTCGGTGACAATGACGCCATCACGTGCGATGTCCAATTGTCTGGCCATCTCCGCGGTGATGTCTTGCGTCAAAATACCAAAATGTCCCTTTCCGGATTTTTCGGCAGCCAGGGATATATTATCTTTACGCTCCGCCACGGTTATCTGGAAAGTCATTTCTCTGCTATCGCGAATAGCTTTGAGATGCATCTTCTGGCCAACCTGCAATGTGGCGATAGCCAACAGTAAATCATGGGAGTCTTTAACCGGCTTTCCGTTAATTTCAATAATAATATCGCCTATTTTGATGCCGGCCTTGTCCGCCGGATCGCCCTTGAAAACATCCGATACTAAAGCGCCGCTCTTATTTTTATGGTTTAAATTTTTGGCGATATCATCGGAAATATCCTGAACGGAAATGCCTATCCAGCCGCGTGTTACCTTGCCTTTTGTTTTCAGATCGGTCAGAATGCTTTTGGCCATATTGATGGGAATTGCAAAGCCGATTCCCTGACCCTGAGCGACAATCGCCGTGTTGATGCCGATGACCTTTCCTTCCATATTATATAAGGGGCCGCCGCTGTTTCCGGGATTAATGGAGGCGTCGGTTTGAATGAAATTATCGTAAGGTCCGGCGCCGATGGCACGGCCCTTGGCGCTGACGATGCCGGCGGTTACGGTGGCGTCCAAACCGAAGGGGTTGCCGATCGCGATAACCCATTCCCCTACTCTTACTTTTTCAGAATCGCCAATATTTGCAACCGGCAGACTGTTGTCCGGTTTGATTTTAATTAAAGCAATATCCGTGTTGGCATCTGTTCCAATCACTTTGGCTTCGTACTCCTTGCCATCGGATATTTTTACCAGAATTTTGTCCGCCTGTTCCACAACATGATTGTTGGTGAAAATGTAGCCGTCGTTGCTGATGATAAATCCGGAACCCAGGCTGCGTTGTTTGAATTCCCGGCGGGGCATATCGCCAAAAAAACGATCAAAGAAATCATCGCCGAATGGAGATCTGCCGAAAGGCGCGCCCAAACTTCCCTTGCCCTTGTAGGTTTTGGATGTGCTGATATTGACGACCGCCGGTTTAACACTTTCTACCAGATCGGAAAAAGAATCCGGGGTTGAGCCGGGGGTCGAAAGAGCTGGAACCGCTTGAGCCTCGGGGATTTCCGGCGCTCCCGATGTGGTAAAGGATGATCGCAGAACCCCTACCAGGGAAACGATAAAAAAAGCCACCAGAAAGGCCATTAAGAACATAAAAAAAGTTTTTCGATTTGACGTTTTCATACTCATCCTCCAAAATACAGGCATTCAGCCTTTCATTTGTTTTGCCGCATAAATTATTTAAGTGCGTTAAATATAACGACAGGCGTTCATTTGTCAACTGAAACGTTTTACGGGCAGGGGTTCCGTTTAAAGGGAAAAAGTACTTACTGGACAATATTTCCGGCGGCATTTTTTGCGGGACAATTCCATCCGGGATAAAATAATTGACATGCAGACGGAACTTCATTATAGGCCATACAATCAAAAGCAATGTCTTATCAAATGCTTATGACAAGATGTTTTTGGCCGGTCTGAATGAACGATTTTTTCAGCAAAGGAGATATTCAATCGTGCTGACGAAAGAAGAGAACAGGGCATCCAATATACAGGATTGGATAGACGGAAAAACGGTATTGGAAACGTTTCCGGTGGAGTTTACCATCGGCGTCACGCGCCGCTGTAACTATGCATGCCGAATGTGTTACCGTCATCGATTCAGCAGCGAACACAACCGTCTGGAACTTGATAAACCGGTACTGGATAATTTGCAGCCGTACCTGGAATATGCCTCGACCTGCCGATGGCATTGCGACGGAGAAATCTTTTCCGCTTCTCATTTTGATACGGCATTTGAGCTGATTAGAAATTGTCCCGCCGAGATAAACGGCTTCAGCACGAACGGGTATGAACTCATCAACCACGTTGATGCAATCGTCAACAGCAATATATCCCTGATCAACGTCAGTTTGGACGCGGCTACGGAAAAGACTTATGCTGAACTCAGAAAAGCCGGCGGCGCTTTTAAAAGGGTGCTGGAAGGCATCCGCCAAATTATTGCTCATCGCCGGAATCATAAGCCTGTTATCGAACTGATGTTTATCATGATGGCGCCTAATATCGGGGAAGTGGAGGATTTTGTCAAACTGGCCGCGGATATCAAGGCCGACCGGATCTTTTTTCAGCGGTTTAATCCCAATGTGGTCGTCAAGGATCTCCGGAACTGGAGCGTGAATAAACAAGACGAGGCGCTGGCATTCGGGAAAGCCAGGACGTTGGGTGAAAAATTAAAAATAGGAATCCGGCATACCTGTGAAGACGAGTTAAACGATATATTAGGAGTGGTTGCGGATAAAATCAGTTGCAGTCTTCCGTGGCGGGGCTTTCTGGTGGAAGTGGACGGAAGCATCAAGTGCTGCTGTTTTCAAAAGAAACCACTGGGAAATTTAAATGACCATACCTTTGCTGAAATATGGAACGGGAAAGACTTTCAGGCCTTAAGAAAGGCTGTGCATGAGGAGAATTACCGGGCTTTTTGTCTGCAGGACTGTCCTCATGTGCCCAAGGAGAAACAAGGCCTGGAAAAACTCTTCCAGAAGCTGAAAATGGCTGTCATATCAAGATGATTTATTTGGTTCATCCGGTTGATGAGTACTTTTCTTTTTCACCTACAAAACAGCATTTTGTTATGTTCGGTAATGTGTTTCTTTCCAATTGAAAGGTTCAACGAAAATATCACCCGGAGCGCGACACATTAAAGACTGCAGACACGGTTTCTACCATCATTTTTGGCCTGATACAGGGCCTGGTCGGCGCGGACAAGAAGCTGATCGGGCGAGTCATCGGGCAATAATTCGGCCGCGCCAATGCTCACAGTCGCATGAATATCGATTTTTGTTCCGGGGTTGAAGGTTAATGCTTCAAAGCCGGACCGGATCCGCTCGGCCGTTTCATGAGCAGCCTTCATGTCCGCATTATGAAGAATGACCACAAATTCCTCTCCACCGTAACGGCAGGCAATGTCTTCTTCGCGCAGAATCTTTGTCAGCAGACGCCCCAGACCGGACAGCACCTTGTCACCTTCCATATGCCCGTATGTGTCGTTGAAAGTCTTGAAACAATCCACATCCATCATCAAAAGCGACAATTTTGTATTGCTGCGCCTTGCAGCGGCAACTTTTTTGGCAAGCGACGCATTGAAAAAGCGACGGTTGAAAAGGCCCGTCAGCTCATCCGTGACACTGATGGCCTCAAGGCTCCTTTCCCGCTCCTTGAGAAGTTCTTCTTCCTCTTTCAGCATCCTGATTCTGTAACCGAGCGCGAAAGACAAAAGTATCGCTTCGGCGGCGCTGCCAAACAACATAATATGCATGGTGAACGTGTTGTTGGGAACCAGACCATAAAATCTAAATAAAAAAATGAAGGCAGAAACAAGAAGAATGCTGACGGCAATGAGGTAGTATCGTGCCGGCTTGAAACCCGAAATTAACGCTGAAAAGGCGGAGGTAAAAAGCGCAATCGTGCCAACCTGCCCCACAACATAGGCTGCAACGTTTGATATCCACAAAAGCCTTAAAATAACCATGATGACAATTGCGCCCATGACTGCGGCAATGGCTTTCAATAGAATATCATGACGGGGCGCCGTCTTAGCCGTATTGAGATAGGCAACCCCAAAGATGATGGCAAACATCATCATTAAACACGAGAAGACGGTAATATAAGACAGGAGAAACTCGCCCAGCGGCGGTTGAAAGTAACGGAATAGGCCAATCAGCACGCATTGCCACATCAGTAAAAAGAACACATACAGGATGTAGAAGATATAATGTTTGTCCCTGACAAACAGATACAGGACGATGTTATACAGTATCATTGCCGCAAGGATTCCCGCAAAGAAACCAACTATCAGAAACAGGATGAAACTGTTTTTTCGAAATGCGTCAGTCGTATAAAGGGTTGAGCGGAACTGCAGAGCGTAAGGGGTGGAGACACGCACAATCAAAGGACGCGAAGCATCGATGTTATCGGGCAGTAGAAAGGCCGGGTAGAGAAAGGGGAATTCTTTGCTGCTTTTGCCCTGCTGCCAGCCCCCTTTTAGTTCAATGGTACCCGGACGGCCGTTTGTGACAACAGGCACCCACAGCGTTATCGATCCCAGGGCGGCGTTGTCAAAAACCAACAAAGAACGGGCAGTCCGCCCGTCCGCAGTGACAGCGTTAACCGGGCATTTTATCCAGAGTGTGGCTTTATTGAAACTGAACTGGAATGAATTTTTCTTGTGGCGCTGGAAGGATAGCCCGCCACGAAGGATGTCCTGATACGTCAGGGCATCCTTGCTGTCCAAAAGATATTCGGAGTGCGCAGCAATCTCGATTACTGGAAGTTCCGGGCTGACTCCGACGACCTTTGTTTGCGAGTCGGCGTGTGCGGACAAGGTGATCAGAAAAACAAAACAGAGTATTGCTCTTAATGTAAAATGGATTGATCGCTGGGTAATCATGATTGCATCATTCTTATGTGTGGAATACAGGTTCACGGTTAACGAACCTGTATGTTTCACTATGCTTGTATTGAGAGCCTTACGCGCCTCATGATTTGACCTCTGCTTGAATTACACAATGTGAAGCGCTTTCACTAAGATTGCAAGGGGGACAGAGGGGCGTTATTAACTTATAACCTTCTTATTTGCCGTCGCCCAAGTCCTTCAAATCCATCCGCCACTATTTTCCATAAGCCATATCACAATTATGGATTAATAGAACATTATTTATAACGGTTTGAAGTCCAGCATTTTCATCTGGGTTAACATTTTACTGGCTAGGAAGCATTCTTGCCGCCACCTACAAAGTCTTAATCAGTTTGAACCATCAGGATTGATGTTTACCCTTATAGTCATTAATTCTAAATGTATCTTGAGACGGATGAAATATTAGTAATTGCAGTAATAAGACCCATGGTTTATGAATTGAGATTCTCCTCTGCGAGCAGCGGGGAATCTTCGATACATAAGGAAAGTTCAGAATCCCGGTTTTCTCTCTATCGCGCGGCGGTCTTCAATAGA
>CAYOPU010000027.1:1276-17440 GCA_964405915.1 uncultured Smithella sp. | reverse complement strand
AACTTTGCCGCCTGATCAAGAACCATGTTGCAGGTATCGGCATCATAATCCGCATAACGGCCTTTGCCCAGCAGGGTTTCTGACATCTTGAAAACCTCAAACAGCTGGAATTTAATGTCCTTTAAATCAATCCACAAATTTGCCATACAAAAATCCTCCTTATAGGGTTATTTACAATGGATGTTTTCCTGATACCATTATATTTAATAGGCTCTTTCAAACCACTGGTCATTTTTCTATATCATTATATCCAATTAGTCAATATCTTCTTGTAACTTTTTGCCGATGCAACCGTTGACGGTTTGTTGCATTGCAACATCAAGCGCCCGCCGGAAGCTTACAGGTCACCTTTCCGCCTTTTCCAGATCGGTCTTTGCATCGCGAACGAACGAGGCCGTAAGATAATCCAGTGTTTTGGGCAGGGTCAGCTCCATGCTGAAAAAAATCATGAGCCGGATATCCAAATGATCCGGTTCGCAGCAAAGCAGGTGCCCGCCCGCCGAAAAGGTATTGTCGATGAAATGAAAATGATACCCCGGCACGCTGATCGAAGGAACGAACGAGGGTGTATAAAATCCGACAAGATGTCCGTCAATGTTCCTGAAGCGCCGGATTTTTTGATGAACCGCCACTTCCGCAAGCGGCAGATTTTTCTCGGTCCGTGGCACGACGCGTGTTTCAACCGACCGAAATTTCCCCGTCATGTGAATGGCATAAAACATATTATCCGACGGCAGCATGTGCGTCAGGTACTCGCCAAACGCCTCATGCGTCAGCGGCGCGGAAATCTGTTCGGTCAGGTTCGTTTGAAAATGACACATGACGGCAAACGGGGTTTTCATGCCGCCGTCCACCGGGCGGGCGTTTCCGTCAAAGTCCAGTTGAAAAAAAGAACCGTTCAGAACGACCATTTCACCGTCCAAGTCATTAAACGTGCCGATTCCGAAATCACCTTTTGCCTTTAGCGTATCGATGGTAATATCGTCGCGGTGGAATCCCTCCAGAACGGCATTGATCGGACTGCTGATGTATAGTTTGGATTGCATGATTCACCCTTTCTCACTTTGGACCATTGCGAATATTGTTTCCTCAATAACACAATCATGAACGGGAAAACATCACGAATTTTCACACCGAGCAGGTCGCAGCATCTAACGATTTCCTTGACGCTTTGTTGATGAACATGGTATGAAACAGGCAATAAAATTGATAATCGTGTTTTTATTGATAGACAAACGGGGCAGTATTTCATCATTGGCTCGTCATGCCGAGCCCTTTCCCGTGTGGCAGAAATAACGAAACGACAATAAAGCATAAATGACTTAAGGAGGCTATCATGCCGGTAAAAAAAGAAAGCTCTAAAAAAAGCGCGGTAAAAAAAGTCGCACCCGCCGTAAAAAAAGCAACAAAACCTAACCTGCAGGATTTTCTGGTCGAGGTGCAAAAAAAAGCATACGACCTCTATCAGGAGCGAATGGAAGCAGGCATTTCCGGAGATGAAATGTCTGACTGGTTTGCAGCCGAAAAAGAAATCAAAGTAAAGTATCACTTATAGTTTTTTCGCGGATTGATTCATGAGAACATCTTCTGGCAGAGGTAAAGCGTTATGGACAACGGAATAGAAGAACAGCCGATAAAGCAGAATTACTATGGTTATGTTGAAACCAAGATTGCCACTGAAGTGACGCGCCAGACACTGGTGCTGATCCTGGCCGGCGGAGAAGGTTCCCGACTGGAAGATCTGACCAAGTGGCGCGCCAAACCGGCCGTCCCTTTCGGAGGAAAATACCGGATGATCGATTTTCCCCTGTCAAACTGTGTGAACTCCGGCCTGCGCCGCATTGGCGTGCTGACCCAGTATAAAGCACACTCGCTGATCCGTCATTTACAGCAGGCCTGGAATTTCATGCGCGCCGAAATCGGCGAGTTTGTCGAGATTATTCCGGCCCAGCAGCGGATGGGAAAAGACTGGTACCGCGGAACGGCCGACGCTCTCTACCAGAATATCGATATCATTCACCGTCACGCGCCGGAATATGTATTGGTGCTGGGCGGCGATCATATCTACACCATGGATTACTCGAAGATGCTGATGCAGCACGTCGTCTCGAAGGCGGACATGACCGTAGGCTGCATTGAGGCGCCGCGCGCGGAGGCGCACAACTTCGGTGTCATGTCCGTTGACGAAAATCTGCGCATCTCCCGCTTCACCGAGAAACCGGCCCAGCCTGACACCATACCCAACAAACCGGATACCGCCCTGGCTTCCATGGGCATCTATGTTTTCTCGACCCGTTTCCTGTACAATTCTTTGACCCAGGACGCCAATGATGAAACATCCGCTCACGATTTTGGCAGAAATATCATCCCGCACGCCATTCATAACAGCGTGGCCATGGCATATCCTTACCGTAACGATCAAGGTGAGATGGCCTATTGGCGCGACGTAGGCACCGTGGATGCCTACTTCAAGGCGAATATCGAACTCTGTTCGATTAAACCGGACTTGAACCTGTATGATCAGCGGTGGCCGATCTGGACTTATCAGGCGCAACTGCCTCCGGCAAAGTTTGTTTTTGATAATCCGGGAAAGCGCGGTGAAGCCATCAATTCACTCATCAGCGGCGGATGTATCATTGCCGGCGCCCATGTCGATCAATCCGTCATCTTTTATGGAACTCATATCGAAACCGGCAGCATGATCAGGAACAGCGTTGTGTTGCCCAATGTGTATATCGGGAAAAACTGCCGCATTGTCCATGCCATTATCGACAAGGGAACACACATTCCCGACAATACGGTTATTGGTGAAAATACCGCCGAGGACGCCAGGCATTTCCATATCAGTGAAGAGGGCGTCATTCTGGTAACGCCGAACACGATGGGACAGGATCTCCTGTGGGGTCCTGCAGCCGCTTACTGAATCTGTCCAAAGCCCGTTTCGATGCTTTTGATCTGAGCTTCCGCCGCTTCGCGTGTGTCGGCGCACACCGCGTAGTATATCTTGATTTTTGGTTCCGTCCCGGACGGCCGGATGCAAATCCACGCGAACTTTTCCAGGATCAGTTTTAAGGCGTTGGTGGCAGGCAGTTCAATAGCCGACACGATGCCGCTGGCATCGGTGCAAGTACGCGAAAGATAGTCCTCGGTAGATTTCACAGCCAGACCGCCCACGGCGGCAATCGGTTTTTCGCGTAGTCGCGCCATGATAGCTTTCATTTTCTCCATACCGTCCAAACCCGTAAACGCAATATTCTTCACGCTCTCCAGATAATACCCGTGCGTCTCATAAAGCGTTTCCAGCGCATCCAGCAGGCTTTTGCCCCGTTGCTGGTAATGCTGAGCCGCTTTGCACAAAAGCAGCGCTCCCATCGCACCGTCTTTATCCCGGACAAAGGATCCGGCCAGAAAACCGAAGCTTTCCTCAAATCCAAAGATAAAATCGGCGTTTTTCCGCTCCTGTTTTTTTATGCAATCGGCGATAAAACGAAACCCCGTCAAGACGGTATAGGACCGGACGCCGTAGTGCCGGGCGATTGCATCCGCCATGCCGGTGGAGACAAACGACTTGACGATGTAATCCGAGGAACAAATCTTGCCGGATGAACGGCGCTTATCCAGCAGATAGTCCGTCAATAAACATCCGACCTGATTGCCTGTCAACATGGCGTATGTGCCATTCGGTCGACGCACTGCCGCGCCCATGCGATCCGCATCCGGGTCCGTGCCAATGGCCAGGTCGGCCTCCAGTCGGCCGGCCAGTTCAATCGCCATTTTCATGGCGTCCGGCTCCTCGGGATTCGGAGATTTCACCGTCGGGAAAAGACCGTCCGGCTCCCTCTGCTCTTCGACAACAACATAATTCCTGATCCCGGCGGCGGGAAATATATTTTCAACCGTGCGCATCCCGGTTCCGTGAATCGGCGTATAAACAACCTTCAGGTCGTCCGTATTCTCCGTACCGCACAGTTCGACCATGCGCTGATAATAAGCCCTATCAATCTCTTCGCCGATTTCCAGGATAAGCCCCCCCGCAACGCCTTCCCCATAGTCAATCCTTTTAACATCCGTAAACGGATCCAGCGTCCTGATGCATTCCATCACCGCAAGACTCTCTTCCGGACCGAGCTGTCCGCCATAGGCATCATAGACTTTGTAGCCATTGTACCGGGGCGGATTGTGACTGGCCGTGATGACGATGCCGCCCTGCGCTTTTAAATACCTAACGGCAAAGGACAGCTCTGGCACACTCGTCATTTGCTTGAATATGCGGGCCGTGATGCCGTTCCCCGCAAACACGCAAGCCGTCTCAACGGCGAATTCCCGTGAAAACTGCCGGGAATCATAGGCAATGACCATACACCCGGCGGCTTTTCCATTCGCCAGAAGATAGTCCGATAACCCCTGCGTCGCACGGCCGACAACATAGCGGTTCATCCGCGTCATGCCCGCGCCGATGATGCCGCGAAGCCCCGCCGTTCCAAACGGCAGGTCGCCGAGGAAGCGTTCCTTAATCTGTTCGTCGTCGTCTTTGATGGAGGAAAGCTCGGACAACAGGTCCTCTTCTTTGACACATTCCATCCAGCGTAAATAGGTTTCCTGATAGGTCATCATGATCTCCCGTCCTGGTTTTGGCGATCTTCGGGTGGCCAGGGTATTTTCAGCCACACGGCGCTCAACCCTTTTAATGTGATTTCCAGCAGACCATTGATCAGCGGATACCGTTTCCTGGTCAGATGACAGGAAACCGCACCGTTTAAAGCCGGGCGTAATATCTGCTGGTGCGCCCCGGCAAAAAGCGAATTTCTGTTCAGAAAATCGAACACCACCAGTCGCGATGTTTCCGAACGATTGACCGCAATAAAATAAACGCCGTCCTGCGCAGGACGCCCCAGGGCGTCGCGTCCTCCGATGATGTAGCGCAGAACGCCGATGCAATCGGCATCCGGGGCAAAGAACACGACATGGCCCGTCTGCATGGCATCCGCGGAGTTGCGCAACTGCGACAGTTGCCGGTAATGCTGCGTCAGATCGTACGGCGCCGGCGCTTCCGTAAAAGGTTCCCTGTTGAAGGGATCAAGAAATCCGTTCATTCCTTTCTCATCGCCGTAATAGACGCAGGGAACGCCGGGAAGACAAAACTGCAGCACCGCGGCCAGGTGCTGGCGCTTCGCGCCTTTTTTGTTCTGGCTGTCGCTGACAACAAAAGAAGCCTGCTGGTCCCGGGAGAGTTCGTGCGGTTCAATGCGCGCGCTTAAAGCGGTCCGCACCCGCTCCACATCATGGGATGACAGCAGATTGGTCAGCGCATAGTACATGGGTTTGGGGTAATTTGCCGCCTGATCGACCAGAAAGCCTTTCAGATGATTGGCGTCCGTCTTACCCGTCAAAAAACCGATCACCGCGTTGCGCAGCGGATAATTCGTGACAGAATCGAGCATACCACCCAGCGCGTAATGGCGCTTTTCACCGTAACTGAATTTCGTTGTCGCGTCTTCCCATACTTCGCCGATCATCACGGCTTCAGGGTCCGTCTGCCTCGCGGCGGCATGGATCATCGCCAGCACGTCATCCGGCAATTCGTCGGCCACATCGAGACGGTACCCTTTCGCGCCTGCTTTGATCCAGTGCCGGATGACGCTGTCTTCGTCCGTAATGACAAATTGCTGCCAGCCGGATTCGTGCTCATTGACCTCGGGCAGCGACTTGAATCCCCACCAGCACCGGTATTTGTCGGGATAGCGTTCAAACATGTACCAGGGATAATACTTCGAATCACGGCTGTTTGCGGCGCCAGGATCCTCATAAGCCCCCTCCCGGTTAAAATAGATGCTGTCGGAACCGGTGTGGGAAAACACGCCGTCTAGAATAATACGGATCCCCCGGTCTGCCGCTTTACGGCACAGCGACGCATAATCCTCCTTCGAGCCCAGGACCGGATCGACGCTGAAATAATCAGCGGTGTTGTAACGGTGGTTGGAAGCCGCTTCAAATATCGGGTTCAAATACAGCACACTCACCCCGAGGTCTCGCAGGTAGCCGAGAGACGCCTCGATGCCCTTGAGCGTCCCGCCAAAGTAATCGCAGGGGTTATAGGAGGTCTCGCCCGGCAGGGGAGTATAAAGCGGCTTTTCGTCCCATTTTTCGTGATAACACACACGACGGCCTTTCGAACGGTGGTACGCGATGCCTTTTTGCGCCGTCTGATCCTCGCTCGGCCGGAAACGGTCAGGAAATATCTGATACATCACGCTCTTCTGGAACCATTCCGGCACATCAAACCCGGCGTCATAGACCGTGAGCTGATAGGAGGGCGGTCGCTCGCTGTAGATACAACCGACGCCTCCGGTGCGTTGCCCTCTGGCGCCGTAATAGCAAACCTTGCCGCCGACATTGATCGCAAAATAATACCAGTACACAGTGGGAATGGAAGGCGCCGTGATGTCCGCCTGCCAGTATTCGTCCGACTGCCGCATAAGATAGTCCTTGCGGAAATCCCTGCTGAACAGGCAAAGATAGACGCTGCCCACGTTCTCCAGTTGCGTCCGGAAACGTATGGTCACGGGCGTACCGGTGGTCAAAGCCCCGACGGGATCACGGAATATATACAGTGATGAATCATGCAGCATGTCATTTCTATATTTGATCGGCATCATCTCCGTCCTTTCTTGTTTCAGATCGCAGTAAGCCCCCAGATCCGCCGGTTGTATTCGTCTATGGTTCGGTCAACGCTGAAAAACCCCGCGGAAGCCGTGTTGCAAACCGCCTTTTTTGTCCAGTCGGGCGCATCGCTGTATGAGCCCAGAACGTCCTCAAACGCCGAGCGATAAGCGTCAAAGTCATACAGCAGGAAGTATTTGTCCGCCCGGTCATAGTCCCCAAAAAGCAGCGATTGGTAAAGGTCACGAAATCTGTCTTTGTCCACGCCCGGCAGCGAACCATCCACTAGCCGCGAAACGGCGTCGCGGATATCCGCATTCCCGTCGAAATAATCCTTCGGGCGATACAGGTTTTGATTCTCCATTCGGGAAATTTCATCGGCGCGGGCGCCAAAGATGAAGATGTTGTCTTCTCCCACCTGATCGAATATTTCCACATTGGCGCCGTCCATCGTTCCCAGTGTCACAGCGCCGTTGAGCATAAATTTCATGTTGCCCGTGCCGGAGGCTTCGCATCCCGCCGTGGATATCTGTTCACTGATGTCCGCGGCCGGAATCAGCTTTTCGGCCAGAGACACGTTGTAGTTTTCCAGGAAAACAATCCGCATCCTGTCTTTCGTGCGCGGATGGGATTCAACCAGAGCGGCAACCGCGTGGATGAGTTGAATGATGTCCTTGGCCCTGCGATAAACGGGCGACGCCTTGGCCGCAAACAGGAACGTTATCGGCCGGGGTAAAGCAAACGCCCCGCTGCCCGTGAAGCAATTGTACAGATATAAAATGTGCAGCACTTTTAAAAGTTGGCGCTTATACTCATGCAGCCGTTTCGCCTGCACATCAAAGATCGAGCCGACATCGATTGGAATGCCTTGTTTCTTCAACACATACTCGGCAAGGCGTTGTTTATTCTGCTCCTTGACACGCGCAAAATCAATCAGAAACCGCTGATCGCCCGCCAGAGGCTTTAAGCGTTCCAGTTCGCGATAATCGCGGATGAATTGATCGCCGATGTAATCGCCGATCAATGCGCAGAGGGCCGGATTAGCCGCGGCCAGCCAGCGTCTCTGGGTAATGCCGTTGGTGACGGCCGTAAATTTCCCGGGGCACATCACGTAAAAATCGCGGAAAGTGCGGGTTTTCAATATTCTGCCGTGCAATTGCGAGACACCGTTGACCGTCCGGCACACCGCAATACACATGTTGGCCATGCGAATCTCATGGTGAGCAATAACGGACAGCTGATTCATCTTGTCCCAGTCTCCCGCAAACATTTTCCATAACGTTTCATTGAAACGTTCATTGATCTCAGAGATGATCGCATAAACACGCGGAAGCATCGATTTCAAGAACTGCTCCGGCCAGGCCTCCAGCGCTTCATGCATGACCGTGTGGTTGGTGTAATTGAATACACGGCTCACGATATCATATGCGTCTTCCCATTTCATGCCTTCATCATCGAGCAGGATGCGCATCAGTTCCGGGATTGCCAGCGCAGGATGAATATCGTTAATCTGAATCACAATTTTCTCGGACAGCGTGAGCACATCCCCATAGCGTTTTTTATGTTCGCGCACCACGCTCTGCATGGTCGCGGACGCCAGGAAGTAATACTGTTTCAAACGCAGCATTCTGCCTGCAATATGGTCATCCTTGGGGTACAGCACTTTGCAGATGGACTCGGCGAGCTCTTTTTGCCGCAGCAGGGAAACATAGTCTCCCTTGTTGAAAGAATGCAGATCAAACGCGGCGGGATATTCGGCGCGCCATAAACGGAGCATCGCGGGAACACGACTGTCATAGCCGATGACCGGCATATCGTAAGGCACAGCAATGACCGTCTGATAGTTTTTATGCGAGATGGTCAGGCCGTCGTCCGTCCAGACTTCTTCAACCGCTCCCCCAAAACGCACCTCAACCTTTTCTTCACGCCGCTCGATCTCCCAGCTATCGCCTTTTGCCGTCCAGTCGTCCGGCATTTCCGTCTGCTCGCCATTGACAATACACTGGCGGAACATGCCGTATTCGTAGTGCAAACCATACCCCGTCACGGGGAGATTCAGCGTCGAGAGCGAATCCAGAAAGCACGCTGCCAGCCGCCCCAGACCGCCGCTGCCGAGCGCCGCTTCATTTTCCTGTTCTTCCAGCTTTTCAAAGGAATAGCCGATCTCGGCCATCACAGCCCGATAGTCTTCCAGTAAACCGAGATTAATCAGGTTATTGACCAGCGCCCGGCCCATCAGAAACTCGACTGAAAGATAACAAAGCTGCCGGGCCGCCTGATGCTCAATTTCTTCGTTGGCCTTCACCATCTTTTCAAGCACCAGATCCCGGATGCTCATCGCCACCGCCTGGAAAATTTCCTCATCCGATGCATTATCGAATTTACGACCGTAGTACCGTTTTAACTTGCCTTCGATGATTGTTTTAATTTTTATAATCTTGTCTTCCACTTTCCTGCCTTCAATTGCCGCATTCGGGATATCCGAAAATCCCGCCGCAAAAATATTTTATGATGAGACGGCAAAACCCGTGTCAATGATAATTATCCTGTTCCCTGGCCGAGGGTCGCACGATACAGTTTTTCATACGCCAGCGCGCTCTTGCGAAAACTCAAATCCTGCATCATCGCCCGCTGCCGAAGCGATTTCAGACGCTCCTTGTGCCCATAAATATTCAGGGCATATCGTATGGTATGAAGCATATCATGCGCATTATAGTTTTCAAAAGAAAAACCGTTGCCTTCACCGGTGTATTCGTTATAAGGCTGAACGGTATCTTTCAGCCCGCCCGTCGCGCGGACAATGGGCGGCGTGCCGTAACGCAATGCAATCATCTGCGAAATGCCGCACGGCTCAAACAGGGACGGCATCAGAAAGAAATCGCTTCCCGCATAAATGCGGTGCGCCAGCGAATCGTCAAACCGTGTTACGCCTGCCGCCCGATGCCCCGTCCGTTCGGCAATGCCGCGGAAAAAATGTTCATAAGACCTGTCCCCCGTCCCGATCAGCGCGAACCCCGCATTCCCGGAGATAATCTCGTCAAACACGCGCAGAACAAGATCAATCCCTTTTTGCTTCGCCAATCGTGTCACCATTCCGATCAGCGGCGTTTTCGGACTGATTTTGAGGCCGAGTTCGGAAATCAGAGCCTCTTTGTTTTTCTGCTTTTTCGAAAGAGACGAGTCATCATAGCGATAGGGAATCAGCGGGTCAGTTGCCGGATTAAACACCTGAGTATCAATCCCGTTGAGGATGCCGGTCAGGTCATTCACGCGCGTTTGCAGCAACCCATCCAGTCCCTCTCCATAATGCGGCGTCCGTATCTCCTGAGCATAGGTCGGGCTCACGGTAACCAGTTGATCGGCAAAAACGATGCCGCCTTTCAAATAATTGGCGTCGCCATGATACTCAAGATAATCCGGATGCCGATACCGGCCCTCAATGCCCAGGAGATGCGCCGCATCACCAAAATGAAAGCGCCCCTGATAGCCCAGATTATGGATCGCAAGAACGGACTTGCACCTTCCCTGCGGATGTGAAGCATACTGGGTTTTCAGCAGCATGGGAATCATTGCCGTATGCCAGTCGTTGACATGGATGATATCCGGAACAAAATCCATGATCGGCAGCGCTTCGAGAACCACGCGCGAAAAATAGCTGTACTGTTCGCCTTCGAAATTGCCGCCGCAGTATATGGCGTGGCCGAAATAATGTTCGTTGTCGATGAAGTAAACCGGGATGCCCTCCCAATCGTATTGTTCGATTCCCGCGTATTGAGACTGCCGACCGACGTCCACGCTGAAACTGACAACATGCCGTACCTGTTCCCGGTATTGCTCCTTGATGATCCGATGAAAAGGCAGCGCCAGACGGATATCAAAACCCAGGTTTTTCAGCTCCCGGGCAAGGGTTCCGATGACATCCGCCAGTCCTCCCGTTTTGGCAAACGGTGAGCACTCCGATCCGGTCATCAGGATGGAGGTCGGAATGTTTTTTGATGCTATGATTTGCTTCGGTTTTTTGTTCATAGTGCGCTCTTTTCATCATAATCAAAATAGGCGGCCGTAAGCGGCGGTAAATCAATGACCGCCCGGTACGGTTGGCCGGAGAATTCTTCAGGGGAGGCAGTAATTCCGGCCGGTTGATAACGACTGCCGCCGCCGAACAGCGCATCATCGCTTGTGAATGTCTCCTGCAAGGCGCCGTCGGACGGCAACCCGATCACAAAGCGTTTCACGGGAACCGGTGTAAAGTTGAAAACACACACGCAGCATTCTCCGGGCTTGCGGCCGCGACGCAAAAAGCTGATGGCGCTATGCCGAGCATCGTTGACATTCAGCCAGGTAAATCCGCTCCAGCCGTCATCAATCGCATAAAGGGCCGGACACCCGAGGTAAAAAGCATTGAGCGCCTTCACGTACTGTTGTAGTCGGCGGTGCTTTTCAAAGTCCAGCAGAAACCAGTCGAGCGGTTTTTGATACGCCCATTCAATGAACTGCCCGAATTCGCTGCCCATAAACAGCAGTTTTTTACCCGGATGCGCATACATAAAACCGAGCAACACCCGCAAGGACGCAAACTTATCATGATAATTACCGTGCATCTTATTGAGCAGAGATTTCTTGCCGTGGACCACTTCGTCGTGGGAATAAGGCAGAATGAAGTTTTCACTAAACGCATAACACATGGAAAACGTCAACCTCTCATGATGATCATGCCGGAAGAAGGGATCCATGGACATATACTTGAGCGTATCATGCATAAACCCCATGTTCCACTTGAATACAAAGCCAAGCCCCCCGTCGTAGGGTGGTCTGGTAATCATCGGGTAGGACGTCGATTCTTCTGCGATGGTGATGGTACCGGGATACCGGGTCAGAATCACGGAATTCAGTTTTTGCAGAAAAGACACGGCGGAATGGTCAATGTTGCCGCCGTGCTCGTTGGGTACGTACTCGCCTTCCTTGCGGGCATAATCCAGGTAAAGCATCGAGGTAACGGCATCCACGCGAATGCCGTCAATGTGATAAACGTCAAAAAAGACCATCGCACTGGACACCAGAAAACTGACCACTTCGGGACGACCGTAGTTGAAGATCAGCGTGCCCCATTGGGGATGGTCGGCCTGCATCGGATTTTGATGTTCGTAAAGGCAGGTGCCGTCAAACCGGGCCAGACCGTGCTCATCTTTTGGAAAATGAGCGGGCACCCAGTCCATGATGACACCGATGCCTTTTGCGTGCATCGTATCGACAAAATACATAAAATCCTGAGGCGTGCCGTAACGGCTGGTGACCGCGTAAAAACCGGTGACCTGATACCCCCATGAATCATCCAGCGGATATTCAGTAACGGGCATGATTTCCACGTGCGTAAAGCCCATTTCCACCAGATAGCCGGAAAGTTCGTCGGCGGTGTCACGCAGATTTGCAAAGTGATACTCGTCCGGCTTGCGCCATGATCCCAAGTGCATTTCGTATATACTCACGGGACGGTTCAGAACATTTTGTCTGGAACGCCGCCGCAGAAATTCGGCATCGTGCCAGGAATATCCCCCGAGGCTCCAGACCTTCGATGCGGTTGCCGGACGGACTTCGGCATGAAAGGCGAACGGATCCGCCTTAAGCACGGTCTTGCCGTCGTATCCGTTGATGTGGTATTTATAACAGTCCCCGTCTTGCAGCCCCGGTATAAACGCGGCAAAGACGCCGGTATCAAGCCGTTCCATCCTGTTTCGCGAAGCATCCCAGCCGTTGAAATCCCCCACAACGCTGACGCCCCTGGCATTGGGCGCCCACGTCAGAAAGCGGTGCATGTCAAGTTCAGCCACGCGGTGACAACCGAAGGTGGCGTATGCCTGCTGCGCCTCCCCGGTGTTGAACAGATAAATCTCATCCGTGTTGATGTATTGCTTAAAGTTCTTCTTCATTTTCACCCCGTCCGCCCAAACAACCTCGTCATGCTGGCCAGTTGCTGTGCAATTGTGTCATCAAACTGGTCTTCCAGCAGCCGCCACTGCCAGTTTCCCTGTGATGTTTGAGGCCGGTTCATGCGCGCCGACGAGGGAAGCCCGAGGACATCCTGCATGGGGAAAATACACACATCGGCCACGGAACCCATGGCCAGCCTGATCAACTGCCAGTGCACGCGTTCTTCATCCACACCGTCCATGTAAGCATCAAGCAATGCCCGTTCTTCGGCGCCAAGCCCGCGATACCAGCCGATCGTCGTGTCGTTGTCATGCGTTCCCGTGTAAACCAGGCAGCATTTATCATACCGGTGCGGCAGGTAGATACTGTTGCCATCCGGCGAGAAAGCGAACTGAAGAACCTTCAGGCCCGGAAACCCCGTCGCATGAAGCAACTCGAAAACCTCCGGCGTCAAATAGCCCAGGTCTTCGGCAATCAACGGCAGTTCCCCCAGTTCATTTTTCAAGCGGCGGAAAAAATCCAGCCCGGGGCCGGAAATCCATTTCCCGTTTAAGGCGTCTTTTGCGTCGGCGGGTATTGCGTAGTAAGCTTCGAACGCACGGAAATGGTCGATACGCAGGTAATCGTAAAGGGACAATTGATGAGCGATACGCCGGATCCACCAGCTATAACCCTTTCTCTTCAGCGCATCCCAGTCATAAAGGGGATTTCCCCAAAGCTGCCCCGTCTCCGAAAAATAGTCCGGCGGGCACCCCGCAAAGCGTCCCTGCTGATCCAGCAGGTCGCGGTTCACCCAGGCATCCGCACTGTCCGGCGCCATGTAGATGGGCATGTCTCCGATAATGCTGATTCCCTGGCCGTTTGCGTATTTCCTCAGCGCGTCCCATTGCCGGAAGAAAAGGTATTGAACAAATACGTGATAATGGATTTGTTCTTCCAGACGCCTGGCGGCGGCTTTCAGAGCAGCGGGCTGTCTTTGTGCAAGTTCCTGGGGCCATTCCGGGAAAGCCTTCATTTCATTATCGCTTTTCAGCGCCATATAAAGAGCATAGTCGTTTATCCAACCCGCGTGACGCTTTTGAAAGGCCTCAAGCTCGTCTGCAAGATTCGCGGCGCTGTGCCGGTAGGCAAGATGCAGCGTTTTCGGCTTACCGGTATATTGCGCATAATAATCCACTGAATGCGGATCGTTTCCGGATAGACCGGCACACGTACCCAGCGCACTCTCCGGCAGCAGACCTTCACGATACAATTCTTCAAAATCGATAAAATACGGATTACCCGCAAACGCACTGAATGTCTGATAGGGCGAATCGCCAAAACCCGTAGGCGATGAGGGCAAAATCTGCCAGTAAGACTGAGCACTTTGCCTCAGTCTGTCCACAAAGCGCCGCGCGCCCTGCCCCAGTGTGCCGATACCAAACGGGCCGGGCAGCGACGATAGGCCCAGCAGGATGCCGCTTCCTCTTTTCATAGTTTTTATCATATAGAAGCAATGATTTCCTTGATAGACTCAAGCATGTTTCAGGACAATCGCTCCCACAATGTTGGATACATTTTCACAAACATCAATAGCTTCTTCAAGCCGCTCAAAGATTTCCTTCCATTTCAGCAGTTCGATGGCGTCTTTCTCTTTAATAAAAAGATCAGTAATGATGGTTCTTAAAACGACGTCGCCGGCATTTTCCAGGGTATGAATTTCCACACAGCCATCCAGAATCATTTGGCTGTTCTTCATATTACGCAATCCATGCACGACGCCCTTGATTTCTTTGATCGCCTGAAAAAGGATTTCTGCCTGCTTGATGATTTCATCATCCGGTTTTTTAACCTTATACATGTGTATGCGGCTTGCAGTGCCTTCGATATGATCCAGAATATCATCCATTTTATTGACCAGCGCGTAGATATCTTCGCGGTCGATAGGCGTCAAAAACGTTTTGTGCATTCTTTCGTATGTTTTATGAGCGATGCCATCCGCCTCATGTTCAATTTCCTTGAGCCGGGAAACTCTGGCTTCCGAATAATTTTGAGTTTGAGTCATCTCCAGAAAAAATTGACCGCCTTCTTCGATCTTGTTGACCAATTCTTCAAATAAATCAAAAAAATTTTCTTCTTTAGGAAACAGGCGCATGAGCAATACCTCCTTACTAATCTTTCCAAGGATAAACTACCTTTGGGTTCTTGTATCACAGATTAAGTTCTGGTTCAAACGATGAAGAGCTGGGCTTTGTAATTCGACGACTTGTATGCTAAAAGGCACACCCATGAGTAAAAACATTCTGTTAATTAATCCCTGGATTTACGATTTTGCGGCTTATGATTTCTGGCTGAAACCGCTGGGGTTGTTATATCTGGGCGGCCTGCTACGCGCCAACGGTCATCGTGTTTCTTATCTCGATTGCCTGAATCCTTATTCTCCGATCATGCTGCAAAAATGTGGAAAATCGCCGAAACGCCATGCCTATGGTCACGGCGGATTCTTCCGTCAGGTCATTGACAAACCGGAGTGCCTTAAAGTTCTGCCGCGCAGTTATTGCCGGTATGGCATTGATCCGGATATTTTCCGAACAGAGCTTGGCCGCTATCCCGACACAGATCTGGTGCTGGTCACGTCCATGATGACGTACTGGTATCCCGGTGTTTTTGAAGCGATTAAAATTGTCAAAACGATGATGCCCGGCGTGCCGGTTGTTTTGGGAGGGAAATATGCCTCGCTGTGCTATGATCACGCGGTGACTTATTCTGGCGCAGATTATGTCATTTGCGGGCGGGGCGAAAAACCTGTGCTGGATCTGCTTAATGTTTTGTTTAACGAAGATACCTCATTTCTTCCGGATGAAAAAAATCTGGACGACCTGCCCTACCCTGCTTTTGATTTGATCGGCCGGATCGACCAGATTCCGATCATCACATCGCTGGGTTGTCCTTACCGGTGCAGCTACTGTTCCTCTCATTTATTTTACAAAAACTACCTGAGGCGGGATCCTGTCCGTGTGGCCGATGAAATCGAACGCTGTCAAAAGACTTTAGGTGTCAAGGATTTCAGCTTTTACGATGATGCGCTGCTGGTTGACCCGGAAAGCATGATCATCCCCCTGCTGCAAGAAGTCAAAAGACGAAATTTATCCTGCCGTTTTCACTGTCCCAATGGTCTTCATCTCAGGCAAATTGATGCAAAATTAAGCAGAATGCTCTATGACTCCGGTTTTAAAACGATCCGGTTTGGTTTTGAAACGGCGGATTTTCAGTTGCAGAAAAATACGGGCGGCAAGGTTCAAAATGACGATCTGCAGCAGGCAGTGATCCATCTCCAAAACGCGGGGTATAAAACGGAGGATATCGGGATCTATCTTTTATGCGGCATTCCCGGTCAGAAAACGGCTGATGTCGTCCACAGCATCGATTTTGTTCTGAAGTGCGGCGCCAAACCGGTTCTGGCCGAATATTCGCCGATTCCCGGCACGAAGATGTGGCTCGACGCCGTTGCTGCTTCCCCATTTGACATTCAGCATGAACCCCTATATCATAACAACTCGCTTTTATGCTGTCGAAATGATGATTTCAGTTATGACG
>CAYOPU010000027.1:0-1176 GCA_964405915.1 uncultured Smithella sp. | reverse complement strand
CTATATCATAACAACTCGCTTTTATGCTGTCGAAATGATGATTTCAGTTATGACGTTTACAGCAGGCTCAAAGCAAATCTCAAAAGGCTGCCGAAAGATGCAGGTGTTCTGAAATGAATGTTCTGGTTGTGATTAAGAATGTGGTTGTGCTGTTGCTGTCTCTGTTTTTTTTAATGTTCGGTATTGATCTTCTGGTGCGTTCATTTAAAATGGCCAACCCCTTGGAATTTGTCATGACGTTATTTTCATCGTCCTTTATTATTTTGTTTTGCATTGCGGGCATGCTTTATGTTTACTTTCGCTTTTTTCCAAATAAATCCAATGAAGAGATAGATCATGCGGACACGAAATAATTTTTGTTTGCTGTTGGCCGGAATTCTTCTCCTTAGCATATCCGGATGGGCTCAGGCCATGGACCTGGAAAAGAAAGTTGTCAAAGCCAGGCTGGATAATGGTTTAACGATCCTGATGCTGGATCGCAAATTCAGCCCGACGGTGTCTCTCTTTATCCGCCACCGTATAGGAGCGGTTGATGAGGTCAAGGGACAAAGCGGCGCCGCCCACTTTCTGGAACATATGATGTTCAAGGGCACAACGACCATCGGCGCCAAAAATTATACTGCGGAAAAAAAGCTGCTTTCCCAGATCGAAAAAACCGGCCAGGCACTGGATATCGAAAAAAAGAAACTGGAAAAAGCGAATCCAAAGCGCCTTAAATATCTTGCCGTGCAGTTGAAGACATTACAGGCCAGCCATCGGCAATATTTTGTTCCGAATGAAATTGATCGTCTCTATACGGAAAATGGCGGGCTGGAGATGAATGCATCCACCGGTCAGGATGTCACAACCTATTTCGTCAACCTGCCCGCCAACAAAATTGAGCTCTGGGCGCGCATTGAAGCCGACCGGTTGCTCCATCCTGTTTTCCGTGAATTCTATACGGAGCGGGATGTCATTCTGGAAGAAAGACGTCAACGAACGGAAGCCAGTCCTGACGGGAAGCTCTATGAGTCTTTCATGAACGCAGCCTATCAGGTTCATCCCTATGGGATACCTGTCATCGGCCTGCGTCAGGATATAACATTCATGAGCCCGTCAGCCATTCGGCATATTCATCAAAAATATCTGTCGCCGGAAAATATCATTATCGCCGTGGTAGGAGATATTGACACAAAA
>CAYOPU010000026.1:0-18271 GCA_964405915.1 uncultured Smithella sp. | reverse complement strand
CTGCTGAACTTCTTGAGATGATGCACCTTGCGCGTCAGAAGATGCGCCAGAAAAATCACCATGGCCACTTTGACCAGTTCGGTTACCTGAAATTGAAACACGACCATATTAAGCCAACGGGTCGCGCCGCCCCGCTTAATGCCGACATGGGGAATAAACAGCAAAAGCAGCAAAACAACGGAAACGATCACGCCGGGATAAGCGGCCTTCTTCAGATATTCATAAGGAATCTTGGTCATCACGATCATCGTCACCAGACCGGCAAAAACAAAAAACAGATGCTTCTTGATAAAAAATTGTCCGTCTTTAAATTTTTCCATGGCCAGAATGGAACTCGACGAATAAATCATTGCGGCGCCCACCGTCACCAGAATTAAAGTAACCAGCAGCAATATGATATCCGGCGTATTGGTTTCTTTTTTAACGACCGCTTCCATTTAAAGATCCCCGACCACTTTCTTGAAATAATTGCCGCGTTCCCTGTAATTGGTAAATTCATCAAAACTCGCGCATCCCGGCGATAACAGCACAATGTCGCCTTGCCGCGCATCACGATAAGCATGCTCGACAGCCGCCTGGAGCGTCGTTTCCTTGCTGACCGGAACATAACTGCCAATCTGAGGTTCAATGCGATCGCGCGCTTCGCCAAACAGGATAACCTCTTTTGTTTTTGCTTTAAGCTGCGGCTGCAGCGCCTCAAAATTTCCATCCTTGTCGCGCCCGCCTAACAGCAGAATGACCGGCGTGGAAAAGGTCTGAAGCGCCCGGAGGACGGCATCCACATTGGTGCCCTTGGAGTCGTCATAAAATTGGACTCCTTTTTTTTCTCCCGCAAATTCGATGCGATGCGGCAAACCGCGAAAATCGGATACGGCCTCCACAATACTTTCCGGGGAGCAGCCACAGAAACGAGCGGCGGCCACCGCCGCCATGACATTTTCCACGTTATGCAAACCGGGAAGGTGAATCATGCTCAGGGGATAACACTCCTCCGCGCCGTCCGGTTTGGCGTCAATGATAAAATCATCCCGCAAAAAAATCCCCGCCTTCAGCGTTCGCTTTGAACTGAACAAGATCACCTGCGCCCGAAGCGACGAGGACAATCCTTCCTGCGCTTCATCTTCAGCATTCAGAATCGCCAGATCGTTTTGACGCTGATGCTTAAAGATGCCGGCCTTCACACGCCGGTATTCTTCAAACGATCCGTGATAATTGACGTGATCGCAGGTAATATTGAGCAGCATGGCGGCATGCGGACGGAAGGTCTCCGCCCATTGAAGCTGAAAGCTGCTGATTTCGGCGACCACAAAATCATCGGTCTGCGGAGACCCGGCATATTCGATCAGAGGATTGCCGATATTCCCGCCGACGAATACTTTTTTTCCGGCATGCGCCAGAATCCGGCCCAGAAGCGTCGTCGTGGTCGTTTTACCGTTGGTGCCCGTCACGGCAATAATTGGCGTCCGGATAACGCGGTAAGCCAGTTCGAGTTCACTGATGACCGGAATCTTCTTTTTTTGCGCGGTCGCTAAAATATCATGGTACGGCGGAACGCCCGGCGACGGCACCACAAGGTCAACACCATCGAGCGCCGACGCATCATAACGGCCGATGGCCAGCCACGATGATCCGGCCAGCCGTTCAAATGCCTCACCCCACTCGCCAGAAGGTTTTTCATCAACCGCCACAACAGACGCTCCACGACCGCCCAGAAAAACAGCGACGCCGATTCCCGTCTTCCCCATGCCGATCACCGCTATTTTCTTGCCCGCAATCTCCATGATTCCTCTAACGCAACTTTAAGGTGCTGATGGCCAGCAGCCCCAGCAGTATCGATATAATCCAGAACCGGACGATCACTTTCGGTTCCGCCCAGCCCTTGAGTTCAAAATGATGATGAATCGGCGCCATCCGGAAAATCCGTTTGCCGCCCGTCAGCTTGAAGTATCCGACCTGGAAAATGACGGAAAAAGTTTCCATGACAAAAACGCCGCCGACAATCGCCAGCAGGATTTCCTGCTTGGTAATCACGGCTACTGTTCCCAGCGCGCCGCCCATCGACAACGATCCGACGTCACCCATAAAGATTTCCGCCGGATAAGCGTTAAACCATAAAAACCCAAGCCCCGCTCCGATCAGCGCCCCGCAGAACACGGACAATTCCCCGGCGCCGGGAACGTAAGGAATTTGCAGATAATGTGCCGTTTTGACGTTGCCGGCAAAATATGCAAAAAACAGATAGGTGGCAAAACAGATCACAGCAGGACCGGTTGCCAGCCCGTCCAGCCCGTCCGTCAGATTCACGGCGTTGGCTGCGCCGACAATAATAAACACGCATAGCAGAATGTATCCCCAGCCCAGATTCGGCAAAACCGTTTTAAAAAAAGGAATCGTTATCTGCGCATTAAAGCCCGGCTTGAAATATAAAATAACGCCGACGAAAAGGGCGATGATCATTTCCGCGCCCAGCCTTGTTTTCCCCGAAATGCCTTTGGAACTTTTTCCGGCCAGCTTCCAGTAATCATCGACAAAGCCGATCAAACCAAACCCGACGGTCACCAGAAGAGCCAGCCAGACGTAACCGATGGCCAGATTCGACCACGTGAGCGTGGAGATGACGACCGCAAAGATCATGAGGATACCTCCCATGGTGGGCGTTCCTTTTTTTACCAGATGCGTTTGCGGACCGTCTTCCCGTATCTGCTGGTCAATTTGCAGATTTTGCAGTTTCTCAATCAGCCAACGTCCCATGAGCAGGCAAATCAGCAAAGCCGTGACCGATGCAAAAATCGTCCGGAACGTGATATAACGAAACACGTTAAAGGATGAAAACACCGTATGCAGGGGATATAAAAACTCGTAAATCACTTTTTTTCTCCCGGCTCAGGACGCCGCCGATTTGCTTTCGATTTTTCCAGCGCCCATCTCCTCGCAGATGCTTGCCGCAATTGCATCCATCTTCATTCCGTGGGATCCCTTCACTAAAATCCAGTCGCCTTTTCGCAACTGCTTTTTCAAATCAGCGACAACGTCTCCGGCATCCTTCAAAAAAATAATCTGTTGGGTCGTCATACCGCCATCCAGAGCGCCTGAGGCCGTCACGTCCGCAAAATCCCCCCGCAGATAAACAGCCGTCACACCGATGGTTGCCAGCAGCATTCCGACCCGGCGATGCATCTCCCGGGCGGCATCCCCCAGTTCCAGCATATCGCCAAAAAAAACAAACGCATGATGGTTGCTCTTTAAATCCTTCAGGGTCAGCAGAGCTTCCCGCACGGATGCGGGATTGGCATTGTAGGCGTCATTAATCAAATACGCGCCGTTTTGCAGTTTGATGATCTCCATGCGGCCGTGCACCGCCTCAAACATCGTCAGACCCTGCTGAATCGACGCCGGGCTAGCCCCTGCGGCCAGGGCGGTGGCGGCGGCGGCCATCGCGTTATAGACATTGGCAAGGCCGGCAACTTTCAGGTCCACCCTGTACGCACGGCCTCCGGCAAGCAGATTGAAACTCATGCCCCGGGCGCCGTTTTTTTTAATATCACGGACACCGACATCGGCTTGGGCGCTCATACTGAATGTCACGCGGCGGCCGGACCATCGGTCGGCTGCCTGACACACCGCGTCGTCGTCAAGATTAACGACGGCAATCCCCGTCGGAGGCATATGAAGAAACAAATCGCCTTTTTCCTCGCGCACGACATCCACCGAACCGAATCCCGCCAGATGCGCGGGGCCGACATTGGTGATCAGCCCGATGTCCGGCGCGGCAATTTGCGTCAGTCTTTTAATTTCGCCGCGAGCGTTGGTTCCCATTTCCAGAACAGCGATGTCATGCTGACGGGTCATGCGGAAGATGGTCTGCGGCAAACCGATCAGATTGTTAAAATTTCCCTCCGTCTTCAGGATTTTTCTTTCCTGCGTAAGAATGCAGGAAAGCATTTCCTTGGTGGTCGTCTTGCCCGAAGACCCGGTCAGCCCAATCACGGGAATGGAAAAACGCCGGCGGTGCGCATGCGCCAGATCGCCCAGCGCCCGCAGCGTGTCGTCCACTTGAATAACCGCAGCACAGGCACCCGCCTTCTCCAGATTGATCCTGCCGACATCCGCAACCATCACACCGCCCGCCCCATTCTCCACAGCCTTTTGCACAAAATCATGACCGTCAAAATTCTCTCCCGAAATGGCGATAAAAAGATTGCCCCGACGAATGTGACGGGTATCGGTGGAAATACCGTAAACTTTATTTTTCTTCTGGCCGGCCATCAGCCGTCCGCCGGTCGCAGCCGAAACTTCAGCCAGGGAAAAAACCGGGGACATCGCCTCCGAAAGATCAGGAAACCGCGACTGCAAAGCCTGTGTCGCAACAACCCGATCGTCAAACGGTATTTTTGTCGTTCCCAGAATCTGATAATTTTCATGACCCTTGCCGGCAATTAAAACAATATCCCCGGCTTCGGCCAAATTGATCGCAGCAACAATTGCGGACTTCCGGTCGGCAATGATTGTATAGATATGCTCGTTATCTTTGAGTTCCAGGTCGTTTGCCGGCGCCTTTTTTATTTTTTGCGGATGGATCCCCGCTTCGATTTCGTTAATAATCGACAAGGGATCTTCCCGGCGCGGATTATCGGAGGTAATAATGGTCAAATCGCTGTAAGTCGTTGCCGTATCGCCCATGAGCGGCCTTTTGGCGCGGTCGCGATTGCCGCCGCAGCCGAAAACGGTCAATATCCTTTTTTCTTTGAGCTTATCTAAATTTTGCAGCACCTGCTTTAATGCATCCGGCTTGTGGGCATAATCGACAAAAATATGGATACCGGCGGGTGAGTCAATTTTTTCCAAACGTCCGGCAACAAGGGCTAAATTTCTGATCCCCGCCTCCATCACGGAAGGCGAGACGCCAAGGACGGAAGCGGCGGCGCAGGCCGCCAGAATGTTGGACAGATTGAATCCGCCGATGAGTCCGGACGTCACGACTGTTTTCTTTCCGGCAATACAGATATCCGCCCGGATGCCGGCCAGTGTGATTTTTTCACGCTCAGCCGTAACCCCGTCATTTTTTTCCATCCCATAGGACAGAGCGGGTATAGAGATTTCGTCAAGCAGTCTTTTCCCCCAGGAATCATCCGCGTTGATCACAGCTTTCCGCGGGCGGCTTTTTTTGCTTTGCGGCAGGATCTCTGTAAAAAACCGTTTCTTCGCCCGGAAATAATCTTCCATGTCTTTATGGTAATCCAGATGCTCCGGGCTGAGATTGGTGAAGACGCCCAGATCGAAATCACAATCGTCAACTCTTCTCAGATCCAGCGCGTGCGACGACACTTCTGCAATCACATGCGTCACGCCTCCGTTTACCATCTCGTTCAGAATTTTTTGCATTTCGTAAGATTCCGGCGTGGTATTCGGCGCCGGCAGGATTTTGCCGGGGTAACGGTAATTAACCGTCCCTAAAACACCGCAGTGAAAACCGGCGGCCGTCAGGATCGACTCCAGCAGGTAGGCAACCGTGGTCTTTCCGCTGGTTCCCGTAATACCGACAAGCGTCAGACGGGAAGAGGGATCGCCAAAATAATTTTTGGCCAACCGGCCTAAAGCATGACGGCTGTCAGCCACTTGGATGGCTGTAATCCCGTCAGGCACGGAGATGTCTTTCTGATGAACAATAAAGCGCGCGCCTCGCGCAATCGCCTGACCGATAAAATCGTGGCCGTCATGGACCAGTCCCTGAATGGCGACAAACAGCGACCCTTCTTCACATTGATCCGCGGCATAACAGACAGTCGATACATCGCCTGCCGGTTTGGCCCCATTTTCCATGATATGAATGCCATGCAGTAATTGCCGCAGTTCCATCAGCCCTCAGTGTTGCATCTCGAATTCTATTCTACACAACCGTTCATCGCCTAAAGCAGAACCCGGCTGAGGGGTCTGACGAACGGCCCAGCCGCTGCCTGTCACCTGCAGTTCAATGGATCTGGACTTCGCCCGCTTCAATGCCTCCCGGATGGTCAACCCTTTAAAGTCCGGCATGTGGGATTCATCATCAACCTCATTTTCCATGACATCCGCAACCAAAGATTTGTCCGCCGTCACCAGTTGCAGATTGCCCGGTTTTTCAGGTTCGAACACCGGCGTTTCGCGAATGTTCGTTTTAAAACAGTTGAGAATCTGTTCACCGATATTTTTAAATACCGGCGCAGCCGCCACACCGCCCCACTTATCGCGCTGCGGTTCATCCAGCATCACAAGAATGGCCACCTGCGGATTCTTGGCGGGGAAAAATCCGATGAAGGACGTCCGCACGCGCTCCGACGAATAAGCACGGCGGGAAAAATCAAATTTCTGCGCCGTCCCGGTTTTACCGGCCACGTCAACATTCATCATATGGGCTCTCTTGCCGGTTCCGTCTTCAGCGCCAACGACATCCGTCAGCATGGCAGCCATCCGTTTTGCCGTATCGGGAGATATGACCCGGCGCACGGTTTCCGGAGCATACATTTTAATCGGGTTGTTATTTTTATCGGTCAGCCCTTTCACCATGTAAGGTTTCATCAAAACCCCGCCATTGGCAATCGCCGACAGGGCGGTAATCATCTGGATGGCCGTAACCGAAATACCCTGTCCAAAACCGATGTTTGCCGTATCGACTCTCGTCCAGCTTGCCGCCGGCCTTAATAATCCGGAAGCTTCACCGGCTAAATCAATTCCCGTTTTCGATCCGAAACCAAATTTTTTAACGTAGGAATAAAACTTTTCCCGACCGAGCTTTTCCGCGATTTTCGCGGAACCGATATTACTGGAGTATTTCAAAATTTCACGCACGGCCAGAGAGCCGTGTCGTTTCCGGTTGGCCTCGCGAATCACCCGGTTGGCGATGGTATAATTCCCGTTTTCGCAAAAAAAGCGGTCCGATTCTTTGACAACTTTTTCTTCCAGAGCACCGGCAACCAAAAAAGGTTTAAAAATAGACCCGGGGTCAAAAGAATCCGTAATGGCGCGGTTTCGCCAGTCTTCCGAGGTCAGACCTTTGATGCTGTTAGGATTAAAGGCTTTCTCATTGGCCATGGCGAGAATCTCGCCCGTCTTCGGATCCATGACAATGGCCACGCCGCCCTTCGCGCCTTTATCCAAAACGGCTTCTTTTAAATGCGTTTCCACCAGATACTGAATGCGGCTGTCAATGGTCAGAACCAGATTTGCGCTCGCCCCCGCGGGAGAGCTGTTGTGTTCAACATGTATGAAAAGTTTTTTCCCTTTGGCATCCCTCGCCCAGGTCAGTCTTTCCGGCGTTCCTTTCAAATGCTTGTCATATTTTTTTTCCAGTCCTTCCAGTCCCTCGGCGTCAAAACCGGAAAATCCGATCAAGTGGGCTGCCAGTTGACCGTTCGGATAAAATCGCTTCGGCTCTTTGATGAGAAAGACGCCTTCAATGTCCGCCGCTTCCACCCGCGCCGCCTGCTGTGAAGAAATTTTTCGGGCCAGCCAGCAAAAACTTTTCGGTTCGGATATCTTCTGAAAAACAGCTGAGGCATCAAGATTCAGAACGTCTGCTAGCTGACGGGATGCTTTCGCCTGATCAGCGATCCTGGACGGATCGGCGCACACGGAGTCCGCCAGTACGGACATGGCCAGTTTTTCGCCGTTGCGGTCGTAAATCATGCCTCTTTCGGACTGAATGGGCAACGTGGTGATATGCTGCCTTTGGGCCAGCGTTTTTAATTTTTCACCGGACAGGACCTGTAATTGAAAAGCACGGGACAATAAGGCAATAAACAAAACCAAAAAAATCGCCAGAATACTGGCCAGCCTGAACTTCAGCCATTTTTTTGAGTCTGCCGCCATATTCACTTCCCCGTTTGTTTTAAGCTGATCACCTGTGCTGCATCGGGATAGGTCATCTGCAGCCTGTTTCTGGCAATGTTTTCAATGCGCTGCGGTGATTTAAGCATTGCCAGCTCCAGCTTCAGCCTCTTTTGCTCTTCCAGTAAATTTTCCTTGGCATTTAACGCCGCGGCAATGTCATACTCCATCCTGGTCATGCGAATGTGCGAACCGACATAAATCAGAGCAACAAACATCAGCACAAGCGCCACCACGATAAACGTCGGGTATTTCACGCCAAATGACGCGGAGCCGGATTCTTTAACGGGCCTGCCCTGCCCTATCGTCTGCGTGCCTGCCGTCTGCGCCATGTTAAATCCTTTCCGCCACGCGCAATTTTGCGCTGCGGGCGCGCGGGTTTTGCAGGGTTTCGCCAATGGAAGGCACAACCGCTTTACGCGTCAATACTTTCACCAAAGCCTTTTTCTGGCAGACACAGTAAGGAATATCTTTCGGACAGACACAGGTCGCCGCCATATCGCGAAACCTGTTTTTAACGATCCGGTCTTCCAACGAATGAAAAGAAATGACCCCGATGCGTCCGCCAACCGAAAGCGCGGCAACCGCGCCTTCTATTCCCGGGACAATGCAATCGAGTTCACGGTTGACGGCTATCCTGAGCGCCTGAAAAGTTCGCGTGGCGGGATGAATCTTCTGATGCTTCATGCCTGCGGGCATGACAGAAGCAACCAGACCGGCCAACGCCACCGTCGTCTCGATCGGCGAGATTTGCCTTGCCCGCAATATTGCTCTGGCGATTCTTGCAGCCATTTTTTCTTCCCCGTATAATCGTATGATCTTTTCCAGTTCCGTTGGCGTAAAATGGTTGACGATGTCATAAGCGCGGATTGTCAAATCCTGATCCATCCGCATATCCAGCGGCGCTTCCTGGTTGAAGCTGAATCCTCTATGCGCCGTGTCCAGTTGATGGGACGAAACGCCTAAATCCAAAAGCACGCCATCAACTTTTTCGATGTGCAATTCGTTGAGAACCAGACTCAGATCGGCAAAGTTTGCCTTGACCAGAACTTTGCGCGAGCCGAAGGGCGCCAGCTTCTTTTCAGCGGCGGCAAGCGCGTCCGCGTCACAATCAATCCCGATTACCGTGGCCTCGGTCCGCTCCAGAATCGCATGGGCATGCCCTGCGCCGCCTATGGTACCGTCCACGTAAATGCCGCTTTTCTTCACCACCAGCCACGATAAAACTTCCTCCAGCATCACCGGCTCGTGGGTGAAATCGGCACTCATGGTCATATCCCCAGATCAGCCATATAATTACTGAACTGGGCGATATCGTCGCCGGCTTTCTTCATTGCCTCATCTAAACGGTCTTTCGACCAGATCTCGACAACCTTAATCATGCCGAGCAGAACAATTTCTTTTTCCAGCTTTGCATAATCACGTAACGCGGGAGGAATCAGCACACGACCCTGACCATCAAGGCTGCAATCTACCGCCCCGGACATAAAAAAACGCTGAAACGAGCGTATTTCTTTACGCAGGATCGATTGATGCGATACTTTCTCTTCAATAATGCGCCATTCATCGAAGGGAAAAACCATTAAATATCCATCCCATTTTGTAATGACCATGCGGTTATCATGTTCATCCGCAAACTGTTCACGAAATCGGGACGGGAAAATGATTCTTCCCTTTTCATCAATATTATGCTGATATTCTCCCCGAAATACGGACATCGGAGTTTCCCTCCACATCAATCCACTTTACTCCACGTGGACCGACTATAGAGAGGGAAATTCGCTTTGTCAAGAAAAAAATGAATCTTTTTTTAATCAAGTCACTTAAAATCACTAAGAAAACAGGAAATGTCAAACGTTTCTGAGAATCAATTTACATCAAAGATTTTCAAAACGGTTCAGAAAAAACATCTGTCCGTCATGGAAAGCGTCAGGACACAGGCGGGAATAAACGTTTAAACAAAATAATATTAAATAGATAGATAGAAAAACATCACAAGCACGCGTTATTCACGAGCAGTGCTGCTATCGCCAGTACCATCCTCTGCAATATCATTAGCGCTATCATGACCAGGACTGGTGCTGCTGACATTGCTGCGAATACTCATTATTGCAGCGACATGTTCATTAAACGATGATGAAAAAAAGTGAGTGCCATCCCCCCGGGCAACAAAATAGAGGTAATTCACGGCCGCCGGATTCAAAACCGCCCGGAAAGAATCCAGCCCCGGATTGCCAATCGGACCCGGTGGTAATCCTCTGATCAGATATGTATTATATGGGGATTCTCTTCGGTAGTGGCTGCGGAGAACTTTTCCGTTAAAATTCCGCAAATCATAAACCGCCGTGGGATCACTTTGCAGGGGCATTCCCCTTTTCAGCCGGTTATAGAAAACAGCCGCAATCATTGGTTTTTCAGCGGAATAACCGGATTCCTTACCGATCAGTGATGCAAAAGTCACAAACTGGTGGAGGGTAAGACCTTTTTTGGCCGCCTGTTTAATCATCTCCGGTGAAATTTTCATCCAGAAACCATTTACCATCATCTTCATAATCTGCTTCGTCGTCATGGAACGATTCAGGAAATACGTGTCCGGGAAAAGATAACCTTCAATGGAAGGTCCCCCAATCCCCATGGATGACAAAAATGCTCGATCCCCGGCCAACTCAAAAAATATTTTTTCATCAATTAACTTCGATTCTTTGAGGCGTGCGGCAACTTTCTTCAGCGAATCATCTTCATAAATAATTACGGCATATTTTTTAACGTCCCCGCGAATCAGTTTATCAATCAGCTCGGACGGGGATAGAGACGTGGCAAACTCATATTCGCCGGCGCGAATCACCCGGGTAGCCTTTTTTACAACCGCCAGGCTGTAAAACAGAGGTTTATTGTCAACCAAACCGGCACGATCGAGAATTTCTGTCGCTTTAATAAAACTGGTTTCTGTCGGAATATCCACCAGAACGGTTGCGGCTTTTCCCGAATTAATGGGAGCGCTGGCATAGATAAACAACCAGGCGCCAAAAATAACAACTACCGTGCAGGACAGTAACAAAACATATAATAAAATTTTATTGATCGCTTTTTTCATATTTTATCACGCAACACTGAAATGACGGGACAAGAAAAATCAAAGAAGAAGAATTCAAGGCTGCCCGGCCTTTGATTTGTCGGCGCAATCCAGATAATTCTGCAGAATCAGACACGCCGCCAGCCTGTCAACTTTTTCCTTCCTTTTTTGCCAGCGGACTCCGGATGAAATCAAAATTTCTTCCGCCTCTTTGGTCGAGAGCGTCTCCGGCCATTTGATCACGGGCAGCATAAACGTTTTTTCTAGCAAGTTTTTGAAACGGTTGACCTTTTCGCACTGAATGCCTTCGGAACCATCCAATCGCAGCGGATAGCCGATGACCATTTTCTGAACTGAATACTGTTGAATCCATTGGTTCAAAATTTCCAGATCATGTTTTTTTGCTTTGCGAATCAGCGTCGGCAGTCCCTGAGCCGTCATGCCTAATTCGTCACAAATGGCCACGCCGATTCTTTTCTCGCCGTAATCCAGACCAAGAATACGCAAAACCCACCTCTCGCGTATCATCTAACAATTCCAAATCGCTTTTTCAAGAATTAAATCAAGCGAACTATTTTACCCGCCACGCAAAGCGGCCAATTCATCCACCACCGTTTTCGCAAATATGATGTTGTGAAAACGGTGGGAGTTTGTTATCTCGATTAAGCGCTAAAATTCAGACAACAGGAATAAACATGCAGCATTTCGTTTTGGGAACAGCCGGCCATGTCGATCACGGAAAAACATCATTAATCAAAGCCCTGACCGGCGTTGACACCGACCGTCTCAAAGAGGAAAAAGAAAGGGGCATTACCATCGAACTGGGGTTTGCCTCCCTTCAGTTTCCTTCCGGTCATACACTCGGCATTGTTGATGTGCCGGGACATGAAAAATTTATCAAGCACATGGTGGCCGGCGCGGCGGGCATTGACCTGGTTTTAATGGTTATCGCCGCGGATGAAGGCGTCATGCCGCAGACCAAGGAGCATCTGCAAATCTGCTCTCTGCTGGGCATTAAGACGGGCCTGGTCGCCTTGACCAAAATCGATCTTGTGGAAGACGATTGGCTGGAACTGGTGCGCTCTGAAATCGCCGACTATTTGAAAGATACTTTTCTGGCCGGTGCGCCCATTATACCCGTGTCAGCGGTGAAAGAAACCGGCGTCCGGGAACTTCTGGCGGAACTGGATAAAACGGTAAGCCGGTTGAAGGAAAAAACCGACGACGGCATTTTCCGTCTGCCGGTGGACCGCATCTTCACCATGAAGGGTTTCGGCACCGTGGTCACCGGCACACTGATTTCCGACCGCATTAAGGTAGGCGAAGAGATCCAGATTCTGCCGGAAAATATTGCCGCGCGCATCCGCGGAATTCAGGTGCACAACACCCCTGTGGAAGAAGCATTTTCCGGGCAGCGTACCGCCATTAATTTGCAGGGTATTGAAAAATCGACCCTTGAAAGAGGCAACGTGCTGGTCCGGCCTCAGACAGTCTGGCCCACACAAAGACTGGATGTGTTTTTTGAATATCTGGCATCCAATACCCGAAAACTGAAGAATCGGGCGCTGGTGCGTCTGCATACCGGAACAACGGAAATCATGTCGCGCATCATTCTCCTGAATGCGGATGAACTGGTTCCGGGAGACAAATCATTTGCCCAGCTTATTTTAGCCGATGAAGATGTCGTAGTGGCAGGCGACCATTTCGTACTGCGCAGCTATTCACCGGTCACCACCATCGGCGGCGGCATCATTCTCGATCCGCTGCCGAAAAAACATAAACGAAAAAATCAAAAAATCCTGGATGATTTGCAAATCCTGCAAAACGGCGCTTTGCCGGAAAAAATTTCCGTTCTTCTGGCGCGGGCCGGTTTCGGCGGTATCAGTATCCAGTCACTTGCTTTTCGGCTGGGCGTGAATGTTAAAAAAATCCGGGAGTCTCTGGAAAAACTATTTTCCAGCCGTATGGCCATACTGCTTGCCGGCGACGACACCACCGCCCTTTCCATTCATTTGTATTCTCAACTGGAAGAACTGCTGATCCAAAGCCTTACGGACTATCACAAGAAAAATCCATTGAAGGAAGGCATCTCCAAAGAAGAACTCAAGGCGGCTCTGGATGCTACGGTTTCCACTAAATTATTCAACATGGTATTGATCAGCCTTGGGAAAAAAGGCGCTGTCGTCAGCGACAAAGACAATGTCCGGGTGGCCTCCCATCAGGTTCATCTTGCCGGCGAAGAAGACTCCCTGCGCCAGTCCATTAGCGCAACTTATGCACAGGCGGGACTTGCGCCGCCTTCACTTTCCGACGTCATCAATGGTTTTAAAGAGTCGAAGATCAAGGCACAGAATATCGTCAAACTGATGCTCAAAGACGGTGAACTCGTCAAGATCAACGAAGACCTGTGTTTTGCACGTACCGCGCTGGAGAAATTACGGGAAGATTACAAAGCACAGCTTGTCCGGGACGGTCAGGCCACGCCGGCAACGTTCAAGGACTTAACGGGACTTTCGCGCAAATACATCATTCCGCTGATGGAATATTTCGATGGAAATAAGCTGACCGTACGTGTGGCGGATCACCGCATATTAAGGGAAAAACCCTGATACGAAAAATTTAAAAATGTTTTTTAAGAAAGGCGGTTCATTTGAAAACCAAAGCAATCTATCTTCAAGATATCAAACAGGGCGATAAAATCGCTTCTTCGTTTTTAGTCGCGGAAAAAAGCATGGCCTTTTCCCAGAAAGGCTCGGCCTATTTGAACATCCGGCTGAAAGACAAAACCGGCGAAACAGACGGTAAGATCTGGGATAACGCCGTGGAGTGGGATCGCACCTTTAAGAAAGGCGACATCATTTACATTGAAGGCCGGGCGCTGAGTTATCGCAACAGCCTTCAGATCTCCATCGTCACCATTAAGCCCTGCGCCCCGGAAGATCTTGATCCGTCGGATTATCTGCCGGTCAGCAAGATGGATACGGCAGCAATGTTTCAGGACATTCTGGCTTACATTGATACGATTTCATCGGAGCCGATTAAAAAACTGCTCTGGGCTTTTTTTCATGACGACAAAACGGCTGAACTTTTCCGGCGGGCGCCCGCAGCCAAAGGTTTTCATCACATCTATCTGGGCGGCCTGCTCGAGCATACCCTTTCCGTCGTGCGCCTGCTGGACGGCGCAGCGAATCATTATCCGCAATTAAACAGAGACTTGCTCATTGCCGGCGGCATCCTGCACGACATCGGCAAAATTTACGAATTCTCCTATGACAGCCTCGTTTCATACAGCGACGAGGGCCGGATGGTCGGTCATCTGGTGATGGGCGTGGAAATGATCAACAAAAAAATCGAAGCGATCCCGGATTTCCCACTCCAGACCTCGCTCGAGTTGCGGCATATCATTTTAAGTCATCACGGTGAATTTGAATACGGTTCCCCCAAACGACCAAAAACCATGGAGGCCCTGGTCATTCATTTTATGGACGACCTCGACGCCAAACTCAACGCGTTTCAAAGCTTCGTCGCCGCAGACGCAGCCAATGCCGATTCCGACTGGACAACGTATAACCGCTTTTTTGAGCGGTATCTTTACAAGGGAAAATAAAAGGACGGGAACGTAGTCATCAGGTAACTGCCACTTTTTGTACACCGATGAATTCTCTAGATGTGGGTTTTTCCACTTCAAGACAGAGTTCGATGGCTTCCTTTATTCTTTTCATCAAAGTATCCAGTGATTTTGCCTGTGTATGACAACCGTGAAGCGCCGGTACGGAGGCAACAAAATATCCATCTTCATCTTTTTCAATGATAACTCCAAATTCTCTCATAATTTATCTCCAAGAAAAAAAAGTGATGTTAATGATCTAACGACATCAACTCGCAAAATATTTTCAATCATTGAATCATTATTGACTGCCGCATGTCAAACTCATTTTTCACATTCATTTCTCCGGCTGGTTCTTTGGCTGGTTCAACTTGCAGTTTGAACTGAAAGACTTCGGAGCAGTCAGCATGATTGCTACGACGGAAAATAATCTCTCTAATGATGTAGTGCGTACCATTAGGTGCGCTTATCACGGGCCTGATAACCTGACCACCTGAAGGTGGCGCGAGGTCACGCGAGTCCCGCACTACATTGAAAAATGTGGCGAGCAGGGCTGCGCCCTGCACCCAAAAGAAAATGACCAAATCATCAAATAACCAAATGATCTATTTGCCCGACCGCACCGGCAAGGCCCGGTAGCTGTAGACGAAGGAGGCGTTGCTCCAGTACCGCTCGCCATGATAGAAATCGAAGCCGGCGGCCACGGAACCGCGCGTCTCCGATGCCCATACCCAACTGCATGTAAGATCCAACAGCTCCGTTATACCAGCATCATAACCACAAGCAGTTCTGCGACTTCTAGAACTGTCATACAAGCCCGCCAGCTCGTCCTGCGTCGGCATCCGCCAGTCATTGTACCCTCCGCCCCGGTAATGCTCGCAGTAGCTTCTCGCGTTTTGCCAGTTAATATCCGCGCCGTTGTCCTTTGCCGCCCACATCAGGTTGGTCCTTGTATCGAGAACTGTCCCGTCTTTCAAGTCCAGAAAACGATCACCTGTATGAAGAACTTTTCCGGTTTTTCTATCCAGCATTGTCCTTTGAGTTAATGCAATGAAACGCCCGCTGATCTCATGAACCGATCCTGTTTCTGTATCCAGCATAGACCGATTATCCAAATCAAGAAAGCGTCCACTAACTTTGTGCATGACGCCGGTTTTTGTATCCAGCAGCGTCCTTTCATCAAGGACAATAATCCGTTTATCACCTTTTAAAAGAGATTGTTTTATAAACCAGCCCTCTTGATAATTCATCCTGTCGCTGTCGGCATCATTGGCTAACACAACCCCGCTGATTTGCCCGCTTCCGGCAAGTGCTGTCACTTCGGGGCGGACCAGACCGCTTTTCCATTCCTGCTGAAATTTGCGGGCTTCGTCTCTGGGCAGAGGAATCATGCCGTTTACCGCAACCTGAATGCCGCCGGGCTTGCGCGTGGCCGTGACATGCGTTTTTTTGCCCTTCTTGCCCGTAACGGTTTCGGTAACGGTTTTGTTTTTCACACGGACGGGGAATCTCTGTTTCTCCACATCATACGCGCCAAGCTCCACAACGAGGTCTTCGGGGTTGAGGGTGTATTCCTTTTCAGCCAACATCTTCATGCTGCTTCGCAAATCCGCTGTTTGTCTGGACTGTTCATCACTGATCCGGCTTGCCAGATCGCTTAGTTCTTTCTCCTTGGCGCTTTCCAGTTCGGCAATCCGCTCTTCGTATCCTGATTTTCTTTTGGCGACTCTGGCCCGGTATTCGCTTTCGGTTTCAAATTCATCTTTCGCGAGCGGCTTCATGCTCCTCAGGGTTTGCTTCACCCCGCTGATTTCGCTGTCGTATCGTCCGGCAATGCGTTTTCTGCCGTCGCTTAGCTCCTTGCCGAAGGTGCTTTCAATCTCATCAATGCGCCGGTTGAGGCTTTTGATTTCCGCAACGGCGGCGTCAATGTTGTCCGTTTCAGAAACGGTGGCAGCGGCCTTTTTCCGGCGCTCCACCTCCGCCTTCAGCCGGGCTACGCGCTGGGCTTCTTCCTGTCCCGCCTGATTCAGCTCCAGTTCCTTTTGTTTTTGCTCTTCGGCAAAGCGGGCGTTTTCTTCCTGAAGCTTTAGGCTCCTGGCTTCTTCTTCCTGCAGCTCACGTTGTCTTAATTGTTCGGCTTTGAGTCTGGCTTCTGCGGCGCGGCGCTTCTCCGCCGCTTCTCTGCGTTTGCGCTCGTCACGGGCTTTCTTCGCCGTTTCCTCCATTTGATCCACACGGTTCAGTTCTTCCTGCAACTTGGCGATTTGGGCTTTGCTGTCTTCAATCTTTTTCTCAATTTTCGGGATGAAAACAAAGTCGCCGCTGCCGTAAAACGTCCCGAATCCGGGCGTCTGTTTGTGATTACGGGACAGGGCTTCGTTATAGACTTTTTCCCGGATGATGGCCTGAATCTCGTTGGCGGTGATAAAGTCGCCCCTTTCCTCCAAGATCTGAATCAGCCTGCCGGTAAACACGGAATGGCCCTTGCGGCCTCCGTCCAGAACTTCCTCGCCCTTCCCGCCCGCCGTAAGCACCTGACGCACCGGCTCTTTGGTGATTTCCCGCAGGTAGGCAAGATCCCGCCGGGACTCCTTGTCCACAGCCCGCGTGGCGGTCAGAAGCCCTCCATAACAGGCGTCCATGATATAAAACACATGCTTGGCCGGGATTTTCCGGGAGATGTCCTCCTTCAGGGTGTTCATGGAAATATTGGTGTAGAGCTTTTCCGGGATGCCGTTGTGGGGAATCAGGTAACCGATATTCCCGGTGCGGGTTTTCTCCTGATTGCCGTGGCCGGCCCAGAAAACCAGCAGGGAATCTTCTTCCGACATTTCGGCGGGCAGGTCATCCATAAAGACGCGGAGGATATTTTCCCGCGTGGCTTCTTCATTATAGAGCGTAATGACTTTATCGAAGGAATAACGGCTGCGCAAAAGGTCTTCGACGCCTTTGGCGTCTTTGACGGCGTATCGGAGCTGGCGGTCATGCGGCAGGTTTCTGTAGGCATCGATGCCGATGATGACGGCGTAGCTTTTGTTGTAAAGTTTGACGATGCCCTGCTGCCCGCTGGCCCTGTCCTTGGCGACCACCTGCAAGCCGCGGGTTTCGGCGGCAAAGGACAGGGAGGACAATAAAACTGCAAAAATAACGACGGATAAAGTGCGGATTGATTTCATACTGGCCTCACTGAATTGAAAGATGCTGTTTTTCTACAGGATTTTTTAGAGTTCGTCAATTGCGCAATAAGCGGGAGTTTTTCTGATTTTTCCGGCTGTCTCTAACTCAATGTCGTTGACTTAAGAAGTATCTCCTTTATTCCTTTCTTTACGAAAGGTGGATTAACGTGATTTTATTAACATTTAAAATCTCCCCCAACCCCTCTTTACCAAAGAGGGGAGCTTTTGGCTGGTTCAAACTTGCAGTTTGAACCGAAAGATTTCGGAACCATCAGAATGATTGCGCAAGCAGTAGTTGCTATCTTTGGCCTCACCTGGATTCCCTCCCTTTTCAAAGGAAAAACTTCCCCGGATTCAACAGATTGTCCGGGTCCAGCAGCGCTTTGAGCCGCTTCATGAGGGCAAGGCTCTCGCCATGTTCCGGTAGCATAAAGCTGCGTTTGCCGATGCCGATGCCGTGCTCTCCGGTGCAGGTGCCTTCAAAATCCAGCGCTTTCGTCACGATATGGCGGCTGGCTTCTTCGACGCGCGCCCAGCGCCCGCGATCCC
>CAYOPU010000025.1:0-18316 GCA_964405915.1 uncultured Smithella sp. | reverse complement strand
TGAGAAAACTCATCCATGTAGTTTTTCAGGTATTCTTTACCTTTGGCGGTCGTGCAGATCATCCGCGCTTTTTCACGGTTGAACCGGGCATCCTTGATAAAAAAACCGGTCAGCGTATAAAGCAGCCGGGAATAGCTTTTGTATATCCAGCCGTTCATGTCCGCAATCATGTCGGGATTTCTGGCTGCGCCGACAGCAAGGCGGGCACTGGCCCTGATCGGCTGCAGCACGGTATCGAGGAGCGCGCTTTGCCAGGCGGCGGCAATCGCCCAGGGTCCGAACACAACGACATCCTTGCTGATGGAATTCAGAATTCTCTGATAACCGAACAAACCCCTGACCTGCCCGCCCACCATTTTGCTTTTCCAGGCCAGGGCTGTATTCACGCCCTCGACATTATCGGCGGGAGACAAACCGATCACGGATAAAAGTTCATCCGGTGTCAACTTCTCTATTTCAATCCTTCCTTCCTGCTCCATAGGTTCCCCCTTTCAATCGCCCCGCCCTCAACCATTTTTTTTCAGACAATACTGTAATTGCCTCCGCATGGCTTGAAGAAACCAAAAAACATTGACAAAAATATTCTTCTATATTAGAAAATCAATAAGCTAATTATATTATTTAATCAGAATTTTCAACGTCGTTGTTATAACAATGAGGTGATTATGGTTGAAGACGGCAAACAATTCCCGTTTAATGAATCTCCGGTTTTCCCGTGGCTGAAAACGGCCACGGAGATGTGGATGAATATGGCAAAAATAATGCCCGCCAATCCCGATCACGCGCTGAACACACAAACCGCTACGCAAAACCGTTTTACGGAGCAATTGGAAACAAATTTAAATCTGCTCAAATCTTTTTCCCGGATCATGAATGAACCCGGATCCGCTTCTGCCGCCGCCAACTCGCTTAGCGCACTCCCGGAAATTTTCATAAAAATGGCCAGATCCGGTTTTGACGCAGCCATGCAGATCCAAAACCATCTCATCGACAAGGCGGGTAAAATCGGCAAGCGCACGGAAGCCTATAACTTTGAAAATATGGATCAGGAAGTTTTTCGCGCCCTGACCGACATCTACGAAAAAGAGCTTCGCCAGTACCTGAAAATTCCACCTCTGGGACTGACGCGTTTTTATCAGGAAAGGTTCAACGAACTGCTGGATAAGCACAATCTTTTTGAAACCACCCTGGCTGAATTTCTTTCTGTTCTTTACCTGCCAATGGAAAAGTCCTTCAAGGTGCTTCAGGAAAAACTGAAGCAAAGCGCTGAAGAAGGCAACCTGCCCGTCAACACAAAAGAAAGCTACGGCATGTGGCTGAAGATTCTGGAAGGCCACTACATGAATCTGTTTAAGTCCAGGGAATACACGGACGCGCTGCATCGGACGCTCAACAAACTGGAAGATTTTCTCATCGCCAAAGATGGCGCTATGAATGATTTTCTCCAGTTGCTGCCCGTTGTGACCCACAAAGACATGGACGATTTGTACCGGGAATTCCATCTGCTGAAGAAAAGAGTCAAAGAACTGGAAAAGCGGCTCAACATTTCCCCCAATTCACAAAACGAAGGATAGCCATTCGCCCCTCCTGCCCCGGGCAGGAGATGACCAATGATTTTAAAAAGGAAAGCATCTGGATATGAACTCTACGAAAATTCCCATTGACCTGATCCTGGAACGCATGGCCGAAGACACGGAAAAGGCGCAAAAACGGGTTTCTAAGGCGTCCGACGTCCTTCTGGGCGAATTGAACTATGACCTGGGATCAACGCCTTATGAAATTGTCTATCAGGAAGACCGGGTCAAATTGAAGCACTACTTCCGCAATGAAAATGCTGAAAGCAAGTTAAACACCCCCCTGCTGGTCGTTTACGCACTCATCAACCGCGAAACTATGCTGGATTTGCAGCCGGACCGCAGTGTTGTCAAAACGTTTTTACAGGAAGGCATCGATCTTTACATGGTGGATTGGGGCTATCCCAAACGCAAAGATTCTTTTCTTACCATTGACGACCATGTCAATGGCTACATGGATAATATCATCGATTTCATCCGCAAGAAGCACCATGTCCCTAAAATCGATCTGATGGGCATTTGCATGGGCGGTTCCTTCTCCATCATGTATTCGGCGCTTCATCCGGATAAAATCAAAAATTTAATTACCACCGTCACGCCTTCCAGTTTTGATCACGATAAAGGCCTTTTGCATGTCTGGATGAAAGACATCGATGTGGACAGGATGATCCGCACTTTTGGCAATATTCCCGGTGATCTGATGAACCTCGGCTTCCTGCTGTTGAATCCCGCGCGCCTGATGATCGATAAATATGTCAGTTTCGTGGAAAATATGGACAACAAGGATTTTGTAGAAAACTTCGTCCGTATGGAGCGCTGGATCTTCGACAGCCCGGATGTTCCCGGAGAAACCTTCCGCCAGTTTATCGATGACTGCTATAAGAACAACCTGCTCATCCAAAGCAAGATGGTTCTTGGCGGAAAAAGAGTGGATTTGTCTAAACTGACCATGCCTCTTTTGAATTTCTATGGTGAATATGACCATCTTGTCCCGCCCGAGGCATGCAACCAGCTCACGAAAGCCGTGGGCAGCAAGGACACGGAAGACATCTGCCTGGAAACCGGACACATCGGCATTTACGTCAGCTCCAAATTTCAGCGGCAGTTCGCGCCGAAAATCGCGAGATGGCTCAAAGAGCGTGACAGCAAAGATGCGGCATCAACGGATAAAATCCCCCGGGCGGCGGTCCTGCCGGCACAGTTGCCAGGCACAAGCGTCACGCCATTAAAACAGCCGTTAAAAGAAAGAGTCGTCAGGAAGAAAACTGTCCTTAAAAAAGTAGATATCCATGAAAAAATGGAAAATGAGGTAAAAAAAGCGCCGTCGGCGCGGTTCAGAAAAGGAAAGTTGTCCCTCATTCAACGTATTTCTGAAGCTATATAAAGGGAGAAAACATTATGTACAATGGAGAAAGTTATTTTCGCGCTTTAAGCGAGTTGAGCAAAGAACTGGGCACAACGGAAGATCAGGACAAAATGCTGCATTTGATCGTGTCCAAAGCGGTGAAGACATTAAAGGTCAAGGCAGCCGCGATCTTCCTGATGGATAAAAAGTCTGAAGATGTTTTTCAAAATGTTGCCGAAGCCCAGGTGGGACTTTCCTCAAAATACGTTCATGCAGGAAAAGGATACGCCGTGAAAATCACCCCGCAGCTTCTGAAAGACGGCTACCTCTATTATCAGGATGCGGCAACCGACAAACGGCTGGCTAACCGCGACGCTAAAAAAGCGGAAGGCATCGGCTCGATCCTTTCCGTTCCCGTTATGGACAAGGGACGCATGCTAGGCATCCTGAGCGTTTATACCAAAGAGATCCGCAAATTTCGCAAAGATGAAATCGATTTCCTGTCCATTCTGGCCGAACAGGGAGGCTCCGCGGTTGAAATCTCCTTTTTAATCAAAAAATTGCGCAATAATGCACAGATCTTTGTGAAATTGGCGGCCAGCATTTCGGAAAGTTTGAACGTCAAGACCATTTTACAAACCATGACGCAGGCTCTGGTTGAATCCCTCGATATCAAAGCTGCCTCTGTTCTCCTGCTGGAAGAAGACCAGCGCACATTGAAAAGAGTCGCCTGTTTTGGATTAAGCGAGAAATACATGAATAAAGGGCCTGTTCACGCGGATAAAAACATTGCCGCGGCTTTGAAGGGAAAAACCATTGCCATTGAAGATGTTCAAGAGGACAAGGGCATTCAGTACAAGGAAGAAAAGAAAGCAGAAGGCATTGTCTCCATGCTCTATGTGCCGATTAAAGCCAAAGAGAGTATTATCGGCGTCATGCTGGTCTACAGCGGAAAGGAAAAAAAATTTTCGGAAGATGAAGTTCTGCTGGTCACGGCCCTGGCCTATCAAGGTGGCCTGGCGATCAACAATTCCTGCATCTATATGGATATGCAGGACGATATCAAGGATTTGAGGGAAAATATTTGGAGCCATAAGTGTTGGTTCTGAATCGTTAAATTAATAGAGAGGGAGGTTGGACATGATTGCAGGAAGAAGCATCGACAAGCTGGCCGTTGGAGACGCGGCAGAATTTGCCAAAACAGTAACAGAAACAGATATTTATTTATACGCGGGCATCACCGGAGATTTCAATCCGGCACATGTCAACGAGGCCTATGCAAAAAATACGTTTTTTAAAACCCGTATCGCGCACGGTATGCTCACGGCAGGGTTTATTTCCGCCATTATTGCCAATCAACTGCCGGGTCCAGGAACCATCTATCTGAAACAGGATTTAAGTTTTCTCGCGCCGGTGCGTATGGGCGACACCATCACGGGACGCGTTGAAATACTGGAATTGAATACGGAAAAAAACCGCGTCCGGTTAAAAACCACCTGCACGAATCAGGACGGCGTGGTCGTGATTACGGGCGAAGGCCTGGTCAGCCCGCCCAAAGCGCCTCAAGCGTAATCATCTTTTGCGTAATATCTTTTAACACCGAAAATGAAAAAGCCGCCGCAAATGCATTGCGGCGGCTTTTTCATCATTACTTTATTTGCCCGCGAAATAGGTTTCCACTTTTTTGAAATTCTCATCGGCGGCCGCTTTGAATTCTTCACGGCCCTTCTTGTAGGTTTTGATCCAGTCCAGAACCAGCTTCTTGCCTTCCGCCGGAAATACGCCGGTCTGCTCCAGCATGTTGGCGACCATCTTTTCAGTCTGTTCCTGAATAACGGCCATTGCTGCAAAAGAATTATCAAAAGCTGTTTTGTTAAAATCCACCATCTGTTTTGCAATCTGTTTCGGTTCCATAATTTTTCTCCTTTATTTTGTTTATTTTGTTTTTTTACCGGGAACTTTTTCTTTTTTAACCGTCTGTCTGCGGGACGCTGGTTTTTTAAGATCAGCGGCAATCTCTTTTGTCATCCGCTGAAAAGGTTCAGCAGGTTCTGTTTTTGGGACAACCGCCTCCAACGAAGATTCCATTTGACCGGCAACATTAAAAAGATGATCTTCAATCAGTTTAAACCGGCTCTCCACATTTTTTTTGAGTTCATCCAGACCGTTTTTATAAACAGTCAACCAATCCCCGACAACCTGTTGATTATCTGCGGGAAAAAACGTTGACTTTGCCCAGAAAACACGCATCATTTCTTCAGTGTATTCCTGTATGGCAACAACAGCCTTAAAGCTGTTGTCAAAAGCTTTTTTGTTAAAGTCTAGAATCTGCTTGATCATTCTGGAATCCATGCCCCTCCACCCTTTCTCTATTTTTTTGATTTTACCTGAAAAGCCGTCAGTCCGGACATCAACATCTGAGCCACTTTCTCATAATTCTCATCGGCCTTTTCTTTGAAGTCAGTGGTACCTTTTTTACACATACTGGTCCATTCATTCATGGCCGTCCTGGATTGAACTGGAATCCACGGGGACTGCTGCAAGAGATTATCCACAGCCTTGGAAGTTTGCTCCTGCAACATGACCATCGCATTCAAGCCGCTCTCAAAGGCCGCCTTATGGCAATCAATCATTTGCTGTGTTATTTCTTTATTTTGCATAATAAATTCTCCTTTATTTATTTTGTGTTGAGTCTAATTATAAACAGTTTTTTCTGTTTGTCAATAAAAAATGTTGCATTGCAATATATTTTTATAAATTATATTCAATGGCGTTTATTTATTTTTTCATAGTGTTCACTGATACTTATGATTGTATTGACTGTTTCTGTCCCTGATGATGATATTTTTTATGTTGCAATATTTATCATCATCCCGTAATAAGAAATAGGCAAAGGACAACATGGACGAAAACATCCTGCAATTAAAAAAATATACCAACCGCAGACTTTACGATACTGAAAAAAGTATTTATATTACGCTTGATTACGTAACGGACACCATCCGAAAAGGCCGGCAGATTCAAGTAACGGATGCCAAAACAGGCGAAGATGTGACACCGGCAATTCTCACGCAGATCGTTCTGGAAGAAGCGCGCAAAAAAAAATATCTGCTCCCACCGCCCCTTTTGTATCTGATGATCCGGTATGGAGAAAATGTGCTCACGGAGTTTTTTGAAAAGTATCTCGAACAGACGATCCGTAATTACCTGATCATACGCAACATGGCCGATGAACAGTTCAAAAAGCTGCTCGAATATGGTGAAAATTATCCCCAGGCAAATCCTCAGGCCATGATCGGTCTGACACCTTTTAAACCTCTCTTCGATCTGTTTACCGCAGATCATCAAAAGAAACGGCAGGAAGATAAATCCTAGATCCGGATCGATCACGGAAACCCGCGGGAGATGGACTATTGATGCCAACTATTGACTTGACATTCTTCTTCGCCTCCCTTAACATGCCGCAAATTTAGAAGGTTTTTAAGTTATGTACTCGAAAAAAATCGTTATTCGCTACACACCGGATGTTGTTCAGCAGCCAGTCGTTTATCTGCTGGCGCAAAAACACAACCTTGTGTTTAATATTCTGAAAGCAAGAATCTACCCACGCCGCGAAGGCGTAATCGTACTGGAACTTTCCGGCAAAAAAGAAGATTTCGACCGCGGCATTCATTTCCTGAAGGAAATGGGGCTGAAAGTCGAGTCTCTTTCCAAGAGTGTTTATCAAAATCCCGATAAGTGCGTTCACTGCGGGGCCTGCACCGGGTTTTGCCCGACCGGCGCCTTATCTTTCGAAAAACAGACCTTGAAAGTTTTGTTTGATCCCGAAAAGTGCAATGGCTGCGAACTGTGCGTTTCCGCCTGCCCCGTCCGCGCGATGGAAATCAATTTATTGTAATCGGGATAACCTCTTAAACAGACTTACTTTTCCATCCTGCTAATATTTTTAAGCACTTTTTTCATTTTTTTTTGGAAAAAATATTTCTTTTCATATATAAAACCAATCCGCATCGATAAAAATTCATTATTGTTCTTTCCATGAACATTTTTGTTTTAGACGAAAACAAATATACACTCTTGATGAGGCGTCGAAAATTCTCATGCATACAGATAAAAACGGCTTTGATAATGAAAAATACATCACCCAGCAGACGGAATCGATCTTAAAGCGCGTTGAAAGATTCAACAACAAGCTATACTTGGAATTCGGCGGCAAGCTGCTGTATGATTATCACGCAGCCCGCGTGCTGCCCGGCTATGACCCCAACGTCAAAATGCGGCTCATTAAGGAGTTGAAAGACCGGGCGGATATTTTGCTTTGCATTTACGCAGGCGACATTGAACGAAAAAAAATCCGGGCGGACTTCGGCATCACGTACGATGCAGACGCGATGAAGCTGATTGATGATCTGCGCAGCTGGAACATCAGCGTGATGGGCGTCGTCATTACCCGGTTCCAAAACCAGCCCTCTGCCGTCTTGTTCAAAAACAAACTCGAACGCCGGGGCATCCGGGTATTCACGCACCGTTTTACGAAGGGATATCCGACGAATGTAGATTTGATCGTCAGCGATGAAGGATACGGCGCCAATGAACGCATCCCGACGGACAAACCGCTGGTGATTGTCACGGGACCGGGACCGGGCAGCGGGAAACTGGCGACCTGCCTGTCTCAACTTTATCATGATTACAAAAGAGGCGTCAAATCCGGCTACGCCAAGTTTGAAACCTTCCCGATCTGGAATCTGCCGCTCAAACATCCGGTCAATGTCGCATACGAAGCGGCAACCGCCGATATTCGCGATTTCAACCAGATCGACCCCTTTCATCTGGATGCCTACGGTGAAGCCTGGGTCAATTACAACCGCGATGTGGAAGTGTTTCCGGTTGTCAAGAGGATTCTGGAAAAAATCACCGGCGAGGCTTCCTTTTACAAGTCTCCCACCGATATGGGCGTTAACCGCGCCGGATTTGCCATGATCAATGACGACATCACCAAAGAAGCATCCAAACAGGAAATCATCCGCCGCTATTTCCGCTACCGCTGTGAATACGCTATGGGATTTTCGGATAAAGAAACCGTGCAGCGCGTCGAATTATTTCTCCACGATTTTAATCTAAAACCGGAGCACAGACGCGTCGTGCTGCCTGCGCGCCAGATGTCCCAAGAAGCGTTGAAACGTAATCGGGGCAATGAAGGCATCTTCTGCGGCGCGGCCATTGAACTTGCCGACGGCATAATCATCACCGGCAGCAACTCCCCACTGATGCATGCGGCGTCCAGCGTGGTCATCCACGCCATTAAACACCTGGCGGATATTCCCGCTAAGATTAAGCTGCTGCCGCCAAACATCACCGACTCAGTCCGCAGGTTGAAAACGGAGATTTTGAATGAAAAAAATGTCAGCCTTGATCTGGAAGAAGCGCTCATTGCGCTGGCCATTAGCGCCGCCACCAATCCGGCGGCGGAGCTGGCTTTGGAAAAATTAAAAGATTTGCAGGGCTGTGAAGTTCATATGACTCATATTCCCACACCCGGTGACGAAGCAGGACTCAGGCGCATGGGCGTTAATCTGACCAGCGACCCGACTTTTTCGACTAATGACCTTTTTATCACATAAAGATGATTATTTTTTCTTGACATCGCCTTGATTATTGTTATTGCCGTAATTGACAGGAGCGTCCAGCAGATCGTTGACCTCTCCGGGCATTTTCTTTGCTTCACCCGCCATTTCCTTGCTGTCCCGCCAAAAATCGCCGAGCCGATTCCCTAAACTTTTTCCGCCGGCTATCAATATGTCAGCGGTTTTTCCCATGGCTACGGGCATAGGCGCCGGATCACTGAAAACATTAATGCCACCGACAATGAAAAAGACTACAATGGCGGCAATCGTTAATTTAATAAATTTAGACAAGATAAAATACAGAATCATGACCACGGATAAAATCACAAATAACGCAAAGGCCTCCGGGTTTGACGTAAAATAAGCTGCAATAGATTCCATATAGGGACAAACCTCCTTTTATTCAGTGTTATTTTTACCGTACTTTATATTATTTTCATTATAAAATCCATTTTTTGTTTATCTTGACAAAGGAGTTATCCCGATAGATAAAGCGCCTCATGAAAAACGGTGGAGGAAATAAAAAACAGCTCCAAAACGGACTGAAAAAGAAAGTCGGTCTGACCACGCTGGGCTGTAAGGTCAATCAGTGTGATTCCGCGGCGCTGGCCCGGCAGCTGCAGTCCGCAAATTATGAACTGACGCCGTTTAACACGTTCGCCGACGCCTACATCATCAATACCTGCACCGTCACCGCTTTTGCCGATTTTCAGGCGCGCCAGCTCATCCGCCGGGCATTGCGCCAAAATCCCCTCGCCCGCATCGTCGTGACCGGCTGCTACGCGCAGACGCAGGCCGAAGTATTGTCCCGGATCGAGGGCGTCGCCTTTGTGCTGGGCAATGACCAGAAGCATCGGATTGCCGAACTGCTGAGCCATTCCGTCTCCGACCGGCCGCACATTTTTGCGGGGGATATTTTTCTGCAGGAACAATTTCCCTGCGCACCGGCATCAACATTAACGGGACGCACCCGCGCTTTTTTCAAAATTCAGGACGGCTGCAACGCCTTTTGCAGCTATTGCATCGTTCCTTTCGCCCGCGGCAAAAGCCGCAGCCTGCCCGTATCCGGTGTGCTGGAAGGCGTAAAGAACTTTATCGTCCGGGACTATCGGGAAATTGTTCTCACCGGCATTCATCTGGGATACTATGGACACGACCTGCATCCCCGGACGGATCTGGCGCAGACCCTCAAAACCCTGTTATCGCAGAATTCTCAAGCAAGGTTCCGCCTCAGCTCCATCGAACCCAACGAAATATCGGATGAACTGCTTCATCTTTTCAATCAATACGAAAACCTTTGCCCGCACCTGCATATTCCGCTGCAAAGCGGCGATGATTCCATTCTGAAAATGATGAAACGCCGCTATGACACGGCATTCTATCGTTCGCTCATTGAAAAAGTGGCGCGAACCGTGGACGATATCGCTATCGGGATCGACGTGATGGCCGGTTTTCCCGGCGAAGGCAAAACGGAATTCAGCCACACGTTAAAACTGCTGGAAGATCTGCCTGTGGCTTATCTGCACGTCTTCCCCTATTCGGAAAGACCCGGCACAGCCGCCCTGGATATCCATCCGAAAGTTTCGGAGAAAATCAAAAAAGAGCGGGCCGGCATCCTGCGGGAACTGGGCGCAAAAAAAAGAGAAAGCTTCTCCAGGCGGTTTCTGGGGAAAACACTTCCCGTGCTGGTGGAACAATCCGGAGACAAAAAAACCGGGCTCGCCAGGGGCTTCTCGCACAATTATCTTCCGGTAATACTGGACAAACACCCTGCTTCTTTAGTAAATACAGTGGTCAAGGTCAGAATCGAACAGGTTCTGGAAGGCAAACTTACAGGCAGGATCGCTGATGAATAACGACAGATTACAACAATTAACCGTCCTTCAGGAAAAGCTCCACTATGTTTTCCGCAAGCCGGATCTGCTTTCGACCGCCCTGACGCATCGGTCCTACGCCAATGAAAATATGCAGTTGTGCGCAAGCGACAATGAAAGACTGGAATTTCTGGGAGACGCGGTTCTGGGGCTTTGCATCAGCGATCTGCTGATGAAAAAACATCCTGATTTCGATGAAGGCACCCTTTCCAAAATCCGTTCTTTGCTGGTCAATGAACAACCACTGGCGGATCTGGCGGCAAAACTCGATTTGGGAAATTGTCTGCTTCTGGGCCGTGGTGAAGACCATTCCGGCGGACGTGCCAAGGAATCGCTTCTGGCCAACGCACTTGAGGCGGTCATCGCCGCGATTTACCTTGATTCCGGTTTCAGTAAAACAAAAACCATTCTCAAACGGCTGATGAGCCCCCTGTTGAATGATGAGGCGCTGACTGCGCAATGCTTCGACTATAAAACAGCCTTGCAGGAATTGTGTCAGAAGAAATACAAATCCGCGCCGCTTTATACCCTGCTTGACGAAAGCGGTCCCGATCACGACAAAACCTTTGAAGTCGAGGTAACCCTGGGCGATGACACCCGTCAAACCGGCCGGGGAAAAAGCAAGAAAGACGCGCAAAAACAGGCGGCGCAAAAAGCCTGGGAAAGTCTGCACCGTGAAAGCGGCACTTGACACCCCCCGCATCAAAGCCCTCACCCCCCGGCGCGTTGCATCACCCCCGCCGGCGGGAGACAAGCCGGAGAAACCGCTGATTATTCCCATCTTCATGATGAACAGCGGCTGCCCGCAGCGCTGCACCTTCTGCAACCAGAAGATTGCCGCAGGCAATTTTACGCCGGACATCACGCAGGATTTTTTTGACGCCGAGGTTGCCTCTTATCTGAACTGGAACAGAGACAAAACGCGCAGCGTGGAAATCGCCTTTTACGGAGGCAGCTTTACGGGCCTGACGCCTTTCGATCAAAAGCGCCTTCTGGACATGGCCTGCGCTTATATCCGGAAAGGCCGGATAACCTCCATCCGGATTTCCACCCGGCCTGATTACATTGACGACGAGCAATTGAACTTTTTATATTCCCACGGCGTGCGAACCGTGGAAATCGGCGCGCAATCCCTCAATGATGATGTCCTTCGCAAAGCCTGCCGGGGCCACGATGCAAAGAGCACGGCGCGTGCGATGCAATTGCTCAAGGCGCAGGGCCTTAAAACGGGTTTGCACCTGATGGCCGGCCTGCCGCACGACACCCGGAAAAGCTTTGCGAAAACGCTTGCGCGCGTCGCCGAACTGCGGCCGGATACCGTGCGCGTCCATCCGGTGATCGTTTTTCAGGATACCGCGCTGGCTGATGAATTCCGAGCAGGGCGCTATCGGCCATTGTCTCTGGATGAGGCGGTGGACTGGTGCCGCCTTGCCTGGGAAACGCTTGCGCCGGAAGGCATTCGGATTATCCGCTTCGGCCTGCAGTTAACGCCGGAAATGAACCGGGAGGGCGCCGTGCTGGCGGGTCCGATGCACCCGTCTTTCGGCAGCCTGGTTTATTCGGCCATTTTTTATTCAGCCGCATTGAAACTGCTCGGCAATATTCCCGGACATACCGGGGAATTGCGTTTCCGGGTGGCCCAACGCGACCTGTCCCATTTCCGCGGTCCCGGCAATAAAAATATCGAATCGATAAAAAAGCTTTACCCTGACACTCAAATCGTTATAGACTCTGTTCGCGAAACCCTTCCGGGACATATATCGCTGAACATCGAAACAGGAGAATCTTTTTCGCTGGATGTTCCGGGAATCATCTAATCATTGGAGAATATTTGTGTTTAAATCCGGTTTCATCGCCATTTTAGGCCGCCCGAATGTGGGCAAATCAACCTTTTTCAACGCAATTATCGGCGATAAAATTTCCATCGTCGCCAACAAGCCGCAAACCACGCGAAACCGCATCACGGGCATTAGAAACTTCCACGACGCACAGTTGATCTTTCTCGACACACCGGGAATGCACAAGCCGAAAACACCGCTCAACCGGGCAATGGTGCAGGCGGCCCAGGATACCATCGGCGACGCCGATGGTATCCTGGTGATGGTAGAGGCCGACACCCAAATCGGACCTCATGAACTTTTTTTGATCGAAGCGCTGGCCGGGGCCAGGGCGCAGGTATTTCTGGCCATTAATAAAATTGACCGGATTGAAAAGCCCTCCCTGCTGCCGCTCATCGATCAATACAGCAGGCTTTATGACTTTGCCGGCATTTTTCCGATCTGCGCCTTAAAAGGCGACGGCCTTGATGAATTGATCTCCTGCCTGAAAGAGGCGCTGCCGGAAGGTCCGCAACTGTTCCCCGACGATATTGCCACCGACGCTACGGAGCGCTTCATCGCGGGAGAATTCATCCGGGAACAGATTCTGATCTTGACTTCGCAGGAAATCCCCTATGTATCGGCTGTCACCATTGACGCCTTCAAGGAAGACGAGGCAAAAAATCTGATCCGCATCAGCGCGACGATCCATGTGGAAAAAGAATCGCAAAAAGCGATCATGATCGGTAAAAAAGGCGCCATGCTCAAAAAAATCGGGACGCAGGCGCGTCTTTCGATGGAAAATCTTTTCGGCGCAAAGGTTTTTCTGGAATTGTTTGTGCGCGTCAAGAAAGACTGGACCAGCTCCGACAGAATGCTGCGTGAGTTCGGACTGATTAAATAGAGGTTTCCATGCAGGCAAAACCCGTCATCGCCATTGTCGGCCGCCCCAATGTGGGCAAATCAACACTTTTCAACCGCATCGCCGGAAAGCAGAAAGCCATCGTCATCGACGAACCGGGCGCAACGCGAGACCGCAACTATACGGATTGCGTCTGGCACGACAAAGCCTTTACCCTGATTGACACCGGCGGATTTGAACCGGTCACCGAAGAACGCATTCTGATCCAGATGCGCGAACAGACCAATCTGGCCATTGAAGAAGCGGACGTTATCATCTTTATGATGGACGGCCGCGACGGCCTGACGCCATCGGACATGGAAATCGCGCGTCAATTGCGGGGCCGGGGTAAAAATGTGTTTTACGCCGCTAATAAAGTTGATGGCGCGCGCCATGAAGACCTGCTCACCGAATTTTACCGGCTGGGCATCGATGAAATTTATTCGATTTCCGCACAGCACGGATTAGGCGTGGACGAACTGCTGGCCGTTCTGACGGAAAACTTTCCGCAGGCAATTGAAAACAAAGAAGACGAGGATGAACCGATTGCGGTGGCCATTGTCGGCAAGCCCAACGTCGGAAAATCATCCCTCATCAATCTGATTTCCGGTAAGGAAAGAAGCATTGCCAATCCCACCCCGGGCACCACGCGCGACGCCATTGACACGACCATCAAGGTGCATGGCAAGAATTATCTCCTGATTGACACGGCGGGCATCCGCCGGAAAAACAAGATCAGCCTGACCCTGGAAAAATACAGCGTGATCCAGGCGCTCAAAACGATCAACCGCTGCGACATCGCCCTGGTGCTGATTGACGCGGAAGAAGGCATCACCGAACAGGACGCCAAAATCGTCGGTCTTGCCTATGAACGCGGCAAAGCCTGCATCATCGTGGTGAACAAATGGGATAGGATTGAAAAAGACAATGCCACCGTGGGCAAATTTGTTGAAAAAATTCATGATGCACTCAAGTTCATGGATTTTGCTCCCATTCTTTTCATCTCCGCGCTGACCGGACAGCGCGCGCCGAAGATATTTGAAATGATCAACACCGTTTACAGCCAGTACACAAAGCGGGTGGGAACCTCTCCCCTCAATGATCTGGTGGAAAGATCCGTCCGGAGAAACCCGATGGCGCGCTTTCAGAACCGGTCCATGGGCATCTCTTACGCCACACAAACCGGCATTAAACCGCCCACCTTTGTCTTCTTTGTCTCCCAGGCCAGAGGCGTCCACTTTTCCTACGAACGCTACCTGATGAATCAAATCCGCGAAGAGTTCGGCTTTGATAAAGTTCCGATCAAACTGATCTTCCGGAAAAAGCGGTAAAAGAACACGTCCTATCAACCAGCCCGCAAATAATCGGCGGAATGAGCTTTCAGAATATATATAAACATGATAATAATAAATTATGAAAATGAAGAGAAAAATATATATTGAAACGACAGTGGTCAGCTATTTGACAGCGCGGCCCAGTCGGGATATCAACATTACGGCACATCAGGTCGCTACAAGGGATATTTGGCCAGCGTTGTCCAATAAATACGAAGCATATATTTCGGCGCTTGTATACGAGGAGGCGAGGCACGGTGATTCTGAACAGGCCAAATTGAGACTTGCCGCAATAGAAACATTTCCAATGCTTGAAATTGACGATGAGGCAAAAGTTCTTGCCGAAACAATTATTGCCAAAAAGGGAATTCCCATAGAGTATCCTGAAGATGCTCTGCATATTGCACTGGCGGCAGTTAACGGGATTGAAATAGTCATCACATGGAACTTTGCCCACTTGAGCAATCCGTTTATCCGAAAAATATTGCGGCGAATTATTGAAGGTGAGGGGTATGAATGCCCGGAAATATGTTCTCCGGAAGAATTGTTGGAGGTTAGAAAATGAAAGATACAATCGTTGAAGAAGTTCGGGAATACCGTATGCTCCATACACGAAAGTTCAAGGGAGATTTTTCCGCAATATGTAGAGATTTGCGAAAAACCCAAAAAATATCAGGACATAAAGTCATCCGCCTGTCACCGCGTAAAAAAAATACATCCACCCGCATTTGCCGGGTCGTTTAATGTCTTAGTAATACACCAATCCAGATCATTAACGGAATTGCCTTGTGGTTCATGCCGTTACCATCAAACACTTGTCCCTCATGCCAGAGGCGTCCACTTTTCCTACGAACGCTACCTGATGAATCAAATCCGCAAAGAGTTCGGCTTTGATAAAGTTCCGATCAAACTGATCTTCCGCAAAAAGCGGTAACGGAACATGTCCTATCAACCAGCCCGGCAAGAAGACAAGAAAACCCCGGTTCACTTCCGGCGCTGAAAAATATTGACAAGATATTTTATATTCTGTACGGCTACCATCACGCATACGCAGTATTGTAAAATTTCACAAAAAAGAATCAGTAAAGAGTTTTTCAGGTTTCAGTGCAGATTTATTTTTTAGGCATCGTTGAATATTGAGCCCGGTGTTACGCCTTCTCGGATGCGCTGATATGCGTTGCGCTCAAATATATCATTGTTCAGACAGTCGCAACAAACAAATATAATCAGTAAATAGCGTTTCACAGGGGCAGAAAATCGAATACAGGGGAGCAATAATATGTCATCACAACGAAGACAAACTTATGTGACCATCCTTTCAGTTATTATCTTTTTGGCGGCAATAGTCATACCAGCCTATGCCGGGACGGCAAGCTATACATATGATGACGGCAACCGCCTGACCGGCATCAATTATGATGACGGTTCAAAGATCGAATATGCTTATGATGAAGCGGGCAACCGCATCGTGAAAAACATCCTGACCGTGGATACAACTCCCCCCGTAACGACGGCAGCGCCTGTAGGCGGAATATACACCGATACACAAACCGTGACTCTTACCTGCAACGACAATGGAGGCAAGGGATGTGACACAATCTATTACACGACAGACGGCGCCACACCGACAACGTCTTCTTCTGTTTATTCCGCGGCCCTGACCATTGCCGCAACAACAACGCTGAAATTCTTCGCCAAAGATCTGGCCGGCAATACGGAAACCGTGAAGACCCGGGTTTATACCATCGGAGCTCTCCAGGTGACCCTCCGCAAGGATGCGCAGAATATCATTGCCGGGGTAAAGGTTTATCTCTTTAACGAGGCGGGAAGTTATCTGGGCCAGGAAAAGACGACGGACGCCGCAGGCCAGGCAGCTTTCAGTGCTGCTCCGGGCACGTACAAAATCAGAGCCGATTATCTGGGCTACTCATACTGGAGCGACACCATACAGGTCACCACAACAGCAAGCATCGATCTTACGATTCCTCATCATACGGTCAACATCACGGTCAGCAGTACTTATCAGGGAGCAGCCACACCGCTGGCCAATATTAATGCCTATCTGTTTACACCTGCGGGAACCTATCTCGGATTAACGCAGAAAACAGGCAGCGACGGCAAGATGAGCTTTTCATTGCCCGCCAGGGACTACAAGGTCCGGGCGGATTACCTGGGCCGGCAATATTTTTCTTCCGTATTCAACGCCCAGGATACAACCATCACCATCCCCATGGCCGAAGTGGAGATCACCGTGATGCAGGGAAGCCAGGTCTTAACCGGCATCAACGTCTATGCCTTTACAACAGCCGGTTCCTATCTGAACATTTCCGGGGCCACAAATGCATCCGGGAAAGTGACCTTCCGCCTTCCCGCAGGCGCATACAAATTCCGGGCGAACTACCTGGGCAACCAGTACTGGAGCACCGAAGAGACGCTTGCCGCCGACCAGTCAAAAGCCGTGACTATCAATACCGGCGGTGGGATATTTACCCTGACGGTGTTCAAGGGCGCTTCTGATCCGCTGACCGGAATCAAATGCTATGTTTTCAGTGAAGCAGGCAGCTATCTGAACCTTTCGGGAACAACCGACAGCAACGGCCAGGTAACCTTCAACCTTTCTAACGGCAACTTCAAGTTCCGTATCGACTACCTGGGTTATCAGCACTGGACGGATGTTTATACGGTGCCTGCAACCCTTGCCGGCAGTCTCGCCGTTCCCCATCAGAACGCCACAATTACGGTGGAAGGGGTCTATCAAGGTTCACAGCCCCTTGCCGGTGTGAAAGTTTATCTCTTTACACCGGCAGGCAGCTATCTATCGATCAGCAAAACTACCGACAGCAGCGGTCAGGTGAGCTTCAGCCTGCCGAACAAAAGTTATAAAGTGCGCGCTGATTATTTAGGTTCTCAGTTCTGGTCGGGTGAATTTCAGTTTGCAGACGCGACGGTGAGCATCCAGCGCGGCATAGCGCAGATCACGGCAAAGAAAGCGGGAATCGCCGTGGCCGGACTGAAAGTTTATCTGTTCTCTGAGGCCGGATCATATCTTGGTTTAAATGCCACTACAAATGCTGAAGGCAAGGCAGAGTTTCTGCTGCCCAACAAATCATACAAATTCCGGGTGGATGAAGGAAGCACTCAGCATTGGAGCGCGGTTTCCGCCATTACAGGAGGACAGGTCAATCCCCTTGAGGTAACATGGGATTGAAATTAAACGGGAATAAGATACAATTGAACATCCTTAGAAGTTAGGTTACCAAAAAAGGGAGTGGACTTATGCTTGCAAGAAGGTCATGTTTTTGTTTCATCGCTGTTATTTTCAGCATTTTCATCAATTTATTATTTATTGAGAGCGGTCATGCCGATCCGTTGACCATCACAAGCTCCAACCAGATGTCGGCAGGAGAGGAACGGACATTCACGGCAACCGGCGGCGCTGAACCCTATACCTGGGCGATTGTGAGCGGCAGCGGCGGGGCAATAACCCCGGCAGGTGAATATACCGCACCCACCACCAATCCTAACTGCAACTATCATCCAACGGTCTGTGTCATGGATTCTTATGGGCAACAGGACTGTATAACGATTGCGGTTAATGCGTGGAGTGGTATTCATACTGCATATTGGTTGCAGGTAGATATATGTCCTCCAGAGCTTGTGATTGATGAGTGGGGTAATATGAAACTTGTAACTCCGGACTCATGCCCGAGGATTAATTGTTCTCCAGATGATCCTAGTAGTGGCGTTGTATGGCCGACTGCAACATATACATGTAGTGGTGTATACAAACAAACATATGATCTTGGTGTTTGTTGGGCTGACTGGTGGATTAATCCAAGAGATATGA
>CAYOPU010000024.1:0-18460 GCA_964405915.1 uncultured Smithella sp. | reverse complement strand
AACACCCAATCAGGGCAGCCTCTGCGTCAAAGGACGGTTCGGCATGGATTTCGTCTCCCATCCCGACCGTTTGAAAAAACCGCTCATCCGCCGCAAGAAAGGCGAAGACCTCACGGAAGCCACCTGGGACGAAGCTTATACGTTCATCGCCGATAAACTGACGGCGATCAAAAAAGCCAACGGCCCGGACAGCATCGCCGGGCTCTCTTCCGCGCGCTGCACCAACGAAGAAAACTATCTTTTCCAAAAATTCATGAGAGCAGGTATCGGCACCAACAATGTCGATCACTGCGCCCGTCTCTGACACTCCGTAACGGTGGCCGGTCTGGCCGCCACTTTCGGCAGCGGAGCAATGACCAATTCTATTGATGAACTGGAATACACGGACTTAATCCTCGCAACTGGCACCAACACGACAGAAAATCATCCCGTCATCGGCATGAAAATCAAGCGCGCCGTTAAACAGAATGGAACCAAGCTGATCGTTATCGATCCGCGGGAAATTGACCTGGTTAAATACGCCGACATCTGGCTTCGTCAAAAACCGGGAACGGACGTGGCGGTTTTCAACGGCCTGATGAACGTGATTATTGCGGAAAACCTGTATGACAAGGAATACGTGGCCCAGCGCACGGAAGGATTCGACGCGCTCAAAGCGGTTGTGGCCAAATATACGCCCGAGTCTGTCGAAAAGATTTCCGGCGTGCCGGCGGAAGATCTGAAAAAAGCCGCCCGCCTGTATGCCAACGCCGGCCGCGCCAGCATCATTTACGCAATGGGCATCACCCAGCACATCAGCGGTACAGACAACGTGAAGAGCACCGCCAATCTCTCAATGCTCTGCGGCAATGTCGGCATTGAAGGCGGCGGCGTCAATCCGCTGCGCGGCCAGAATAACGTTCAGGGCGCCTGCGACATGGGCGGCCTGCCCAATGTTTTCCCGGCCTACCAGCAGGTCGCCAATGATGACATCCGCAAGAAATTTGAAGCGGCCTGGGGCGCACCCCTTTCCGGCAAGCCGGGACTGACCCTCATGGAAATCATGGCAGCGGCGGGCAGCGGTAAGATCAAAGGGCTTTATATCATGGGCGAAAATCCGCTCCTTTCCGACCCGGATCTGCATCACGTCAAAAAAGAGCTGCAGAAACTGGATTTGATGATCGTCCAGGATGTTTTCCTGACTGAAACGGCGCAAATCGCCGATGTGGTCCTGCCCGTAACGGTTTTTGCCGAAAAAGACGGAACCTTCTCCAATACCGAACGGCGTGTCCAGCGCGTGCGCAAAGTGATTGAACCGCCCGGAGAAGCGAAAACGGACTGGGAGGTCATCTGCGGCATTTCCAATAAAATGGGTTATCCGATGCCCTACACGTCCGCCAAAGAAATTTTTGAAGAAGTCAGGACCTTTACGCCCAGTTATGCCGGCATCAGTTACGAACGTCTGGAAAAAGGAGGCATTCAGTGGCCCTGCCCGACTGCCGAACACCAGGGCACGAAATTTCTGCACAAAGACAGATTCTCGCGCGGGCTGGGACTGTTTACGGCTCTGGACTTTATACCGCCCAACGAACTGCCGGATCAAGAATATCCTTATCTGCTTTCGACAGGGCGCGTCCTTTATCATTATCACACCGGCACCATGACAATGCGGACGAAAGGTCCCTCCGAACGCTGTCCGGAAAGTCTGGTCGAAATCAATCCGGCGGATGCTGAAAAACTGCGCATTGCCGATGGGCAGATGGTCAAAGTCACCTCCCGACGCGGCAATGTCGAAGTCAAAGCCCGCCTCACAACCAGGAGTGCGCCGGGATCGATTTTCATGAACTTCCATTTTACGCAGGCGCCCGTGAATCTCCTGACCAACCCGGCGCTTGACCCGACAGGCAAGATTCCGGAATATAAAGTCTGCGCGGTGAAGCTCGAAGCGGCATAACCACCTGCCGGAACTATCCCTCATTAAAAACCCCGCGGATAAAAATCCGCGGGGTTTTGCGGCACAACCATCATCGACATCCCGGCAGCAACCATCCATGACAATAAACATGTCCCTGAAAAGGGGCATGTTTATTGTCAGCATCCGAGATGACGCTTCATTATTTCATGGCCTCAATGCCGGAGACGGCTGCAGGATCATAACATCCTTGTATCGGGCTTTTACATTCTCTTTCATGAAAGGAAAGGGAAGATAACGCCCGTCGCGCCAGGCTTTGATGCCGTCGTCATAATGGGCGCTGGAAGGGTTGTCCGACTGGCCGGAACTATTCACCGCCAGCATGGGCTCTTCCCGGCTGAAATCCACGATCATGCGCATGGAAGGAATCAGCCAGGTATCGAAATCCTGGCCCATCATATACATGGACACATTCAGTGTGAAGATATCTCCACCGGCAGGATACGGCCCCCTGTTGAAATATGACCACAGACTTTTCAGCGCCATTCGTTCAATAAAACCCAGATGGGGCGCCATTTTGAACGTATCGGTTTCCCATGTGGAGGTATGCAGCGCCCCCCATTTCCATTGGTCAGGTTGACTGCCTGAAGTTGATTCCAGAAAGGCGACGGCATCGGCCAGGGAACGCGCAATCATTTGCGCCTTGGTCTCTTTTCCGGATGTATGAATATCGTCCCAGAACGGGCTCTCGTCGCCCCGAACAAGAAGATGATCGCAAGTGGCGTTGTAGCTTTCATTGTTGACAAGCAGAAAAGATTCCCATGCTTTTGAATCAACCGGACCCAACTCATCCAGAAAGATATTCTTCGTTACACTGTGGAAGAATGCCCCCATCAGGGCCGCTTCTTTCGAATCCGGTTGCATGTCGCCGTGGAAACTTTGCAGGATCTCCAGGACAAAGCGCGCCTGGGCAACCTTATTTTCATCTTTCCAATCGCCGATTTCTTTGATGATTTCTCCGGCCAGCACTCCCTTCAGAATGACCTCCTTGAATTTCGGCACAAACAGGGAATAGGTATCCAGCTGCATATCCATCATGGTTTTGATCGTATGCTGATTTGTTGCCGATGCCATCTGGACAATACGCTCGGCCCGCTCCGGCCAGTACCAGGAGGAGGAAAGGATATAGGGATAATTCTTCGGCACAGTGCGGTGGTTAGCTGTGCCGATAAATCCGGCGGATGGATTCTTGAGGTTCGGCAACAGGTTTGTATCCAAAAGTCCGGTCCAGTCATACTCTCCGGTCCAGCCCGGAGACGGCATCAGTCCACGGCCTTTGGCCCGGACAGGATAATTGCCGATTACCTGCCAGGCGATATTATCCTTATCCGCGAATACCATGTTCAGCGGAATGGACCGTATCCGTTTGATGATCGGAATCGCTTCATCCACCGAACCGGCGGAACTCAATTGGAAAAAAGCGTTCATGCTGTCGTCATTTCCGTCGGGCACCGTCCTCGCCAGGGCCACGCCATAAGGGATGTCTATGGATTTTGCCTGAAGGAGATGCAACGGATCCTTTTTCAGCGCTTCGTTCATCAACGGCCCATGCACGGTTTCATGAAAAGTAAAGGTGACGGGCAATTTACCCTTGACCTTGAAAACTTCCTGGCGCTCGATGGCAGGCATCCACTGCCCTTGATATAAATAATACAGTTTCCCATCGATCCGTTTGAGTTGCTCAAGGAATAAATCCTGATTATCGGCCATGACCATCGTCATGCCCCATGCGATACGGCCGTTGTACCCGGCAACGATCACCGGCGCGCCCGCGATGCTCATCCCGGCAACATCATAGGCGCCGCATTTGATATGCAGCATGTTCCACATGGAGGGCATGCTTAAAGGAAGGTGCATGTCGTTGCAGAAAATGCTGGCGCCGCCCTTTGTTCTTTCCCTGCTGACGGCCCAGTTATTGGATGCGGCAATGCCGCTTAAGCCCACGGACCTTAAAAGCGCCTGAAGTTTGGCAAGCCTTGTTAAGCTGACGGCTGCCTTGTTCAGATCAATCGCCCTGAGCTTGGCGGACTCATCGAACGCAATGGGTTCATCAGGATAGATGGGCAGCAGCCAGGCGGCTTTCTGTGCGCCAACGGCCTGAGCGATATTCAAGGTAGCGATTTCTTCAGAGAGATTAAAGGACAGACCCAGATTCAGTAATGCGAAGATTTTGAGGGAGTCCACCGGCTCCCACGGTTCAGGTTCATAGCCCGCCAGAGTCAGGCCCGGCGGCAGTCTGTCTTTATGCAGCCTCAGGTAAGCATTCACACCGTCACTGTAGCGTTTCAGCAGCAGGCGGTTTTCAGCGGATACATTTTTGTAAAGGGCTTCCGCCGCGACTTTGAGGTTCATGTTGCGCATGTAAATATCCAGATTCAGCACGGATGGTCCGGCCATCTCAGCAAGACGCCCTTCCGATATCAGCTTCATGCCCATCATCTGGGCAAGCCGGTCTGAGGCATGCACATACCCGACGGTCATTGCCATATCCTCCATGGTTTTTGCTTCGATAAAGGGAATGCCGTAATCGTCGCGACTTACCGTTGCCGTTTCTTTAAGCCCGGCCAGTGTAATATTGCCATGCGATGCATCAAGCCTGCCCTTGAAATGCCCATGCATGATATTGGTGCAGCCTCCGGTGAACAGGCAAATCACGGCGATAACACAAACCGTTGAGAAGAACTTCTGATAATGATGTATCCTGAATCTGAAATGTAAGAAAGAGTTTCGCATAAATCCTCCCCGGGATGATTTTCCTGATCGCTCCTGATTTCACCTTATCATATTCCTGTTGCTGTTGGTATCAGTTCAGTTCCCTGAAAGCGGTCGCTTTAACGGCGACGAAAGCCTCAACGTTTCTATGATATTCAGTGGGTAGCCACCGGTTAATGCAGCGATGCCATGGATATAAGCATCCGGCCAGTTTAAATGATATTTTTCAGAGTATAAGCGAATGAAAGAAATAACATCTTCCTCTTTTAAATAATTCAGCAGCATTGAGTCCACAGGAACAAGTTGCGTCTTCAGCAGCATTAAATGACTTGCCGGCAGAAAATTTTCCACAATGGCAATAAATTGAAAAAATCCTTCCAGAATAAGATGCCGGAGGAAAATTATCTTTTGAGGCGTTATTTTGGCAATATTGTCAAAAACGATTACTGTTTTCTTCCCTTTTGGCGATTCAATATGGGCTATGCGATGACGCATGGATTTATAACCCATTTTGACTCCGCTCTTTTTTATTCTTGTAGAGATACCCAAGACCTTCATGAGATTTTTACTCATGTCTCCGGGTGTTCGATTAAAATCGATAAAAATAAATTTTCTTTCATCAGCCAATAAGTTTGCTGTTTCCTTGATGATACTGGTTCGTCCCATGCCGAACTTTCCGCCAAGGACAATGTTATTGCCATGCCGCAGTGACCCTATAATCTTCTTTTTTTCATTTTCCCGACCAACAAATAACATCATGATTTTCTGCCGGATATTTTACAGTTGAATTTGAATTGCTGAATTCTCTATATGAGAGATTATTTTCTTGATGTCATCCGTCTGCCCCTGTGTCCGGGAAAGCAGAGCTTCGATAGTCGCGAGTTCTTCATGGATATAGTTGATCGCCTGCATGCGCATGGCATCGATGGCATTATTGACGCTTTTTTCCCATTGATAAGCCAGACGGGACAGATTGATTTCGACTTCTTTCGGGACGCCTTTAATAAAATGCCGCTCGAAGATCGGCCGGAATAAAAACATGGGAATGAGAAACCAGAGCAGGTCCAGGTGAACATCAAAAGACTTGGTGGCGGCAATGTCCGGGTGGTCTGGTTCAACCACATCGATTTTCCAATCAACTCTCTCCATTTTTACGCCCAGCACATTTTCAATATTGCCGCCAAGAAATTTGCAAAACGCCTCCAATGACCTTGAAAAACTTGCGTGGGCCTTTTTCTGTGTGCCCAGAAAATGTATGTGTTCGGTTTTAGAAAGCTCGTGCATCTCCAGAGAAAGCGTTTCCGACACCCAGGCTTCGTAACGCCGGGAGAGTTTCCAGAGATTACCCTGCCAGGATTGGATGTCCTGTTCCAGTTTTGCTATAACTTTTTTCATCAGGGGCGCTGAAAACGGTTCAAGACAGGTTTCAATCAGGGATCGGGTTTGCCGTTGATGTTCGCGGGAGATAATGCCCAGTTCCTCCTTCATCAGCTCTTCGTTGACTTTTTCGTCGAGAATCTGTTCCCGCAGACTGTCTCGATTCAAGTCAGCCTGTAAAGATGAATGAAGCGCAATTCTCAAATAGCTCAATGTACTTTGTGATAGCGAACGGGTCTTATGACGCAGGATTCGCAGAAATTCGTCATTCCGGTTGGCGCAAATGGCCTGAAAAATGTCCTGTTCAATCCGCTGTTTGTAATCTTCGGTCCCGCTTTTCGTTGAATAAAGATAGACCGGCAGCGTCCGGTGAAGCTCCCGCTGGAGAGTCTGCTGAAAAAATGTGATGACTTCCTGCTGCTGATCGGGTGACAGTAAATCGGCCTTGGTCAGTAAGAGACTAATGTTTGGTGTATGGCTGGTCAATTCGCGAATCAACTCCAGATCATGTTCGGACAGAGGCCGGTCTGAGCTTACGGCCAGCAGGGCGGTGCCAACCGAGGGAAGCCAGTTTTCCGACGCGGACTGGTGATATTTGTAAACACTGCCCAGTCCGGGTGTATCCACCAGCCGCAGCCCGGGATATTTATGCAGAATCGGCAACTCAACATCTACAATTGCGACGTTTTTATCATTGCCGGGATTCCCGGCTTCAGACGTAAAATCCACAATATCGTTCAGAGGCACTTCCGTGGTGTGTCCGTCGAAATGCCTCACCAGCACACGTTCTTTCTCTCCATATTGCAGACGGGTAATGGCGGTGGTAACCGGAATAGCGCCGACAGGCAATATTTTCTGACCAAGCAGGCTGTTGAGAAAAGAACTTTTCCCAGCCTTGAACTGTCCCAGAACCGCTACATCAATAGGCGGATTTTCCGTAAGTAAAGCCTGAGCAGCATTGAGTTGGCGCGTCAGCGAGATAATCCGGAATCGATTGCAGGCATCGGAAATAATTTCCAAAAGATTACGAATGTCGGACAGGGGGATTTGATTTGAATGATGATCCATAGATAACTCCTCCGGGTCGAATTGACCTCAGGAGTTATCAGCACACGGCGGTTAATAAGGTGAACTCCATCACCTGTGATTAAAATGACAAAACAGTTCGTGGCGAAGGTATTCAAAAAAACACATTTAGTCAACATGATTGTTTTCTGCTTAAAATAAGTTGTTCAACAGGCTGAAATAAATTCGACGGCTAATCACTATCTTACCGGTGATTACAGCATTCAAGGTGGTAACATAAGCGACTTGGCATCAGCCCAGTTCCCTGAATGCCGTTGCCTTGATGGCGGCGTAAATCTCCGCGCCCTCCTTTATTTCCAGGTCGTAAACAGCCTGTTTGACAACCATTGCGACAAGCTTGTCATGGCCGCACGCAAGCCCGATGCCTATTCTGCCGCCCGCTTCGAACATTTCGCCGATACGGCATTGCAAAAGATTACGGGCGCTGATGGCCTCGGGGTGGCGCTTGAAAAGGATAATATCCGTGGAGGAAAGCTCATAAAGAGCTTCCTCCCGGCCGCTCCCGGAAATAAACAGTTCGCTGCCTCCGAAGCGATAGGCGAACATTCCGTCAAGGCGGCGCGGGCCCTTCAGTTGCAGAAGATTCGTATAGGGAACCGGACTTTTTCCCATGGCATCCCGCGCCAGTTCCTCTGCCGTCATTTGGCCGGTAATCCTTCCGTCGGTCATGCTCAGCACCCGCTCGGTCATAATCCTCATCTCCGTCAGGGAGTGGGAGATAAACAGGTAAGGGATGGCAAATGCTTCGCAGGATTTTTTGAGAAAAGGAATGATCTGGAATTTGAGGCTGTCGTCCAGGGCGGAAAGCGGCTCATCCATGATCAGCAGCCTGGGATTGGAAAGCACAGCCCGGCCGATTGCCACCCGCTGCTGCTCACCGCCGGAGAGGTTATTGACACCCCGGTGAAGCAGATCGCCGATCTGCAGCACGTCCACCAGATGCTCCAGAGTGATTTTGCGCTGATCTTCCGCGCAGCGTTTGTACCCGTACAGGAGATTTGCCTTGACGTTCAGGTGGGGAAAAAGATGAGGGCGTTGAAAAACCATGCCAATCCGCCGGCGCTGGGCGGGGATTTTCACTTTTTCTTCACAGTCAAAAACCGGCTGTCCGTTGATGAGAATGCGTCCCCGGTCCGGATGATGCAACCCGGCAATCAGGCCGACCAGCGTGGATTTGCCGCATCCGGACGGGCCGAAGATCCCGATCCGGTCACCTTCAATGGTAAAATCAACATCCAGGAAAAACGGATGGAGTTTCTTTTGTGCAGTTACGTGCAGTTCCATGTCAGTCCACCTTGACCATTTGCCTGCCCAGCCATTCGTGGAAAATCAAAACGGCGACCGAGATGGTGACCGACACCGTGCACAGGGCTATAGCCATTGCATCGCCGCTGGGAGAACTGACGTATTCATAAATGGCGAGAGGAATCGTTTGCGTGACGCCGGGAATGTTGCCGGCCACGATGATCGTAGCGCCGAATTCACCCAGACCCCGCGCAAACATGAGGAGAGATCCGGCGATAATGCCGCGGACCGACAGGGGCAGGATGACGGTTACGATGGTGTCCAGCGGTCCTGCGCCCAGCGTGCGGGATGCCTGGATGAACCGTTCATCAATCGTTTCCATGCCTGTCCGGATCGACCGGACCATCAGCGGAAAGCCAACCACCGCTGTGGCGATGACTGCCGCTTTCCAGGTGAAAATGATATTGATCCCCAGCGGCTGCAAGACCCATGTGCCGATCCAGCCGTTTTTTCCCAAAAGCAGCAGCAATAGATATCCGACCACGACCGGCGGCAGTGTCAGCGGCAGATTGACCAACACATCCAGAACAACTCTTCCCCGGAATTTTTGGTAGGTTATGAGGTAGGCCACGGCAAAGCCGAACGGCAGAGACAGGAGGGTGGCAACCGTCGCAACCTTCAAGGACAGCAGGATGGCAAGATAATCTGAATGGCTGAACACAAGCATAACAAAATTACTTTATCACAAATCCGTATTTGGTGAGGATTCTTTTTGCTTCGGCAGTCTGGAGATAGTTATAGAAGGCCGCCGCGTCAGCCTTTGTACTTCCCGAAATGGTGAGACCGACGGGATAGGTTACCTCGGAATAAAGCTCTCGCGAAACATCGAAAAGGATTTTGACTTTTTCAGCCATCTGCAAAGCATCCGTTTTATAAACAAAGGCTCCGGAAACTTCGCCCCTTTCGGCATACATCAGACATTCCCGCACATCTCTGGCCATGACCAGTTTATTGGCAAGTTTTTTGTCCAAACCGGTTTTGGTGAGCGCCTCCATGGCGTACTCACCCGCCGGAACGCTTTTTGGGCTTCCGATGGCGATCTTGTCCAGTGTGGTCAAATCCTGCATCGCCTTCACTTTCAAATCAGGTGTTCCGACAAAAACCAGAGAGTTGAACGCCAAAATGCCGATGCGTTTCTCATCCAGCATCTTCTTTGCCTTCAGGTAATCCATCCATTTCTGGTTAGCGGAGAAAAAAAGATCCGCGGGGGCGCCGTTTTCGATCTGTTTGGCCAGAGCGCCTGACCCACCGAAGTTATTTATGAATTTTGCGCCGGGATTTTTTTTGGAGAAGTTTGCCGATAGTTCCGAGACGGCTTCACGAAGGCTTGCCGCAACGGACAGATGGATGTCCGCCGCCTGCGCGGATGCAGCTAAGAGTGCCAGGACGGTCAGAATTAAAAAGAGCCCACTGATTGTTTTCTTCATTGCTTTTGTATCCTCCCTTTTATTTATGCTTATCGCATTTATATTTACTTTAACATATGTCTTTTCAGACATATGTTAAATGAGGCATGGATGTCAACAGAAAATTTCTTCGTGATCTGAAATCGATGAACCCGCAACCCGTTTTCGGCATAACCTTGCAGGTCACTCGTTTTCGTGAATACCGACGGGACACCCGAACAGGCATCCCTTTAAATCAATATTTGATAAGATCCATCAGGCAATACCGCAAGTATTCCCACCGTATTTCCTTCATAACAGCCAGCGCCCTTATCTCACTTTTTATTCGCTTCCATCAGTTCAACAAAGGCTTCAACCCTGGTTTTCATCTGCTCTTCGGAGTAAGCTCTGGGATCGTTCATGTCACCCTGGAGGATCAGCACCGGAATACCCTTGTCCCTCATGATGGCTTCCTTTAAATCGGCCATGCCGGCGCTGGAAGGCCTGCATGACATGTTTTCGTGCAGAATAACGCCATCCAGTTTGTATTCGTCAATCCATTTTTCAAAGTTCTCGATCCGCCTCTCGAGGTTATAGGCATACGGCGTATCCATCATAAGTTTGGCGACATCGCGCAAAGTCTCTTCCAGGGTGAAACACTTTTTCTTTACGGGAGCGAAAGAATAGGTGTAAGGTTCGAACGCAATGACAACACCGGATTGAGCAAGGTCATACATGAACCGCATCCGGTACCAGAACGGGATGCCCTCCCACATCACCCGGTATTTTTCGTTTCCCCGGGGCATGGTTCCCTCGCCCTTTGCCGTTCGGTTTTTTATATCGGCAAGAATTTTTTTGAAAAAATTTATTCCGACTTGAACACCCGGCAAAACCACCAGCGGGAAAAATGCCGCGGATGTTTCGGCGCCGCTGTATGGCGACGGCACCGCTTTTCTATGTTCAAAAATCTCCCGCCACAGGTTGGACAGTTCCGTCGACCTGTCCAAAACTTTGTAAAGCCTTTTCTCATTCATTTTTTTGCCTGTGTGTTTTTCAATAAAGGCCATCAGGTCGTAAAACTGCTCCACCACATAATCAATATTCCCCTCGAGGGTTTTCTCATCCGTGCCGCTCACCCATTTGGGAATATCAAACATAAAAAACGGGACATTCATTTTGTCCGCCATAATCTGAAACCACTTCCAGTGCGTATCGCAGATGGCGTTGGTGCAAAGCACGAGATCGGGCTTGCTGATTCCCCCGAGCGTCTTTTTGATTTTTGTATCGTAAGCGCCGATGTTGGTCTTGCAGTAGGAACACAGATCCCTGGAGAAACCCAGTCCTTCGGCATGTTCGATCAGGCGCTGGGACTGTTTGCGGGCGGCGGCCACGGTCGCCATGTTTTCAGGATGATCGGGGAAAATATCATAGATCCACATCATTTCAATCGGGAAAGCGGCGCATGTCCAGGCCGTCTTTTTCCAGGGCAGAGTCCTGTATAATTTTTCCATGCCGATCCACCACAGCATCGGCCATTGAAGGTCTTTCGAGTGCGGCAGGGTTTTCATCATCACCCTTGCGCCAGCATCACGGGAATTTTTTGCTTTATCCATTATTTTCCTCCATCCATCATTTCAACAAAGGCCATGAGCCTGGTCGTGAGCTGCTGGTCAACAGCCGGGGAAAAATCCCTTTCCAGGTGAATAACCTGATAGCCCTTGGATTTCAGGGCATTATTGACCGGTACGGAATCATAGGCATACGGCTCGCAGAATTTCAGATTTTGCGAAAAAACGCCGTCAACCTTTGTCTCCCGGAGGGCTTGATACAGATAATCCAGCCGCTTTTGAATGGTCGGCCTTGTCGCAGGCGCGGGAATGCCCATGTAATATTCCATGAGAGAATCCAGCGGATCGTTCCGGTCGGGGATCAGCGTCGCGAATAATCTTTCTCCCACAGAAAGGTCGTCGCGGACAACCCGGATGCCGCAATCTTCGAGCGTGTCCATCCATCCCGTATAAGTGACGTCGCTGCCGGTCAGGAAAAATCGTTTTTTGCCGGAGGGAAAAGCCGGTTTTGCATTCCAGCGGGTGATCTCCGAATCGAGCCAGGCTGACACTTCATCCACGGGCTTTGTCAGGTATTGGATGATCGCGGCCAGATAATCACTGTTGGGAATATCCTTCTGCGACCGGAGCACGGAGAGGCTTTGCAGCTTTTTCCTTATCTCATTGGATTTGCCGATTGCCTCTTTTATTTTTTCCGGTGTGATTTTTATGGAATATTTCTTTTCCAGGCCGCTGATCAGCCGCTGCAGTTCAACCCTGTAATACTTTTTGGCGGCGTCGCCGTCCAGCATGGGAGCGCCGAACCAGTGCAGGAAAGGCGTTTCAACATGCAGCTTCCAGATGTCGTAATGCCTGTTGGTATTATTGCACCCCTGCGCGAAAACAATCCCGGCCCAATCTTTCGAGTGAGTCAGCGCTTCGGTGAGCCAGCTTCTGGCGGCGGGGCAGAAAAAGCTGGATAAATACTTATCCGCCGGATCATTGGACTGGTGGACATCCCCCAGAATTTTATACGGGGTAAATCCGGCAGCCATGACAATTTCCAGCGGCATCTCGTGAGCCGTGTCAAAGTATGCAAGTTTTTTCATTGTTTACAATCCTTACTCCCAAATGATTAAGGCAGTTATTGCCGGTTTCATGAAATTGTAGTGAATAGGTTCAGGTCTCTAAATAGAAGTTTGCGGCCTCCCGTTAACATTTCACAATGATTTAATGATGACGGATGCGACGCGAATAATACAACATCTAAGAAACAATGCAAGAAAAAATAATCCGTTTCTGGTAAAAGAGACAGACGACCACGCAGCCCTTGAAGATGCCCGCAATAACATAAAAAAGGAGATCATCAGTGTGAAATCAGGTTTAAACGATTATGATGCTAGAATCAGCCGGGTGAAAAACAGCTTGGAATCAAGCACGCCGCTTCGAACTGTTCAGGGAGCAGTCCCTATTCATCATAGTCTCGCAAAGACATTAAGACAAAGCCTCTAAGCCGGTATGACACATTTTTTTGTCATGACGCGGCTTGGCCGGGTAATCCATTTCATTTATTTCCGGGTTCCGGCATTATTTATATTTTGAAAAATCAACACCCCTCATCCGGCCGCGTTCTTCAAACCAGGCGTCTTCATTGACGGGCGGCTGTACTATCTGATCTGCCGCTTTATGCACCAGCCGTATGGCCTCGCACGGACAAGTGCTGATGCACAGGCCGCAACCGATGCATCTTTCCGGCATTACCCGATACGTATCTTCACCCTCTTCTATGGCGCCCACCTGACACCGTTCGTCCGCACATATTCCGCAGGAGATGCATTTTCCCGCATCAATCTCGGCATAATAACTGGAATTGATAACCAGCGGGGCGGGAATGCCCAGTTCATTGATGGATCTCAACACACCGCAGCAGCACTTACAACAGTTACAGATGTAGAAGCCGCCTCCCTGCACATTATAGGTCAGGTGCACAAGCCCCGCTTCTTCCGTCATTTTCATCAGGTCATGCGCCTCCTGTTTCGTAAGCACCTTGCCTATAGGGGAATTGTCGAAAACCCCTGCCACGGGAGCCATCGCCAGACAGACCTGCACCGGTCTGTCGCAGGGATGCCCCAGCAGTTCTTTTTCTTTTTTACAGACGCAATCGTTGACCAGAAAAGACTGGTTGGCGTCAATAACATCGGAAACCCTCTCGTACGATATCACTTCCTGCTGGCCGGATATTTCTTCTTCCACAGGCAGCGTTCGCATCAGTTGAGGCGTCTGCGAGAAAAACTGCTGACCGAAATAAGGCGCGTATTCTTCATTCAGTTCGGCGAATTCCTGATCCAACCGGTCGAGCTGAAATTCATATATCCCGAAAACCCAGGGTATCATTCTGAAAATCCGGATTCCCCCGAAATTGATAGAAAAAAGCATTCCCTCCTTACCCATATCTTTGAGCTGTCTATCCAGTTCTGCCAGAGGGCGTCCTGTCCTTTCGGCTATCTGTTCGGATGTTTCAAAAGTCAACCGGAGATCGCAAAATAGATCGGCCTGTTCCGGCGTAAAAATCCTCTTCAGCATTTTAATTTCCACGCCGCTTTCGGTGGCGGGAAAACCGTTGGGCAGGGTATCGAGTACCCGCGCCAGTTTTTGATAAACTTCATCTGACATATTTTTTCTCCTTCTGTTTCTTTCCTTTTCCCATCTCACTATCTTTCAGCGCCTGATCGCACCAGTCAATGATCATCCGGGCGTGGCGCAGAAAAATGAGGGTCAGGTCTTGAAACATCCGTTTTCAACCCCAGTGCGTATTTGATTATTGTTTAATGATACGTCGCGAATAATACAACAAACAAAAAACATTGCAAGAATTAAATGCGCGGCGAGATGAATGGTGGATGGTAAAGAAAAAGCTTATGCTTCTTCCGCTTCAATGTTTCGCACAACTACACGGTTGCGTCCCTGCTGCTTCGCCTCATAGAGAGCGGCATCGGCCAGACGAAAAAGCGAAGCAAGCGTTAGCTCTGCCGCGAGCGGAGGCTGAACTTGTGCGACCCCCAGGCTTAATGTGACGTATGGGGCGACCGTGGAATCTTCATGGGGGATACCGCGTTTGGCGACAGCCAGCCGAATGTTTTCGGCAATATGCCAGGCGCCATCGGCGGACGTATTGGGCAGCACCACGGAAAATTCTTCGCCGCCGTAACGTGCGGCAAAATCCCCCGGCCTCAAGACTGTCTGACAAATGGTCTGGGCGACGGTGTGTAGACAACGGTCTCCGCCCTCGTGACCATACCGGTCGTTATATTTTTTAAAGAAGTCAATATCGCAGATGATGAGCGACAGGGGCGTCTTGTCGCGCAGCATCCTTTTCCATTCGATTTCAACATAATCATCATAAGCGCGGCGATTGGCGATCCCGGTTAAGGCATCGGTTGTGGAAAGACGATAGAGATTATCATTGGCTTTCCGCAATATTTCTTCGGTTTGGACAAGTTTTTCATATTTCCGGGCGTTTTCGATGGGCAGTTCGCAAATATCGACAATGGACAACGCAAGGTTGAAATATTGATCAAGATAGTCAGGGAAGGCAATGTCCTCCACGGCGATCACCCCGCGAACCTCTCCGCGTCGGACAATGCGCAGCAGAAACCCCCAACCTGATTCTGTATAAGCGCTGTTCCCGGAAAAAGCGGCCAGTTTATTTTTAATGGTTTCCTTTTCCGCCTTGGCCACCGACCCCTCCGGCCTGATCCAGAGTTTGTCCGGCAGCCCATTCTGATAACTCAGATAACAGAGTCTCTGCGGCGCAAAAAGAAACGTGAATACATCAAACATCCCTTCAATGGCTTCTGCGACGTTGACAATCCGGGCCAGATTGGCCAGCAGATCCATGGCCATGACATGGTTGGAGGCCTGCTTCCGGAGATCCTGGATTTCCGCAACGGTTTTCTTTTCCTGCATTTCCATTTGCCACGTCCGGGCCATTCGGACAAAAAGCAGACGCAAAGCGATAATGCCCGTGTAAAGGATTTCAAAGGGTCTGTTTACATATTCGGAAAAAGCCTGCAGATGTGAGGCGCTTTGTTCATCAACACCCGTATCCAGAAGCACAATGCCCGTCGTCGTTTCAGCAAACATCTCTTGCGCTGTTTCCCTGGTCAGCCCCAGCCGTTCCATATTGGCAGGCCAGTGGGCCAGCCAGCCGGGCGTGGTCAGATAGGCTCCTTTCTTCAAACAGGATTCGATCAAAGCCGGGTCGGCCGCCAGTTGAAAACAATGAACCAGCTTGTGGATATGAATGTTATGGCGATTTGCGGCCATCTCGGCAAGACCGGTCAGGCAGGATGCACCGAATATTGCGACCTGCTCGACATCTCCCAAGGAGTCGATAATCGCCAAGAGTTCTTCCTGCTTCAGGGGTGGGCAGCCGCAGCGGGCGGGAAAGGTCCCCACAATGGTGTTATCCAGTTTTTCCGCCGTAAGCGCGGCGCGGGCTTCTTTTTGATAATGGTCACAAAGCACAAAGGCAATTTTACCGGCCATGCGTTAGTGCCTCATCCAGCGGATAGGGACCAAAGCGGCGGACGGCCTCGCCGATAGCCATGAGCGTCTCATCGGGAACCGGCCAGGGAATCTCACCGTGGTTGTCCGATAAGATAAATCCACCGCCCGGACCCGCCTGGATAATGGCCCGCTGCACTTGTTCCTCAGCCTCCTTTGCGCTCCAGCGCCGCATGGCAATGCCGTTTAAGTTTCCCAGAACGCTGATTTTCCCGCGGCAGACGGCTTTGACTTCTGCAAGGTTTTCCACGCAGCTGACGCCGACAACGGCGGCGCCGGTTTGAATGATGTTGTTGATAATGGGCAGCACGCGGCCGGAGGCCAGATGGGTGGCCGGCGGACCTTTAATTTTACTCAAAACGCGCCTGGCCACTTCAAACCCGGTGCTTAAGAATTGATCCTTGGAAATGATGGTTGGCGACGATACGGGATCGAAATAACAAATCGCTGTCGCGCCGGCGGCAAGCTGTGCGTTGGCCCATTCGGTGCAAAAATCCTCGTTGATTTGCATGAGCTTTGCAAAAAGATCAGGCCTTTCCATCATCATATCCAGATAAGGCCCGAAGCCCATCTGCATGACCGGTACGGAAAAGGGCGACATCACGACACCGATGATCGGACAATCGTCTCCCGTGCTCGCTTTCATGAGTTCAATCGCACGCAAAACCTTGATCAGGCAGGGCGTCTTCGCAATAACGGGCGGTTTCAGACTGGAAATCATGTCCGCATTCCGGATAAAAGGCTGACCGGAATTTGGAGGACCATCCGGGAAGTAGATGACCTCGCCGCCCCAGGCTTCAATTTCCACAGGCGCATAAAAAAAACCGTAGAGGCAATCATGGCCATATTTCGCTCGCAGGCGCATCTGACCTTCGGCTACGTATTCGGCTTTAGAAAAATAATCCTGAATGGATAACCCCAACTCCCTGGCGCCATGCATCGTCACCAGCAGAAAAAGAGGGACCCGGTCCGGTTCCTGATGGCCAAGTGTTGTCAGCACACGTTGCATGGATGTCATCACTTCTTTTTTCATGACAGACCTCCCAGTATACTCCGGATAATGTCCGGCACATCCGACGCGGAATACCCCATGGCATCCGCTTCGACTTCGCGCCAGAGCTGATCGTCAAAACGGAAGGGAGCGCCCCCGACGATCACTTTCACATTCATGTCCGCCTTCTTGAGACCCTCCACGATGTCCCGGACATGCAGGGCGGAGTGCAGCATCAATGTGGAAATCAAAAGCACACGAATGTTGTCAGATTTAGCCCTGTCAATGGCTTCGTCAACCGTTACACGGCCATAGTCTTTGAGTTCAAAGCCACTGGCTCGCAGAACGGAGTAGACAATACGTTTCCCCAGCAGGTGATAATCATTCAGGGCGGCGATAGCCATGGACGGCTGGTCCTTGCGCTGCGGATCGCCGGGTGGCAAAAATCCGTCCACCAGTTCTTCGCAGATGCGGCCGCTCATGTAAACCTGGGACAGGGCCACATCCCCCCGTTCCCAGGCTTCACCGATGCGCGTGAGTGAAGAGACAATCACATGTTCCACAAGTTCCATCGGCGTCATACTCCCCGCCGCTTCCGTCATGAGCCTTCTGGCTGCCACCCGGTCAACCGATAGAAGGGCTTGTTCAAATTGTGTGGAAAGATCTGCCATGGGTCATCCTCCCTTCAGGGGTCAATGATACAGATTTCAACATCGAGCAAGACTGGAAAGAAACCTGTTGATATCCATTAAGGTTGCATCTGTCTGCCATAACGCTTTCCAGATCTTATAAGACATAAATAGATTACCGATATCAGCATGTTTGTTTTTCTTTATTGCTCTATTTCTTTCCGGCGTCAATAGCCGAGATTTGATCATTGGGAGAATGAGGGTCTGCTCTTGAAACATCCGTTTTCAGCCCCAATTAATATTTGATAATTGTTTAATGATACGCGGCGAATAATACAACAAACAAAAAAAGTTGCAAGAATTAAATGCGCGAGATGAATAGTGGATGGTTGATCGTGAAAAAAGCAGGACCGATGTCCTCCGTGCAATGTTCCATGTGCTACGTTCAAAGCTCAAGGGAAAAAACAGAAAATGGATATCGGCCTCCGCGGGTATGACGCCGCAATTACCAGAGAATGCTTCAGCCTTCTGACAACGGCGAACAATTGGAAAATAGGGCACTGACAGGTGTTTGCCTAAACAAAGCCTTGCCTTGCTGATATCGCCGTCCGATTCTCTGGCTTCAAATAAAGCGACCGGTTTGCCGTTCTTCACCAGCACAAAATCAACTTCCTGTTTTTCTTTGTTCCGTATATGCATGATCTCAAATGACCCAAGTCCGATTTCCGTCAGCCTTGCAACCATTTTGATCAGGCTTACCGCCGATTTGATTATCCACTCACTCCGGGGATGGATGTCATCATCCTGAAAAAGAAACCGGTGCAGACGGTCACGCTGGGCAACATGTCCGTCCATTCGTTTCTGAAATCCCATGATGCGGTGGAACCATGCAGTTTTTCCGTCTCCTCGGA
>CAYOPU010000023.1:0-19580 GCA_964405915.1 uncultured Smithella sp. | reverse complement strand
AACTCAGTGGGACAGCCCCGCCGCTTTTGGCTCTTCCTGGGCGCCGCCAACACATAAACAAAGAACCATTGAGAGTTATCGTCTTCTGCTGGAAAGATTTGAGGTGATCTATGCGCAGAGAGACCTGGAGACCATTCCCCCTGACGAAATCTTTCATTTCCTGGAAAACCTGACCGGGAACATGGCAAAGTCAACACGCAGACTGAGGTATGCCCAGTTGAAAGCCTTTTACAATTTCATCATTGATCGCTGTTCCCTGAATATGAGAAATCCCTGCAGCACATCGCTACTGAGCAAATCTTTTAAAGCACCAAAACAACAGCCACATAAGATTCTGGATCGGGAAACGGTGGATGAGATGATCTACAACACGAAGAGACAGAGGGATCGTTTGATACTGGAACTTCAGGCCCGCTGCGGTTTGCGTATTGGCGAATTACTCAAAATCAAAGCATCCGATGTTTCCGACAGAACCATAACCTTGCGGGAACCCAAATCAGGTAAAGAAACGGAAAGAGCCTATATGCCGGAGAACGTATCAAGAAAACTGGCAGAGTATGTCAAAGAGAAAGCCATAAACGGAGAAGACCGGATATTTCCCATCTGTTATTCGACGGCAAGATCCCTCATTAAAAGACTCGGGACAAAATTGAATGTTCGCGTTGCTCCTCATGATCTCCGGAGATATTCGGCGACTTATGCCAGTAGAAACGGGGTTCCGCTCGAAGTCGTATCGAAAGTAATCTTGAGGCATCAGGATTTGAAGACAACACAGGTTTATCTCGGAAAAATCAGTGATTCTGAAGCGATCCGGTGGATGGACGTTCTGCATGGAAAATAAGATCATCATTTATAACCAATTGAAACATTGAGGTCTTTGGGGAAATTAATTTATTCATATTTTGGCAGCCAGGGCGATTTGCTAGGAAAATGAACTCCGTTGCTTCCTGAATTGTTGATTTTGCCTTTTCTGTTTACAATGCAACCTTTCAAGCGATACTCATTAGCATTGTTTTCTTTGCGCTGGAAAAATTATATATGATAGACCATCTTGGCTCAAGCGATATATTGCCATAAAATACCAAGCATTGAAAGTTTATTATGCCCGATATTTAAGCACTTTTTCTTTGCATTATTTTCCCAAAAGAGTAATATCGCACCGAATATCGGAAGCAACCAAGTTGGAATATTAATTATTGTGTTTATTGAAGACGAAAGGAGGATGTCATGTCAGTAAGAGCATTAACATGTGATAATCATGGATTCGGGAGTAAGCAAGAAGAATGTGTTGTATGTGGTAAATGGCCGGCACGGACTCCGGCATTATTGTGCGGCAATTGTGGATTTGGGAGCAATCGCGAAAATTGCTGTGTTTGTGGGAAGTGGCCTGCGCGTAATCCAGCGATGGTCTGCGACAATCATAAAGGCAAATGTGCAAAGTGTAACGGCTATGTATAAAGGATATTTTGCTAAACAATCTTATGAAGTAAGGTTTTCTGCAAATGCAAATATAAAATGGATTAATTGATGATCTATAAAGACTTTAAAAGAAATCACGTCGTTCTTCCAGGTCGAGAAAAAGCCTTAGAAGCATTTCTCAAGCAAGATTACAAAGGTATGCGGCACAAGTGGAAAAATGGTTTTAGTTCACACAGTGAAGATGCCCTGACATGGTCATGTTTTGAGATTTTATCGAATTCGTCTTTTCACAGAAAAAGAGTAGCCCTAAATGAAATATTTGAAGACGCTTATCAAAGACAAAACAACGGTTTACTAGAGGCTGCAACTCTTAAAGAAAATGAGGTTCAAATACATATTGGCAAACAATACACCGGCCTTACTTCCAAAGAACGGACAGAAGTAGATGCAAGTGTTGAACTACCTAGTAAGCTCATTTTTTTTGAAGCAAAATTATATAGCTCTGTGAGTTTGGCATCGCCACCTGAAAAACCATATGATCAGATTGCAAGAAAATTAAGAATTGGGCTTGACAAGCCGTTAAATGACAATCGAGATTTTTATTTCATCTTTCTTGATATTGCACCTCTAGAAATACTAACCAAAAGAAAAGGCAAAGCAGAAGTTCTATCAATTTCAAAAAAAGGATTTGAAGATAAATGGAAAAGTGCTTGGTTGTTTAATTATTACAAATTCGGAAGAAATGGCAGCTTAAGCCCTCTTAGAAAAGTCCTTGAAGGTATTGAAACACCATCAGTCCACTTAGTGGCCAAAAATATGGGGTGGCTGACATGGGGTGATTTATTTAAAATTGTTTTGAGAAGCGTTATTACAACAAACAAATAAAAGTGCACGCAACAAAGTCAATCCACCCGATCGCTGCGCTCCGGGTGATTTTTTCGTTGTGCAGAAAGAGGAAATATATGAATGAAGTCGAATGGGTTAAGCAATTCGCTCCTGCTGTTGAAACCAGGCTTCGTTCCATTGACTCGCAACTCTCTGTCCTTACGGGCAAGAAACTTCCATACGCTTACGAGATCCGGGCATACTTCGACTCAGGCGAGAATAAGCGCGATTATATGGATTACGAAACCGACTTGCTGATTACCGAACAACTTCTTGACAAGGGATGGATTCCACGAGTTATTGTGGAGGCTAAGTGTGGCGGGTCAATTACAACACACGATGCGATCACCTACAGTCACAAAGCACTCACACACCGACAAGTCCATCCCTACTTGAGATACGGAATTCTGATCGGAGAGAGGGGAAAATTTCCCTTGCCCGGCAGATTATTTCGACATGGCACACAATTTGACTTCATGCTCTCATGGGTCGGAGCCGATGCCACCGAGGACGAGATGTCTGATTTCATTGAGGTGCTGATCAAAGAGGTAAAGGCATCAAGGGTCATGCAGGAAATTATTTTTGAAAGCCGGAAAAAGAACCGCCAGCATTACACAGTACTCCACAAAGAATTAAAACTGAAATGAATGCACACCAGGTAATGGCTATATAGCCTCACCACAGGATTTGCGTGAAATCGAATTGAGAATCCTTTTGAAGAAATACAATTTATGTGCTTATATTTATTGACACAAACATAATAAATAATCTAAGGAGAAATTACATGCCAGAAATTCTTGATGAAGATGATCTTGAATACAAGATGGAAGATGAAGATTGGGATTCAACCGAATATTCAAAAATAATATTAGGTTTTGATCCTGCAATAAAGCTTTCTCGGGAAGATGAAAAAGAGATTAAAGCTACCGCAAAGAAACTTCTTGAGGGAATGATGTAATGTTGGATACTGTTCAACTGGGGCGTAAAAAAATGCTTAAAAAAATAATGGGGTTGTTGCTTTGCATGTTTTTACTCGTATCATTTGCATGGGCCGATTTAAGCAGTCCGAAAATGTCGGATGAAGAATATAGGCAGTACCTTGAAGAGTCAAATGATTTTGCAACAGCTGATAAAGATATTAATAATATTTATAATCAATTGAAGTCAATTCTTGGCGAGTCTGAAAAAAATGCTTTGCAAGATGAGCAAATGCAATGGACAATAATGCGCGACACAAAGGCATTTTCAGAAGGGGAAAAAGGTAGTCAAGTTTATATTGACTCATTAGTAAAACTCACAAATGAAAGAAAAGCAGAATTGGAATCCAGGATTCTCAAGTTAAAACAGGAATCATCTGCTTCTGAAGTTTCTGAAGCTTCACCAACACCTTCTCCACAGATAGAAGACAAGAACCCGCAGCAACAAGCTAAATCTTCAGTTAATAATGTCACAGAATCAGCACCATCGGGGACTAGATCACCTTTGGATGGGTTTTTAATCATGATGGGCATTATATTCTTTATTTTCTATCTTCTTATCTATCTTCCGATGAAGAAAAAAAAGATGCTGCAAGAAGATTACCTTTCCCATCTTTCTGACTTTACTGAGACACAGAAGATTATGGGAGTAGATAGTCTCGTTGGTTTGGCTATAGACGAACAGAGAAAGAAAGTCTGCTTAATTGATAATTCTCAGAAGCAATTCCGTATTATCTCTTATAAAGATTTACTTTCCTCAGAAATTTTTGAGGATGGTGCAACCATAACCAAGACAATGCGTGGAAGCCAGATTGCTGGTGCGATAATAGGAAACATTGCTTTCGGCAGTGTTGGGACAATAATTGGAGGCCTTTCTGGAAAAACAAAAAGCACAAGAACTGTGAGCAAGATCGATCTTCGTCTAATAGTTAACGATACAAAACAACCTATTTTTGATATCACCTTCCTGAACAAAGAAACAAAAAAAGACGAACCAATTTACCAACAAGCGCTTCAAACGGCACGCCAGTGCCATGGACTTGTCGAAGTTCTGATTAAAAGAGCGGATATGGAAGATAAGTTACAGGCTCAGTCTGCAAACGCTCCTATAATGCGACAAACTGGCCAACAAATGTCAGTGGCCGATGAGCTGAAAAAACTATCAGATTTGAAAGACTCAGGTGCATTAACCGCGGAGGAGTACCAACAGCAAAAAAGAAAGCTCATCGGCTGAATTTTTATTTTCACCTTTCAAATCATAATTAACAAAGTAACGAATTTTCAAAACCATTTCTTAGTAGGTGAATGAGACAAAATGACGCGTCAACCGGATGAATCTCATTTTCTATTTTTTCAGTTGATACACAGCGCTGGCCTCTGTCCAGTCCGAAATTTCAAGCTGATTTAACCGCCGGACAAGATCGCCAATCATTCCCGTTGATTTTTCATCATAAACCTGAAAAATGCCTTCTTTAAAACCAAGGGGAAGCAACGCTTCTTGTTTTCGCGTGGCAACAATTTTTATTCTTTCCTCGGCAAAATTACCCTTATAATCGGGCAGAAACATGGCTTTCAGTTGAATCAGGCTGTCTGCCGGCGGAAATTGATTTGCCTTGCCCGCCCGGGTGAAATTATCGGGCATATTGGCATTGGGCAGAAGGAGTGTTACGGAACCATCCGCGGCAATGGAGAATAAATAGACGTAAGCATCTTCGTTGACGGAATAAAAGATTTTTACATCATCGCCTTCTTTAAGATCAGCTTTGGAAAGAGACAACTTTGCAGACAGGCCTTCGCCTTTTTCCGGATAGACGGGCTCGACCAGGGCCTTGATCGTTATTTTATACAGGTGCCGATCCTGAGCGTCCCAATCCGCGGCAATCGTTTTTTCTTTGGTAATTTTCCCTCGCACCGCGGCATAGATGAGGTCCTCGGCCACCTGGCTGTTGGAGACCAGCGTATGCGATTTAATGAAAACCCCCACGGCCTGTTCGACGGCTTTTGCCTGGGCGTCGCGCCTGGCTCTGCCTTTGACCTCTTTTAAGGTATCCAGCTCTCCCTGCAGCGCTTCCCCTTCCACCGTTACCCAGACCGGTTTCTCAGCCGCAAAACTGACCAATGGGAACATTAACACGAGAAGCAGAAAAAATATTTTTCTCATAAATTTTACTTTCGGAGACTGTATTTATTTCTTTCCGTGAAGATCAATTTCGGTATTTGGCATTCCTTACTGTTTCGCAAAATTAAAATGCACAAGAATACCAGCATAAAAATCTTCGAGGTCTTTGAGGTGCCGGGTCAGAATCGTTTTTAGAATTTCAATATTGATGGCCTGATAGTCATGGATGGCAACATTTCGAAAGCCCGCCATCGACTGCATCTTTTGGGATAAATCCTTGTTCAGGATTTCCGCCTGTTCCAGCTTTACAAAATTATCCTTAATCGTATCCGGCATCCCCAGCCCTTCCGAGGCAATGATATGCGCGGCAAGATCAATGGCGGATTGCACGGCCCTCTGGAGATTCAAGACAAAAATATCCTGCTTGTTGATGTCATCCAAGGCGTCAGGTTTCAAATCTGTAATCTCATGAATTCGCCTGAGGCATTTCTGGATGGAAGCAACTTTTGCCAAAACGATATCCTTATCGGGCATAAATTCTTCCTTTCAGAATACTGTCTTCACAAATTTTGCGCGTCTGTTTTAAATCATCGTATTGATTAAGCGTATCCACGTAGAACTGGTTATAAAACTTTTTATCTTTTGCATGAACAAGAACGCCGTTTTTTAAGACCTGCATCTTTAAAATCGGCGATGCAGAATTCAGCACGGCTATATCAATGTCTCTTTTAAACATCGCGTTCAAATGACCGGCCAGCTTATGCACCTCAAAAACATCCGGCCGGCTTTCAAAAAGAATCCCGACGTCGATGTCACTGTCCTTCGTCATCATCCCGCTTGCCGCCGATCCGAAGAGGAAAACAAGCAAGACACCGGACTCTGCAGCAAAATAATCCGCGAGCTTTGCAGGTATTTCGGTATCTTTTGTTTCGTATGCCATTTCAATCCCTTCCGCAAAACTCTTTATCACAAAGCAAGCGCTTTGAAAAACACCTCTGTTGTCATTGCGAGCAAAGCGAAGCAATCTCATAAGCATTCGATAATTCATGAGATTGCCACGGCGCGGCGCACCTCGCCATGACAGAAAGCATAGAAATTCAAATCTCTCAAAGCAAGAAAAGATACCCCTGTAAAGATGGGCGCGTCGTGCCATGACCATGCGCCACGATTGGCAACCCCGGACGATCCTATTTTTTCGCCCCGATCAACTGCGGTGTTTGTTCATTGTTGTATTTCTTCCGGGCAATGCGCTCGACCTGAGGTTTTATGTAACTAAAAAGATCAACCATTTTAATGGAGCCATCTTGCCTGATGACATCTTCATCCTTCATGCCTTTAAGCAGGAAGTAAGTAAAGAGACCGTGCCCTTTTTCATCGTACGTCGCACTGATTTGATCGCCGGAGGAGGCGGACAAAACGGTTATATTCCGGGAAAGGGACAGACTGCCCTGCAGGTTCATCACCAGGGGACGCACACCCTTGGCAATGACCGACCGGCCGCCGGCGCCGGAAAAGCAGGAATCTAACGCAACGATGATTTCTCTGGCGGGTAATTTTTCCAGGGAGTCATACATTCTCTTCAACGAATAACCAGTTTCAGCAATAAAAGACGGATCGCCGTCATACGGCACAAGATAAGCTCCTCCCGTCTTCGGATCGGGCGCTCCATGTCCGGAGAAATAGATGAAAACAGAACTGCCGGTTTCCACATTATTTGGCAACCACTTTTCAAAATATTTTACCAGATCGGTATAGGTGGCATGCTCGTTCATCAGGGTGATGACGTTTTCTTCAGGATAGCCCATCACCCTGGTCAGATATTCCGTGAATGTCTTTGCATCAGCCGTTGCAAAGTCCGCCTTGGGAAGTTTCTGGCGGTAATTTTCAATGCCGATGACCATGGCATAGGCGTTTTTGTTTGATTTTGCCTTAGATAAAGGAAGTTCGTCAATATCGGATTTGACGGTCGTTTTTCCCGGGACATGGACTGCCGTCTTCCGCTGATTCCCGGCGATTAGGGTGCCGGATATGCCGGATGGAGACTTGCTGAATTCAGACAACTTTACTGAACTGCTGAGCGCCGATGCCAGTTGAGCTCTGGCTGCCGCATCAGCCCGTTCAGTCGCTTTCCTGAAGCTGCCGGGGCCGGCAAATGCACCGACGGGCTCGCTGCCTTGACCTTTAATGGTATCAATGGGCTGCTTATCCGATGTTAGAAAGATCGCACGCTTATCGGATTTTGCGCTATCTCCGATAGCGGCAACCCAATCGATTACGGCGACCAAATCGGCGTTGCTGGCGGCGGCATCCTCAAATTTTTCTATCCTGACGACAGCCTTGAAATTCTTTCGATAGACATCAATGTCCTTCTCCAGCATTTGCTCGAGTTCTTCTGCTGTTTTCCAGGACCGGCCATGGCGACCATCTTCTATGGTGTTTTTGGTGTTTTCCGAGATAAGCACGGCCAGCACAAGATGGGGATAAGCAGGAGCAGAAGATTGGATGTTCATGCCCGCAAGAGGATCGCGGTATTGTTCAGAGCGTGAAACTGCGCACCCTGTTATGGACATCATCAAAGACAGAACAAAGATCACCCGGATGAAAGAAATTGCATGATCGCTCATTTTCATGACGTCTCCTACCTCAACTGTAAAAAAATTTTACTGCCTTTTCACTATCCGGTTCGACAACATCTTCTTTTTTGTATTCCTTTACACAAAAAGCAGGTGAAGAGTCCGTGTCCTTTTTTTCACAGGGGGAACGGATCCGATCTCCCGATGATGCCGCGATTCACACTATTGCGGCGGCTATTTTCAAGAACGTCATGATTCCATGAAATCATTGCCCATAGCGGGTCCAATTAGACGGCAGGTCTTTTACGGATGATTTCCCTGCAGAGCGCCAGGTAATCTTCCGCGCCATGGCTTTTGGGAGCATATGCAAAAATGGACTGGCCGAAACTGGGCGCTTCGGCCACGGCAATGTTTTCGCGGATGACCGTATTGAACACACGTGCGCCGAACCGATCGCGCACTTTGTCGATGATGGCGTTGTTGAGCCGCTTGCGCCCGTCAAAGCGCGTGGCAATGACCCGATAGGTCGGTGTATCCTGTTTGAATTTCTTTTTGACGTCTTCAATGAGCGTTAAGAGCCTGCTCATGCCCTTGAGCGCCAGAAACTCCATCTGCAGTGGAATAAAAACCTCCCGGCAGCTGACCAGAGCATTCACGGTCAGTAAACCCGAGGACGGCGGACAGTCAATAATCACAAACTGCACGCCGGAAACAGCCGATAATCTGTTTTTCAGAACCATTTCTTTTTGGGGAAAGTTGGCCATTTGAGCTTCCAACAACGACAGATCCAGATTGGCCGGCAGAACCAGCATGTCTGCCTTCTCAATGACCGCTTCGGCAAGCGGCGCCGTTCCCTTCATCACGGCGTAAATCGTTTTTTTTAAATCATGGGCATCCAGCCCCAGAGAACAGGTCAGATGCGCCTGCGGATCAAAGTCAATGACCAGAACTTTTTTTCCCAACTGCACCAGACCGACGGCGACATTAAGGGCGCAGGTCGTCTTGCCGACCCCTCCTTTTTGATTGCAGAAAGCGATAATGTCAGGACTGGACATGATTTAATCTCCCGGAATTTATTTCAGGCAAGCGTTTGAATGAATTTACGGATGAGGGAGGCAGTCTCGGCCGGTTTTTGCATGGGAATCAAGTGTCCCGCATCGGCTACCGATCCATACTGTCCCTTCGGCAGCATCGAGACCGCCCGCCGGATATCCACCAGGCCGATGTTGGAGCTTTTTTCGCCTTCGATGAGCAGGACAGGACAGGATATTTGCGGCAAAAGCGGCCAGGGATCTCTACTCCAGCCGCCCATGAACATGGCCGCTTCGCTTTCGGGTGCGCAGGTCAACCGCATGCTTCCCTCAGGCAGTTTTTCCATGCCGTATTTCATGTAGAGATCAAGAATTTCCCTGTCCCAATCCGAGAAAAATGTACGCGATTTTAAATAAGACATGGCGTCATCTTCGTTTTGCCAGGCATTAACTCTTTTGATGGACTTGGAAGCCAGCGGATGATCCTGCAGGCTGATTTTCGTTTTGTAAAATTCCTCCGGCAGATAAATCGGTTCGATGAGAACCATGCCGCGCGGCTTGAGGCCATAAGCGGCGGCGGCAATCGTCAGCACCGTCGCTCCCATTGAATGCCCCACCAGAACGGGGCTTTCAATTTTTTGAGCACGGCAGAAGGTGGAAATGTCTTCCGCGATCACATTCCAGCTCAATCCGCCTTTCTCCGGTTCGCAGGAGCGGTAATTGCACACATAAGGCGCCCAGACGGAGTATTCGGGCGTGAAGCCTTCGATAATCGGATGCCACAGCCAGGGCAGGAATCCGGTGGCATGGGCAAAAAGAAGATGACGCATGCTCCCGTCATAATAAAGATAGGACAGATCGGCGCCGCCCACATCCTGCATTTTCAGCTCAGGTATTTCTTTTTTCATCCCTCAACCCTATCTGTTTTCAACAATATCGGTGCGTGGCGCTCAAGTCGATTGATCAGGGGCGACACTGTCCGCTGCCTGCAGTTCTTCAACGGACAGAATTTTATCAATATCCAGCAGAATTTTAATATTCTCCCCCGCTTTGGCCATACCCAGAATGTATTCCGTGTTAAGCTTGGTGCCGAAAGAAGGTGTTGCTTCAATATCGGCGCCTTTAATATTGAGGACTTCCGAAACGGAATCCACCAGAATGCCCATCAGGATCGTCCGGCCTGCCGCCGTGATCTCGACCACGATGATGCAAGTACGTTCCGTAAATTCGGCAGCGGTTATCGCGAATTTCAGACGCAAATCGATCACGGGAATTACCTTGCCCCGCAGGTTGATAACGCCCTTGATGTATTTAGGCGTCTGAGGAACGACGGTAATCGGCATAATCCCGATAATTTCTTTTACCTTCAGAATGCCGATTCCGTATTCCTCACCCGCCAGACTAAATGTCAGATATTTGCCTTCTTTATCAGTTATTGCGTGAACTGCCTGATCCATAATCCTGGTTTGTGCCATCGTTTACCTCCTCATTGAAACCGGCTATTTTGCGTTTGCTCTTCTTATAAGCATGAAAACGGGTTTTTTTCTACAAAAAGTCCGCCATCCATCAGAAAACAAAAACAGCGGCCGCAACCACTGTCGTATAATTATTATCGATGCAGATTTTCGACTGGGTCACATTCAGCGTCCGGACAATTTTGCTGCTGATTTTAAAAATTTCTTTTTTCTCGTCCCAACTCTCATCCACATTAAAATCAATGCCCAGGGTGGAAGCCAGCATGGCCGCGGCTAAGTCTTCGGCGTGGTCGCCGGTCTGTTTTTCGGTCATGCCGAAAGCGTGATGCTCGCTGATGTAGCCATACGATGATTTGTCCGCAGGGATCGCGCAGCCGACCGACGCGGCGAGCAGTCTTTTGGGTTCATTGCTGCAGCAACGGCTCATGACGCAGTAAGTGATGGCGCCGGGAATCAGATGTTTCAGCCCCTGCGACTTGGGAATCATCTTGCAGCCGGGAGGAAAAATACTGGACACCTGAACCAGATTGCATTTTTCAATACCGGCATTGCGCAAGGCGCGCTCAAAGGAATGCAACTCATCCTTGTGCGTGCCCACGCCTTTGGTAAAAAAAATCTTTTTGGGAACAAAGGTCTGCATGGATATCTCCTTATGCTTAATATTCGATCAACGCCGAGCTTATACTACAAATTTATAAAATGCCCAAGATATTATGGCTGTAATTTACACGAAATTCCTCAGAATGCAAAATAAAATGATGATGAAATCAGCAAACCGTTTACCTTGCCTGATGTGTAAAAAAAGATTATACAGGGCCGTAAATAAAATTTCAGGATATCTTTATGAAAATAATTTTTGGTTTAACGGTTGTTATTCCTTTTATTCTGGCAGGTTGTCTTGCCGTAGCGGATACGATTGGCGATGTTCGGGAGCTGCGTCAGGACCATGCCGCGTATCTTACCGACACCGCGCAAAGCGAAGAGCCGTTAAGCGCGGCAAATCAAGCCCTGATGGATGAAGATTATAATATTATTTATTTTTCAGTCTGGCATCAGAAAAATCCGCTGCACGCACAGCCGGATAGAGTTGCGCAGGATTTCAAGGATTTTGCCGCTAAACCGGGATATGGCGAAAACAAAAAGCGGCATGCGCCTTCCTGGCTGAAAAAGCTGCGATACAATGCTTCGCTGAACACCTACCCCAACGCATTGTATCGCGGGATTACTCTTCGGAATACCGATTTGCGGGTCCTGCCCACCGGCAAGCCTCACTTTTACGCGAAGGATGGCGACAGTGACGCCTGGCCATTTGATAATCTGCAGCGTTCTTCCGTGCCGGCGCATACACCGGTTTTTGTCTGTCATTTCAGCGCGGATAAATCATGGGCGCTGGTGGAGACTTCTTTTACGTATGGCTGGATTCCATCTGAAGATTTCGCCGCCGTAAACGGTGAGTTTGTGAAAACATGGGAATCAGGACGCTATGCGGCGATTCTCCGCGATTATACCTCCGTTCTGGACGAAAAAGGCGGGTTTCTGGTACGGGCGTCGGTGGGACATATTTTCCCTTTAACAGACATCGCGGCGGATAAGATGCAGGTATTGATTGCCGTGGCCGATCCAACCGGGCAGGCGGTGATCAAAAACGGTTTTGTATCCGTGGAGGCTGCTGCCGAAAAGCCCTTGCGCTTTAACAGGGTCAATGCGGCCAGAATAGCGAATGAAATGATCGGCGAGCCTTATGGCTGGGGCGGACTTTACGGCAACCGGGATTGCTCCTCCACGACCCGTGACTTTTTTGCCGTTTTCGGGATCTGGCTGCCCCGGCACTCGGCAGACCAGGTAAAAGAAGCCGGTTTTTATATCGATCTGCAGGGGCTTCCGGCTGAAGAAAAAGAAAAAACCATCATTGCCAGGGGAATCCCTTATCTGAGCCTGCTGTGGCGCAAGGGCCACGTCATGCTGTATATCGGCCAGAAAGACGGTCGGGCGCTCATCTTTCATAATGCCTGGGGTGTTCGGACAAAAGATTTGCAGGGGCGCGAAGGACGGAAGATCATCGGGCAGGCGGTCATTACGACTCTACAGCCGGGACGGGAGTTGCGGGATGCTGATTCGGCAGCCGGTTCTTTGCTCGACAATATTGCCGCCATGAATATTCTTGATCCTGCCATGCAGGAGAAACCGTTAAAATGAAATATAAAATCATCCTGGAATACGACGGCACCAATTACAGCGGCTGGCAGGCGCAGAAAAACGCCAGAAGCATTCAGGGTGTTTTGATTGACGCGGCTCAAAAATTTCTGGATTCGCCCGTGGACATTCAGGGAGCGGGACGCACCGACGCCGGTGTGCATGCCCTGGGGCAATCGGCCCATCTGGAATGCGGCCGTAAACTCCATTGCGAGACCCTGCGCATCGGTCTCAACGATTTGCTTCCCGCCGGCATCAATATCCTGTCTGTCGAAAATGCTCACGCGCGCTTTCACGCCCGCCATTCGGCCACAAGCCGCAGTTATCTGTATCTGATTGCCAAAAGACGCACCGCCTTCGGCAAAAAGTATGTCTGGTGGATCAAAGACAACCTTCATACAGGCAAGATGCAGCAGGCGCTGGCCGTTTTTCAGGGATTTCATGATTTTGCGTCTTTTTCCGACAAGAGAATGGACAAGGCGACGTCAACCCAGGTGGATATCGAATCCGTCTTGCTGAAGGAATTTGGCGACATCATCGCGCTGCGTCTGGTCGGCTCTCATTTTCTGTGGAAAATGGTGCGGCGCATCGTGGGAATGACCGTCGAAGCCGGACGCGGCAATGTCACGGCCGGAGACCTGGAGCGAATGCTCCATGGCTATTCCGATGTTCCCGCCCGCTATACAGCGCCGCCTTCCGGGCTTTTTCTGGAAAAAGTTTTATATGAAGGCGATCACCTGGCGGCAATACAACCGCCGATCCATTTGTAACACAACAGGGCAGCCCTATGACGAAAGCCAAGGAAAAAGAGATGACGATGCTAAAGACCCTCAGGGAGCTTATTGCCCATAACCTTGAGTTTGACATCATCGATCTCTTTTCCGACATGCATCCGGCGGATATCGCCGATCTGATCGACGAACTCGATGAAGAAGACCGGCTGCATCTTTTTTCACTGCTCGATGTGGAAAAAGCCTCCGACGTTATTCTGGAGCTTTCAGATAACTCCAGAGAACAGATCATTGAAGATCTGTCCAACGAACAGCTCACCGATATTATTGAAGAAATGGAATCGGACGATCAGGCGGATATCATCGCCGAACTGTCGGATGATCAGGCCAGGGCCGTTCTCGAGGCCATCGAACCGGAAGACTCCCAGGATGTTAAGGAACTGCTCAAATACCCCGAGGATACCGCCGGCGGTATCATGCAGTCGGAACTGGTTTCCGTCGGGAAACAGGCAACCATTAACGACGCCTTCCAGGCGGTTGTGGACGCCAATAACCAGATGGAAAATATCCACAATATTTTTGTGGTTGACGAAGAAGACAAACTGGTCGGCGCCGTTCCCTTGCAGCGGTTGATCACCACCAAGCGTTTCACGCCGATTGTGGATGTGATTGACGAAGACATTCCCAGTGTGCCCGCCACCATGGATCAGGAAGAAGTGACGCGTCTTTTCAAAAAATACGATCTGGTGTCCATCGGCGTTGTGGATGAGCGGCAGCATCTGCTGGGGCGTATTACCATCGATGACGTTGTGGACGCCATTCAGGAAGAAACATCGGAAGATATGTATCGCATCGCCGGTCTGGGGCAGGACGATACCATTTTCAACAAGACCCTTGACTCCGTCAAAAAACGTCTGCCCTGGCTCTACCTCAATCTCCTGACAGCCCTGACTTCCGTGCTGGTCATCGGTTTCTTCGAGGATACCATTAAAATGATGGTTGCGCTGGTCTTTTTCATGCCCGTGATCGCCGGCCTGGGAGGCAACGCGGGGGGCCAGACCCTGGCGCTGATTATTCGCGGTATCGCGCTGGGAGAAATCACCTTTGAAAATGCCAGACGTGTTCTGCTCAGACAGATCGCCGTGGGGATAACCAACGGCATTGCCGTAGGCCTTGTTATTGCGGTCATTGCCTATTTCTGGAAGGGCATCCCCGTTCTGGGTCTTGTCATTGGCCTGTCCATGATCATCAGCGTTTTCATGGGAACGATGGTGGGCGTCCTGATTCCCCTTGTCCTCAAAAGGCTTGATCTTGACCCCGCTCTGGGTTCCAATATTCTGCTGACAGCCTTTACAGATGCTTTTGGCTTCTTTTCATACCTGACCTTGGCGACGATTTTTCTCAAGCTGTTGACATAGTTTTCGGCTGCTTCATGTTGTATCGGAAAAAACACCCGGTCATTCGGTATCCGGTTGACATCCGTCCGGGGCATTGCTAAACGATAAGGAATGCTTTACATCCGGCAGGAAATTGGGGGGATAACGAGACATGAGATGGACCGGAAAAAAAGTCGGCCTCGCTCTGGGCGGCGGCGGTGTTCGTGGCTTGGCGCATATCGGCGTTCTCAATGTTCTGGAGCAGGAAGGCATTGAAATTGACCTGATCGCGGGAACCAGCGCGGGTGCGTTGATCGGCGGCGCTTATGCTGCTGGCCTGACCACGCGGGACATCACGGCAAAAGTGGATGCCTACCTGAAGAGCGCTGAATTTGAGGAATCGGCCATCAAGTCCATCGGCCAGTCGTTTTCACCGGGTCAGAAAAGTATTGTTGAAAAAGCGAAAATTTTTGCGCAAAAAAAATATTACCTGGTTCGGGCCTTATTCAGTCCGTCCATCCTTCCTGTTGAAGATTTCCAATGGCTCATCAATTATCTGCTGCCGGATATTGACATTCGTGAAATGCGCATCCCGTTTCGCGCCGTGTCCACGGATTTGATTACAGGCAAACAGGTTGTTTTAACAGAAGGCTCGCTGCGTCAGGCGGTGCTGGCCAGCAGCTCTGTTCCCGGCGCGGTACAGCCTGTCCGGCATGGAGACTGGCTGTTGTCTGACGGCGGCGTGACCAGTTTAGTGCCGGTCAATGCGGCAAGGGCTGCCGGCGTGGACGTGGTTATTGCCGTCATGGTGGACCGTGAGCTGCCCGTGAACAGCATCATCGAAACGGCCAAAGATATTGTTTACCGGGCCGGTGAAATTACGGCCAATGCGCTGGAAGCAGCCGAACTTCAACACGCGGATGTCATTATCCGCCCCGCGGTGGGAGACCTCCACTGGGCAGATTTCAGCCGGTCGCATAATCTCATTAAAGCCGGAGAAGAAGCTGCCCGTGAGTCTCTGGGAAAGATCAATGATGCTCTTCCTCTGTCCCGGCGTTTTTCCCGCTTTACCCGGCGTTTTCTGAAGCCGAAAAAAAAGGATGCCCTCTGGACATCACATGGTTCCGATGATTCAGGCAATCCCTGAACATTTACGGTTCATCCGGTTGCTGCGTACTTTTCTCTTTCACCTGCTCGCTATAGATCCGCCAGAAGCCGTCATCTACAAAACGCGGGTGGCTTCACCTCCAAACGGCGCCTTCCCTGAAATGTTATTTTTAAAATCTTTTTTTTATGCTAGATTATTAACAGCATAAAATACAATATTCAGACATAAACGAGAAACGATGCGTCAAAGGTCGGAAACAAACGCCGATATGCAAACAGTGAAAACCGGGCCACTTGAAATCTGCCTTACGGGCAAGGGGAGGATTGCTTCCCCATGACTGGAAAGCCAACCTACGAAAATCTTGAAAAAAAGAACAAGTTGCTCGAAGAAGCGTTAAGAAAGCTCAAGCAGAAGGAGGAGGCTCTCATAGCGAGCGAGAATAAATATCGCCAACTCATGATGAACTCCCCTGTCGCAATCTATGAAGCTGATTACAAAACCCGCCGTTTCATCAACTTAAACAAAATCATTCCCACCATGACCGGCTATTCCAAAGAAGAACTCCTGCAAATGAGTCCGTGGGATCTATTTACGGAAGAGAGTCAGAAAATTTTTCATGAGCGGTTGAGATTGATGAAAGAAGGCAGGAATGTTTCTAATGCTCAGGAATATTCCATTCGGATGAAAGATGGCAGCATCCGCTGGTTAAATATGACCATCGATTATGACCTTGAAGATGGCATGCCTGTTCGAGCAAGAGTTGTGGCTCACGATATTACCGACCGCAAGCGGACGGAGGAAGTCTTGCGGGAGAGTGAGGAAAAGTACCGGGGAATTCTGGCGAATATTGATGATTCATACTACGAAGTTGACCTGAAGGGTAACTATGTTTTTTGCAACGAGGCGATGATTACGGAAACAGGTTATTCGCATGCAGAACTCATGCGCATGAACTATAAGCAGGTGATCAGCCCTGATGCACATCAACATGTGCAAAGCGTTTTCGCGGCAGTATACAAAACAGGACGGTCTGTTCGACTGCTTGAATATGATTTCATGAAGAAGGATGGAACCAGAAGAAATTTAGAAACTTGGGTCAGCCTGATGTATGATCATAAAAACCAGCCTATGGGATTTAGAGGCATGGCCCGCGATGTCACGGAGCGCAAGCAGGCGGAAGATGCGCTCAAAACCAGCAGAGAACGCCTCAGGCAGAGTGAGGAGCGCTACCGAACTATCCTCGAAAATATGGAGGAAGCCTATTATGAAGTGGATCTGAAAGGGAACTACACATTTTTCAATGCCTCTGCCGTGAGGAACCTCGGTTACACCAGGGAAGAGATGTTGGGCATGAACTACCGCCAATATGTGGATGACGGGGATCAACAAAAAGTCTTCGAGGCCTATCATCAGGTGTTTATGACAGGAGAAACCGTCAAGGGCATAGACTGGCTGTTGAAAAAGAAAGCTGGCGGCAAATTGCCTGCAGAGGGGTCTATATCTCTGATGCGGGATACACAGGGCAATCCCATCGGGTTCAGGGGAGTTCTTCGCGACATCAGTGAGCGCAAGCAGGCAGAGAAGGAACTCCGTGCATCTGAAGAGCAATACCGTCTTTTGACCGAGAACGCCATGATTGGCATTTTTTGGATCGATGATTCGTTTCAGTTCATCTATGGGAATGATCCCCTGTGCAAAATCCTGGGCCGCTCGAGAAGCGAGGTGCTTAGCCTGAATTTTCGTGAGGTGTTGTCCGGCGCTTCGCTTCAGTATGTGACGGATCGCTACATCCGCCGGCAACGCGGAGAGGAAGTGCCCGATCAATATGAAATCGAAATTGTTCGTCCGGATGGCGAAATGCGCCATGTCGAAATGATGGTCTCCGTCATGGTTGACAAGAATGGAAAAATGAACAGCATCGGCCAGGCAATCGACATCACCGGGCGCAAGCATGCAGAAGAAGCGCGACGGGCAAGCGAAGAGCGGTATAGAACGATTTTCGAAAGCACGGCCACGGCCAATATCATTGTTTCTGAAGACTCCCTGATTCTGATGGCCAATAACAACTTTGCCGACTTGTGCGGCTATGCAAAAAAAGAACTGGAAGGAAAAATGAGCTGGACGGCGTTCATCCATCAGGACGACCTGGAAAGCATGAAAACCTATCATAAGATGCGCAGAATTGATTCCCGGTCAGCTCCCGCTTCTTATGAATTCCGCCTGATCGACAGGCAAGGCAAGATCAGGGAACTCTTTATGAACATTGCCGTCATCCCGGGGACGACGGACCGTGTTGCCTCCATGGTGGATTTAACGGAAAGGAAGCAGCTTGAGATACAGCTCGTCCAAGCCCAGAAGATGGAGTCCGTGGGCCGGCTGGCCGGGGGTGTGGCCCATGATTTCAACAACATGCTGGGCGTGATCATCGGGAATGCGGAAATGGTTATGAACAGAGTTGCCCCGACTGAGCCTATCCATAAGTCTCTTCAGAACATCCTGAAGGCGGCGGAAAAATCTGCGGATTTGACCCGTCAGTTGCTGGCGTTTGCCCGCAAACAAACGATCAGCCCCAAGGTGCTGGATCTGAATGATATGGTGACTGGTATGCTCAAAATGCTCCAGCGGCTCATCGGCGAGAACATCGATCTGGGCTGGCATCCCGGTCACGACCTGTGGAAAGTGAAAATCGATCCGTCCCAGGTTGACCAGCTACTGGCCAATCTCATGGTGAATGCCCGTGATGCCATTGAAAAAACGGGAGAAATCCTGATCGAAACCTCAAATAAGATATGCGATGAAGCATACTGTGCCGACCGACCGGAATGGATTCCCGGCGAATATGTCGTGCTGGCGGTCAGCGACAACGGCTGCGGAATGGATAGGGAGACCGTGGCCAACATCTTCGAGCCGTTTTTCACCACCAAGAAAGACGGCCGGGGAACAGGTCTGGGCCTGGCGACCGTGTATGGGATTGTCAGGCAGAATGCCGGATTCATCAACGTATACAGCGAACCCGGTCAAGGCACGACATTCCGGATCTACCTCCCCTGCTACCGCATGGAGGCCCCCGAAACCACATATGACAAACCGGAAATGGAAACCCTAAAAGGCACAGAAACAATCCTGATCGTGGAAGACGAGGAATCGCTTTTGGAACTCAGCAAGGAAATGCTCGAAAACCTGGGCTATAAAGTGCTGGCGGCTAATGGGAAAGACCAGGCGCTGCAACTGATCCGGGAATATGATGGAAGCATCGACCTGCTGATCATCGACGTGGTCATACCGGAAATGAACGGGAAGGAACTTTCAGAGAGGATCCTTGACATCAAACCGGGGATGAAATGCCTTTTCATGTCCGGATACACGGCAGATGTGATTGCTCGCCAGGGAATACTGGAGGAAGGCGTCCAATTTATTCCCAAGCCTTTTTCGTTAAAAGATATGGCGGCAAAGGTCAGAGAAGTGCTTGGATATTAGCATTGCCCAAGAGGAAATGCATGGGAATGATCGCGGCAGCTTTCATAGACCACAAAGCCATAACCATTATTCAATCTGGTTCATCCGGGTAACGCGTCCTTTTATATCATTCACCTACCTAAGGCTCAGTTTTTTGTGGCGATCAAAATTGAGGATTTCTGGTTGAAAGGGCGATGTCACTTGCCGCCCTTCATCTTTTTCGCAATGCGCAGAGCT
>CAYOPU010000022.1:0-19930 GCA_964405915.1 uncultured Smithella sp. | reverse complement strand
GTCTTTCAGGACGGCCAGCCGGACAAATCGGGTTATCGGCGTTTTCGCATTAAAACCATGGACGAGCCGGACGATTACGGCATGATGCGTGAGGTGCTGACGAGGCGTTTTACCGGTAAAGATTCCCTGCCTGATCTGGCGGTGGTCGATGGCGGCAAAGGACAGCTCAATGTTGCTTTGTCTGTTTTAAATGAACTGGGCATCAAGCTGGATGTGATCGGATTGGCCAAGGAAGAAAAGGCGTTTTCCGCCGCGAAAAGCAGGCGCCGGGGAAAGGCCGCAAGGTCGGAAGATCGCATTTATCTGCCGCGACGCAAGGACGCCGTCTATCTTTTGAACTGGCCGGCTGCCCTGTCGCTTTTGCAGCAGGTGCGCGATGAGGCGCACCGGTTTGCCGTAAGCTACCACCACAAGGTAAAACAAAAAAATGATTTCAGCTCGATTCTGGACAGAATTCCCCGTATCGGCAAAGCACGTAAAAAAATACTGCTGACCCATTTTGGCTCTTTGCGCCAGGTCCAAAACGCCTTGCTTATGGATTTGCAAAGTGTGCCGGGAATTGGTAAGGAACTGGCGGAAAAAATTTATTTCTTTTTGAAACACGATCAGTGAGCAGGCAATATCCATGAGTATCTTGACGATTATTTTTCTGGCGGTTGGTCTTGGCGTGGATGCCTTTTCCGTGGCCATCGGCATCGGTGCAACCAATTCCAGAAAATCGTGGGCGCCGGTTATGCGTCTTGCCCTGGCTTTCGGCCTTTTCCAGTTTGTGATGCCGCTTGTCGGCTGGCTGGCCGGTTCAACGGTGGTCGATATGATCCAGAGCTTTGATCACTGGATGGCTTTCGGACTTCTGGCTTTGATCGGCGGAAAAATGATTTGGGAAGGATTTGAAAAAGAGAGCGACGGAGAAAAAGCCGATCAAACGCGAGGCTGGCCTCTGCTCCTGCTGTCGATTGCCACCAGCATTGACGCGCTGGCCGTCGGATTCAGCTTTTCGCTTCTGAAAGCCCCCATCTTGTTTCCGGCGGCGATCATCGGGGTTGTTTGTTTTCTGATGACCGCAGTCGGTATGGTTTTCGGTAAGGGCCTGGCGCGGATATTCGGCAAAAAAGTGGAGATTCTGGGCGGTCTGGTTTTAATCGCCATCGGCGTAAAGATATTGTTGGAACATCTGGGATGAAGAAATATGTTTTATCAAGTGATCAAAGTCGGGAAAGACGAAATCGGCCTGGTCTGGAACTTTGCCGGTGGAAAGCCGCAGGTGGACCATATCTATCTGCCCGATCACCAGGAAAAGATCACAAAAAAAATTATGCGGGATTATCCCGCCGTCACAAAGACTCCGCATACAGTTGCCAATGGCATTGATCAGTTGATCGCTGATTTATACAAAGGCAAGAGGCGGGATTTCAGTTTAACCATCCTGAATTTATCAGGGCTCACGGAATTTTCAATCCGCGTTTTAAAGCAGACCTGCCGAATACCCCGTGGCAAAGTGACCGCCTATTCCGGCCTGGCAGCAAAGATCGGACATCCGCGTGCGTCCAGAGCCGTGGGGACGGCGCTGGCGAACAATCCTTTTCCCCTTGTTATTCCCTGTCATCGTGTTGTTCGGGCCGGCGGAAGTCTTGGCCAATTTGGCGGAGGCGGCATCCTGAAAAAGCAACTCCTTGAAAAAGAAGGGATTATATTTGATGCATCAGGAGGGATTCCTTTAAAAAACATGGTTTATCCGGTTGATGAGCAGCTTCCGGCAAATCATCAAAAATGATTTCTCACGCATCGATAAGCTTTTGACGATGATTATCAAAAAACAGATGAACGCAAACTTAATATATGATACAGACGTAAAAAATAGCTCGCCATGAATATTATGACTTCCAAAATCGAACTTGCTTGAGTGTTTATCAAAAATTTGGAGGCAAGCGCAGAATGAGAAGCAGCATAAAGGGACAAGCGATATATTGCATTTGCATGATACGCAGTCGTTCAGGTTTTACCCTGATAGAATTGATGATTGTGGTATTCATTATTGGCATTCTTGCCGCAATCGCTATTCCCATCTACAATGGTCAGATCAATAAGGCAAAAATTACTGTCGCCGTGAGCGTACTCCATAGCGCTGAAAAATCGCTGGAGGAGTATGAACTGGATAATCGAAAATATCCCGGCAACATCAATTTTACCACTTGTTTCGATAATGAGGGGCGTAGGGTTTTTCCTTCCGGACTTTGCGACCAGATGAATAAAGATCTCTATTCCATCGAAAGTTACTCCCTCAGCGGATCAAGTTACGTTCTGACTGCCCGGGCAAGAGATGACCATCATACCCTCTTGACGTTATCGGGCGGCAAGATTACTCAATAAGAAGGTCAAATATGAATTTTATGAAGCGCAGAATCTATTTTATAGAAAAAAAGTTTCAAACAAAATATATAGTGCTCACCATCCTGATGCTGATGATTTATACATTGATATTTGTTGTAATCATTTTCGCGCCATACATGCTTACCCTCTATTTTGATTATCCGCTTGCGGAAAAAACTGAAGCAGCGAGAACATTACTCCTCCTCCACGGCACGGTCTGGCCGGCGATCGGAGGAATGATTCTGTTGTTCTCTGTATTGAGCATATTTATTACTCACAAAGTTGCCGGACCGCTGTATCGTCTAAAGACAGATATCTCTCAGGTGTTAGCAGGAGATCTGAATGTGGTTGTAAGATTGAGAAAGGGGGACGATCTCAAGGATCTCGCGGCGAAAGTCAACCTGCTGATAGAGGAATTGCGAACTTTTGTAACCGCTTCGAAAAATGCTCATCATCTGCTTGACGGCTACATCCGGGACCTGGAACAGGAAATAACAAGAAAAAGTTTAACGGAAGAATCGGGAAGAGAAATCATCAATAAAATTCAGGCCAGCAGAAGAAATATTGAAGCAGCCCTTCAAAAGTTCCATGTAAGATAACGCAGCCGCTGAAAACGGGCGTTGATTTCTTTCAATCCTTGGATATGACAAAACAGGAAGCTTTAAAAAAATATTTCGGCTATGAAAATTTTTACCCGCTGCAGGCACGGATTATCGATCATGTTCTGGCCGGAAAACATGCGCTGGTCTTGATGCCGACAGGCGGGGGAAAATCCGTCTGCTTTCAGATTCCCGCGCTACTCAAAGACGGCACGGCCATCGTCATCTCGCCGCTCATTGCGCTTATGAAAGACCAGGTGGATTCACTGACCGCCAGCGGCATTCCATCGGCGTTTCTCAACAGCGCGCTCACGGAAGATGAAAGCGCGCGGATTGTGCGGCGCTGCCTGAATGGCGACATCAAGCTGCTCTATATTTCTCCGGAGCGGCTGGCGGCCGCCTCAACGATCGGATTTTTCCGGAAACTGAACATTTCTCTTTTTGCCGTGGACGAAGCGCATTGCATTTCGTCCTGGGGGCATGATTTTCGTCCTGATTATTTGAAGCTTCATATCCTGAGAGAAAAGTTTCCGGATGTTCCTCTGCTTGCGCTGACCGCCACGGCGGACCGTGTGATCCGCAGGGATATCCTGCGGCAGTTGAACATCCCGGAAGAGTACCAGTTTATCGCCTCCTTCGACCGGCCGAATCTCAACTTATCGGTATTTTCGGGGCAAAAGCGCATTGAGCAGATCCTTCGTTTTTTGTCCAAAAGAAAAAATCAGCCGGGAATCATTTACTGCCTCAGCCGCAGGACAACGGAAAACGTGGCCGCGAGGCTTCAGGTTCGCGGCTATCGGGCGGCCTGTTACCATGCGGGGATGGATCATGCCGAGCGCAGTAAAATTCAGGACGCGTTTATCCGCGATAGGATTCAGATCGTCTGCGCCACCATCGCTTTTGGTCTGGGCATCGATAAATCGAATATCCGCTGGGTCGTTCATTACAGCCTGCCGAAAAATATCGAAAGTTATTATCAGGAAATCGGACGCGCCGGGCGCGACGGCGCGCCGGCGGATACGGCGCTGTTTTACAGTTACGCCGACGTCAAAACGCATTATGACATGCTCAAAGACCTGCCGCCCGAAAGACAGGAACTGCTTTCGGCCAAGCTCGACCGCATGAAACGCTATGCGGAAGCGGATATCTGCCGCCGCCGGATACTGCTCAGTTATTTCAATGAACAGCCGAAGGAAGACTGCGGCAATTGCGATGTCTGTAAAAATCCTCCGAAAAAATTCGACGGCGCCATTATCGCGCAGAAAGCGTTGTCGGCTGTGGCGCGCACCGGCGAAAAAATCAACATGACCACCCTGATTCAAATTCTGCGCGGTTCGCATACCCTGTTGATCCGGGAAAACGGTTATGACCGGATTAAAACGTTCGGCGTCGGCCGCGATATCAAATACAATGAATGGGCCGAGTATATCTTTCAACTGCTCAATTCCGGTCTTGTCGATATCGCTTATGATGAAGGTTATACGCTGAAGTTAAACGACCTGAGCCGCAAAATTCTGAAAGCGGAAATGGATGTCCTCCTGACGCAGCCGATGGAAATGGAAAAGAAGCTCGAAACCGTGGCCCGGTTTCCTGAAAAGCAGGCGGCGGCCGACGGGCTTTTCGAGCGGCTACGAGTTTTGAGAAAAAAGCTGGCGGATGAAAACAATGTGCCGGCGTACGTGGTGTTTTCCGACCGGACGCTCCTGGAAATGGCGGAGGCGCGTCCCCGGGATGAAATCGAAATGCTGGGCGTGAACGGCGTCGGAGAACATAAAATGAAACAGTATGGGAAAATATTTCTCGAAGAGATCCGGCGCTATGCGGAGACATCATAATCCGGCGGTCGTCTCCGCCGCCAAATCCAGACGCTTCATCTTTGTAAAGCGGCAACCTATTGCATGTCGGCGTCTGACACAAAGCAATCTTTTTTATAGCTGTTGAAGTCGCCGATGGGCCTGCAGGATGTATATCGCCATGGCCAGTAAACCATGTACTTTGCCAATGGCTCCGATACGCCGACGACAGCGGCGGGTAGACCGATCACCAGATAGGCGGCTGAAGAGATGGATGAAATGATTAACCATTCAGGTCTTACCAGGACAACATCAAGAAATTTTAATCCAAACGGCGGTTCTTGCTGGATTGCTGCCGGGGAAGGTTCCTGCACGGTCTGTTCGGCCTGCGCTATGACGGGAGAAGGCTCCTGTTCTGTCTGTTCCGTCTGCGCGATAACCGGACAGGTGGAAACAAATAAAAACATCACAATCAGAATTCCGAAAAATATCTTCTTCATCACAAATCCCCCCCCCTTAAATGTTGCTTGATAAGATCAAAGCATAATCTTTACATTTTGTTTCATGTTACCTTTAAATTATTATATTGTCAATGAAGAACGCCCGAACGAATCCAGCGCCGCTTCAAGGATGGATGGTTATTCGCCCAGCAGTCTTTTGAACGCGGGCGCATTTCTTATGCTATCAAAGTCCTTATCCGTCTTAGCCATATTTTTGTACCGGGCATCCAGTTGGATAGCCTCACTTAAGTCCTGAATAGCCTTATCCGTTTTGCTCATTATTGAATATATGCAGGCCCTGTTATAGCGGAGAGTCGCCTCATTTGGATTGAGTTCAATCGCTTTACTGCAATCAAGAATAGCTTCATGATATTTGCCAAGATAACGATAAGCAAGTCCGCGATAAGCATAAGTCAAACAATCCTGGTAATTCAGTTGAATTGCTTTATTGAAATCGGCAACGGCTTCATGATGCCTGCCCAGTTTCGTAAGGGTAATTCCACGTACGTTATACATTGAACCATCGTTTGGATTGAGTTCAATTGCTTTGTTAAAATTAACAACAGCGTCATGCTCTTTGCCCATAACATTATAAACTAATCCACGGTTGTAATAAGCCGGAGCATGATGCGGATTGAGTTCAACTGCTTTATTGAAATCAGCAATGGCTTCATTAGGTTTGCTGTAATACATATAAGCAGTCCCGCGGTTGTAATAAGCCAGCGCATCACCTGGATTGAGTTCAATGGCTTTGTTCAAATCAACGATGCCTTCTTGATACTTGCCCAGTTTCGTAAGGGTAATGCCACGCATGTTATAAATGGAACCATCATTCGGATTGCGTTCAAGTGCTTTATTGAAATCAACCACAGCTTCATTCTCTTTGCCAAGCATGCAATAATTTAAACCACGCTTTTTATAGGCCATATCATTTTTAGGATTGAGCGCGATTACTCGGTTGTACTCAACGACAGCCTCCTGGTATTGACCAAGATGATGATAAGCCAAACCGCGATTTGCATAAGCCAGCTCATTTTTGGGATTGAGTTTAATGGACTTGGTGCAATCAGCAACAGCTTCATGATATTTTCCGAGATGATTATAGACAAACCCACGGTTGTTGTAAGCCATGTCATTATTGGGATTGTGTTCAATGACTGTATTGAAATCAGCGACAGCTTCGCTATATTTTCCAAGATAATGATAAACGAACCCGCGATTTGTGTAGGCTAAATCATTCCTGGGATTGAGCTCGATGGATCGGGTATAATCAGCGACAGCTTCATGATATTTTCCGAGATTATTATAAACAAACCCGCGGTTGTTGTAAGCCATGTCATTTTGGGGATTGAGGTCGATGGATTTGTTGAAATCAGTGACAGCTTCACGATATTTTCCAAGATTAAGATAGGCATTGCCACGATTATAGTAGGGCAGGTTGTTTTTGGGATTCAAGGCGATTGATCTGGTACAATCCGTAACGGCTTCATGGTATTTTCTGAGATGATTATAAACAAACCCACGGTTGTTGTAAACCATGTCATTGTTGGGATTGAGTTCAATCGACCGGGTGTAATCAGCGATGGCTTCACGATATTTTTCAAGATTAAGATAGGCATTGCCACGGTCATGATAAGCTGAAGCATTTTGGGGATTGCGTTCGATGGACCTGGTGCAATCCGTCACAGCTTGCCTGGCTTGATCAACATATTCCCTGATGGAGGTTTTTGTTTCTGCACATGCAGAATGGGCAATCAACAAGACAGGCAGGAAAAAGAGCCATGCCATTCGTTTCAGAATAGATTTCATGGATATAGACCCCTTTAATAAATGATCGTGCCCTATACATTTTTAATCAGGATGTGGCAAGGGATTTCAGTATCGGTTGAACCCCGGATGCATCACGGTATTCATCAACGCCTCCTGCTTCATGGGGCAATATCAGACGAAAAGGACTGTCTTTGCCCTATACGCTGGAGAGACTGGCCGATGTGTTCAGACACTCGTAATCGTTTTTTTCTGATAAAGCGCCAGGAAATCGTCGGGTGATAGAACGTAAATTTCGCAGCAGAGCCTTTCGGAAATGGGTCTTTTGACATAGAAAGAGTTAGGCCGCGTCCAAAAGACACGGCCTAACACGTGACTGAATGGGGAAGCTCTAGACTAGCTTCAGATAATTCTTAACCAGGTACTCCGCGGTTTGCAGAGCGCCTTTGGCTGCGCCCAGCTTGGTGTTGTGCGCCAGGCACACGTATTTGATGCCATTGGGAATAATCGGATCCTTGCGGATGCGTCCGACGGTGACGGTCATGCCGCCGCCTTTGTCGCGATCCATGCGCGGTTGCGGGCGGAACGGATCGTCGGTGACATCGATCAAATGCGCGGGTGAACTGGGCAGATGTAGTTCGGCAAAGTCTTTTCCGTACTCCCGCATGACTCTTTTCACATCTTCCGGCGAGCAGGGTTTTTCCGTCTGCACAAAGGCGACCACCAGATGGCCGTCAATGACCGGCACACGGGTGCAGGTGGCGGTAATCCCGAAGGCTGCGTCTTGAATGGTGCTGCCGGTAAACTTGCCCAGGATTTTCTGCGGTTCGGTTTCGACCTTCGGCTCTTCGCCCCCGATATAAGGAACAACGTTTTCCATCATGTCCATCGCGGATAAACCGGGGGTTCTGCCCGCGCCGGACATGGCCTGCAGCGAGGTCGCCACGACCTGCTTGACGCCGAAGTTGTCCAGAATCGGTTTCAACGACACCACCAGACCCGCAATGGTACAGTTGGATTTGGGGGAAATGAATCCCTTCCAGCCGCGGTTTTTCTGCTGGACGGCTAGCAGCGCCGCATGATCCATGTTGACGCCGCCCACCAGAATCGGGGTGTCGGCTTCATAGCGGAATGCCGATGCGGTGCTGATGACCGGGGTGGTTTTGGCGTATTTGGGTTCCAGCTCTTTGGCAGGCCCGGTATCCATGGTTGAAAAAATAATGTCCACGGAAGTCGGATCAAAGCTGGCCGCTTCCTCCACGATCATATTGGCGATGTCCGCGGGCAGTTCTTCCGGGCACCACCAGCGGATGGATCCGTTGGCGTCCCGCAGGGCGTCGATATATTTCTTATCAGCCGAGCGCTCCGAGGCGACAAGCTTGGTGATTTTAAACCAGGGATGTCCCAAAAGACTGACGATCGCCTGTTGACCGACGATGCCGGTTGCGCCCACGATGGCAATTTTTAACATAAAATTTCCTCCAAAATTATTTTTTTGATTTTAAAATTTCTTTCGTTTTTTCCACGTCAGCTGCGATTTGCCGCTTCAGGCTTTCGGGACCGTCAAATTTGACAATGTCCCGCAACTTCTCCACAAAAAGCACATTTATTTTTGCTCCGCGCAGGTCGCCCGCATAATCCAGCAGAAAGACCTCAAACGTCGATGTGTAATCTTCAAAAGTCGGTTTTACGCCGATATTGAGCGCTCCCATGTAGCGCTTGCCGTCCACGGTGACGAATGCCGCGTAAATACCCGGAGGCGGCAGCAGTTCCTTTTCCGGATCAATGTTGGCCGTGGGAAACCCCAGACCGGCGCCTCGTCCCGCCCCGCTGACCACCTTTCCGGCAACATTATAATAACGTCCCATGAACCGCGCTGCGGTCCGGACATCGCCCGCCAGAATATAATTGCGGATCAGCGTGCTGCTCACGATTTCATCGTCTATTTTAAAGGCCGGAATCACTTCGACGGAAAAACCAAGTTTTCGTCCCTGGACTTTCAGGTAGGCGTCATTACCCTGCCTGGCCTGCCCGAAGGTGTAATCATGACCGATAATGATTTTTGTAATGGCCAGTTTTTTCGACAGAAAATCCTGCACAAACTGCTCGGCGGTGGTCCTGGAGTAATGCTGGTCAAAGGTGATGATGACCGTTGCATCGACGCCGCATTGCTCAAGCATTTCCATCTTTTCGGATCTTGTCGTAATCAGGTAAAAAGGCCGGATGTTCGGATGAAGGATCATCTTGGGATGCGGGTCAAAGGTAATCACCAGCGACTTTTGTCCGGCGCTTTTTGCTTCGGAAGCCAGTTTGCGGCAGATATGCTGATGGCTTTGATGCACGCCGTCAAAATTGCCGATGGTGACAAACGCCCCCCGGAAATCCCGGGTTATCGATTCAATTCCTTCAAAAACAATCATTATTTTTTTCCATCATTTCAGTCGGTCAGCACAGCAACATAACATTTTAAGTATTAAATTCAAGCTGATTTTATCTTGACAAGATACACGGTTCAGTATAGTTCACTTTCCCAGTGCCGAAGTGGCGGAATTGGTAGACGCGCTAGGTTCAGGGTCTAGTGGGTGTACGCCTGTGCTGGTTCAAATCCAGTCTTCGGCACCATTTTAAAAACAGGGGGTTAACCGATTCCGTCGGTTAACCCCTTCTTCATTAGGTGTTACGACAAGCGCCCAATGATCCGTGAATTTGTAAGTGATGGGAATATCTGCATAGAAGCCTAATTTGTTGCCTAAATTAAAATCAATATCGGGCGCGCCAGACAAAAGTTCTGAACCATAGGCCGTCATCATGCCGCTAAACATAAGATTGACAACAGCAGTTCCCCCGATGTTCCATCTTTTATTTATAATAATCAGCTTTAAGGCCGATAGGAATGCTGTGCCATTGATAAATTTCCTTGATGAAAAACGCCGAGGGCGAATACTGCTTGATCTCGCCGCGTCGCCAATGGCGAAAACTATAGCCTGTATAAGGAATTAACGTAAAATTCTTCGTTAACGATATCGGGTATCCGAATATTTACATGCTTTCCCGGTATATTCCCCATTCGTTATTTATTCTCCTCAGTTCCAGTTTCTTGATGCCTGAATCTTTAAATATAGAGGAGCTGTAATATTGCGTAAAGATGGCAGTGGCATAATTCTCTTCCGCGGTTATCTGCAATTTATTAATTCTAATATCTATGTTTTTGCTTTTCCGGGATACCCTGGTTTTATAAGCGATCCAGGCATCCAGGTTCATTCCTTTTGCCTTGAAATCCGACGCATAACAACTGCGGTAAATGTCCATATCGCCTGCCTGCCAACTGGCCAGCCATTTAGTCACCAGCTTTAGGACAGGGGCTTCAGCGATGGCGGTTGTCTCATTTTGTTTCCTGTGATCTTGATCCGGCTTTTTATCGGTGACAGCGGGAACAACAACCGCTTTATCCGGAGCGACATCGTTTCCGCAAACAATATTTTCTAGTTTTTCATTCACTGAATTGGGGCGGATATTTTTCCATTGACCGGCGTTGCCTTTCGTTGACCAATAGATAACATCGCCTTTTTTATCATAAATAACTGTGAAAAAATCTTTCATTTTTTCGTTTAGACAGTCAACTTCAAACAAGATCAAAGCATGACTCAACATGCCCGGATCTTTGGGCGCCTTCGCCATGCTTTTAAGCGTTAAAAAGGTCTCTTTCTTCTCATCTTCACTGTAGATAATTTTTGTATGCACATAACGGCTGTTTTTCTTGACTTGTTTAATGCTGCTTTTATTATAATACATATCCCCTTTGACGGACGCAGTATGGAATATCCAGTCTGCAGCCCATGCCTGATGAGCGAATAGGGAGCAAAATACCAAATATATAATGCTCTGAACAGTCCTTGCCTTCATTATCATTTTGATCAAAATTAATATCCAAACTTTGCTTTTTCGATGTGTCGTGTTTTGGTGTGCCTTGTGTCGTAACGTGTGTCGGAGGGTACTTATAACACTATTTATTTTTTTTAAAGAGAAAATTGCACAGCTTCACCTGTTATTGAGATCCGGCATTTTGACGCTGAAAATATGGAAAGAGGTTTTTTGCCGCTGTTGTTATGATCAAGGGGGCTTTTTGGAAAAGCCCCCTTGATAAAATTGATTACGAATGGGTATTTGCAGAAATTTTGTTTTTACACTCTGCTAAGCATTGTAGCGCCGGCATTGCCGAAAGCGCCGCAAAGCGAAGCGACGCCGTATTGGGCATCTTTACGGTCAGTCTTCATAATATCGTGCAGGGTAACAAGAATGCGGCATCCGCTTTCTCCCAACGGATGGCCGAGTGCCAGCGCGCCGCCCCAGATATTAACATTATCAAAAGGAGCGTTCTGAGCGATGCCCAGTTCTCTTACGCAGGCTAATGCCTGGCTGGCGAAGGCCTCGTTGAATTCCCAGACACCGATATCGCTGACTTTCTTTCCTGTGCGTGCCAGGAGTCTCTGGACGGCGGGAATCGGGCCGATACCCATCATGGTGGGATCGCAACCGGCTAAAGCGCCAGCTTCATATTTAATGCTGTAAGACAGTCCCAGCTTGTCGGCTTTGGAGCGTTCCATCAACAGAATGGCGGCGGCGCCGATGGTCAGAGGCGAAGAAGTCGCCGCGGTTACAACGCCATCCGGTTTGAAAGGCGTTTTCATGGTTGCCATCTGTTCCATCGAGATGTCTCCACGGATCCACTGGTCGGTATCCACCAGAAAAGGCGTACCGTCATCTTTTAACCCTTCCATCGGGATGATTTCATTCTTGAATTTTCCGGCCTTGGTGGCTGCGTCCGCTTTTTTATTGCTCCAGAAAGCCATGTTTTCCATATCCACACGGCTGATTTTGTATACGTCGGCAACCTTTTCCGCGGTGTTGCCCATGGGGATTTCCGCGATGTTGTACCGTTCCATCAAACGAGGCGGGAAATCCATGTGCATCGCCATGAAAACTTTCTGCATGTCTTCCACGCCGGAGGCAATGTAGGTGTCGCCTTCACCGCACAGAATGGCGCGGGCGGCATGCTGCGTGGCCGCCATGCCGGAAGGACACTGCATGGTCAGGGTATTGGTCGGAACTGATTCGGGAAATCCGCCGGCCAGCCAGGCCAGACGGCCGATATCGTTCTGCATGCCGGTAATATTGGCGCATCCGACGAAAACCGATTCGATATCTTCAGGTTTCACTTTGGGATTGCGGGCGAATAATCCGTCATATACTTTTGTCAGAATTTCATCCGGTCTTTTGGCTCTGAACCATCCCTTTTCATTGTGGGCCCGGGAATTAGGAGACCTTACACCATCGATAATGACACACTCACGCATTGCATACCCTCCTCTTAAATTATTATTTTCCGTTTTTTTATTAAAACGTTATCTTATGTGCCTTTAACAACGGTTTGCGGGGAGCTTCGTTTGAGGTTTCTTATCTAAAGTTTTACAAATTGTCAAACAATGAAAAAAGACGGCGAAACACCATTAGGGTCGAAGAAACAATGTCGGGTTTCCTGCCCCGCGTGCAGAAATTATTGACGGGCATGTACACCGGTCAATCAAGAGACACGACTGCTTTGCGGTTGGTTTGCCATTGACATGACCTGCTGTTTTCCCTATACTTCCACGCGGGTGGAAAAGACTGAAAACAAAAGAAAAGGAGATGACCATGTCGAAGACAGAAGACGATTTAAAGGAAGCTTTTGCGGGTGAGTCGCATGCCAATCGTAAATATCTGGCGTTTGCCGCCAAGGGAAGGATGTTCAAGAAAGTTGATTGAGATCACGATCGATAAGGCGAAGGAATGAAAGAAGTTCTCATCGCCGCAAGCGGCGTTATCCTTTTTCTGGTCGGCATGATTCGCCTTTCTTCCGCCGTTCGCCATGTGCTGAATGTGCGCATGAAGGAGTTCGTCAAGTATGCCGTGGAGAAACCTTTCTATGGGTTGCTCACCGGCGTCGGTTCCGCGGTCATCTTTCAAAGTTCATCGGCAACAACGGCGCTCACCATTGGTTTGGTGAGCGCCGGCTTAATCAGCTTTTACAGCTCCCTGGCCATTATTCTGGGCGCGGACATCGGCACCACCCTGACGGTGCAATTTGTCGTCTGGCGGTTTACGGAATTTTCTCCTGTTTTTATTTCCATGGGAGGACTTTTGTGGCTGACCCGTCGGACGAAATGGAAAACCGCGGGCGAAATGGTTTTCTATTTCGGCCTTATTTTCTTCGGCCTGGATATTATCAGTCAGGCGGCAGCGCCGCTCAAGCAGTCACCGGCCTTTATTCATTATTTTGCTCAGGTTAAAAATCCTCTGTTTGGAATTGGACTCGGGATGGCGGTTACAGCCGTTGTTCACGCTTCCGCAATACCGATCAGCATTCTGGCTGTGCTGGCGCAACAGGACCTGATCGGACTGGAAAACGCCGTGCCCGTTGTTCTGGGCGCCAATATCGGCACGACGGTAACAGCGCTGCTGGCGGGAATGGTTGCGAATGTCAGCGGTAAAAAAACCGCCGTGTCTCACCTGATTTTTAAATGTGTCGGTGTATTGATCTGCCTTATTTTCCTGCCTTTTTTTGTCGATATGCTGCGGTATCTGTCTCCCGGCGTCCCCCAGCAGATTGTTTGGGCTCATTTTTTACTGAACCTGCTGATTGTCGCCATTTTTATTTTTTTCCTGCGCCCCTTTGCGGCGCTGATGAAGAAAGTGCTGCCCGGAGAAGACGACGCGCTGCCGGTCTGGCCGGAATATCTTGATCGCAAAGCTTTGATCGATCCGGTCAAATCGCTGGATCACGTGCTGAAAGAGCTGCAGCGGCAGGCAAAACTGGTGCAAATCATGTTTTCCAGAACCATTGTGTTAATATCTTGCTATGCGATAGGGAAGCGCAAGGATATTGTATATATTGAGATGGTGGTCAACAATCTGCGGGCACAGATCGTCCGGTTTCTCTGGAAAGTATCGGGCCGTGAGTTATCCGCTGAGCTTTCCAGGCGGATCTTTACCTATACGGCCATGGCCGGAGACATTAAAAGCATCGGCAATCACATGCAATCGATCAGTGTTCTTGTTGAGCAGCAGGCGCTGCGCAGAATTAAATTCAGCGATTGCGGAGAACAGGAAATTCGGAACATTGTTGCATTGGTCGAGCGTAACCTGCAAGACGCGTCGGCGCTGCTGGAAAATTTCAATATGGACATGGTGAAGGATGTTATTTGCCGTGAGGAGGAGGTTGATGTGCGGGTCAAGGAATCACTGGAGAATCATCTGAAAAGATTTCATCAGCGCGAATGCAGCCCGGAAGCCGGCCCCATCTTTGTTGAAATGCTGGGGCATCTGGAGCGCATATCCGATCTTTGCAACAATCTCACGGAATACGTCTGGGACATGCAGCAGCCCGAATGACACATAGAAAACAGGACCGCGTTATTGCGAGAGAAGCGAAGAAATTGCGCGAGAAAAACATCACGAGAAAAACGTATTGCCTGAATCAGTAATATCTTCTATAATGCCTTCCAAATATGATTAACCGCCAAAGGGGGTCTCCATGGATAAAAGAATGAATGCGTTGGCTTTTGCGCTGGAAAATGAAGAAAAAGAACGTGAGTTTTACCTGGCCCATGCCCGGAAAACGAAGAATATGGCGGGCAAGAACATGTTCAAGCAGATTGCCGATGAGGAAAAGGAACATTTTGATGTCCTGCGAAAACTCCATGATAAATGGGCTGAGCAGAAGAAATGGCCGATCTCCATTCCCCTGAAAGTGAAGAAATCATTAGCCGGGACCATTCTGCAATCCATGTCCGGTAAAAAGTCGGCGCGGATTACCGGCACGGATGAGGAACTTAAAGCTGTTCGCACGGCCATCGATTTTGAAGCGCGCGGTGTCGCATTATATTCCAAGCTGGAAAAACAATCCACGGACCCTAAAGAGATCGCATTTTTCAATATGCTTGCTTCGGTCGAACGGGAGCACATGCTTTCTCTGAAGGCCACGGAAGAATTTCTAATCGATCCGGCCACCTGGTATCAGCATATGGAGAGATCAGGCTTGGACGGGGCGTAAAAAAGCGCCCGACGGTCTGTCAGCCGCTGACGAAATCGTCCTCTTCCAGTTTGCAGGAAAGGTCAGTCCAGAGGGAGTAGGACTGCGCAAGTTCATTTTCGACGGCTTTCAAATCAATGTTGAGTTCTTTTATTTTAATCGGGTCCCTGTGTGTCTGCGGATCGCACAGGGCTTGTTCATTGGCGGTTTTCCTGGCTTCGAGTTTTGCGATTTTTTCTTCCGTTGCGGACAGTTCTTTTTTCAATGCGCTTCTAATTTTCGATAATCGATTACGTTCTTCCGCCTCAATCCTCTTTTTGTCTTTCGGCGACTGTGCCTTGTCGAGAGCCTTCTGCAGGCCATTGCTGTTTTGTGATGCCACCGCTGCCAGCTGAGATCGCTTTTCAATGAAGTAGGAATAATTGCCCGGATAATCCGTCATGGCGCCATCTTTGAGTTCAAAGACCTTGTTGACCAGATGATCCAGAAAGTAACGGTCGTGGGAAACAATGGCCACCGTACCGGAATAATGGATGAGCGCGTTTTGGAAAATATCCTTGGTTTTGATATCCAGATGGTTGGTCGGCTCATCCAGAATCAGGAAGTTGGTATCCAGCAGCATGATTTTTAAGAGTGCCAGGCGGGATTTTTCACCGCCGGACAGAACGCCGACGGATTTGAAAATATCATCGCCGGAGAAAAGAAACGCACCCAGCAGATTGCGTTTGACCTGGTCGTCGGCGGAAGTCGGGACCGTATTAACTTCTTCCCAGATCGTGTTTGCGTAATTGAGGTTTTGCGAGCTTTCCTGCGAAAAAAAGGCCATGTTGACCCCGTCGCCGTATGTCACGGACCCTGTGGCGGGCTGTTCCGAGAGACTTAAAATTCTCGACAATGTTGATTTTCCAGATCCGTTGACGCCGACGAAAGCGACTTTATCGCCGCGGAAAAGAGAGAAATTCAGGCCGGAGAAAACGGTCAGATCGCCATAGGCGTGTCCCAGATTGGAAACCTTGACGACTTCCTTCACGCTCTTTTTGCCTTCCGGAAAGTTCATGACGACGCTTCTGCCGCTGCCTGCAAGCTTTATGTCTTTAAATTTCTCCAGCATTTTGATCCGGCTTTGCACCTGGGTGGCTTTGCTTGCCTTGTAGCGGAACCGATCCACAAACGCTTCAATTTTTTTGATTTCCGCTCTTTGCAGTTCCATCTCTTTTTTAAGCGCTTCGAGCCGACGGTCTTTTTCGGCCAGATAATAAGAATAATTGCCTTTGTAGATGTGAATCTGACGGTTAGCCAGTTCGGCAATTTGCGTGGCGATCTTATCGAGAAAAAAATGATCGTGGGAGACGACGAGAATGGTTCCGGGATAATCCTTGATATAGCTTTCCAGCCACTCCATGCTTTCCGTATCCAGATGGTTGGTGGGCTCGTCCAGCAGCATGATGTCCGGTCGGGCCAGCAGGATGGAGGTGAGCAGGATTCGCATTTTCCATCCGCCGGAAAACAAGTCGCAGGTTTTGATAAAGTCACTTTCGCGAAAGCCGAATCCTTTGAGGATTTGTTTGGCCCGCGCTTCAAAGGCGTAGCCGTCACGGGCGGAAAATTCAGCCGTTTTATCGGCATAGTGGCGGGTCAGCTCGCTGTATTCATGCGTGTTGGGTTTGATGGTGGAAATTTGCTGTTCAAGGGCGCGGATGGAATTTTCCAGTTCGGCAATCCCGCTTTTCTTCCGCAGATAGTCGATCAGGCCCAGAGGGTCGAGTTCCACCAGGTCCTGCGGCAGATAACCGATTTTTTTCTGCTTCCGGTCGGGAATATCGATCAAGCCCGAATCGAGATGCACCTGCTCAAGAATGGTCCGAAAGAGCGTGGTTTTCCCCGTGCCGTTATCGCCAACCAGGCCGATGCGGCTTTTCGGATGAATCGTCCAGTTCATCTCATTAAACAGCTGCTTGTCCAAAAAAGACAGGCTGACATTGCGGAAATAAATCACGCACCGTTCCCCGTTATGAAATCTGTAAAACGATGGTGATCACTGCTATTCAACTTTTCCGCTGAGGGGTTGTGTTGACGCAGAAGATCGCCAAACTGATCCGGCATGATCGGCTTGCTGAAATAAAAACCCTGCATTTCATCGCAGATGTGATCTCGCAGAAAATCCTCCTGTGCCTGCGTTTCCACGCCTTCCGCCACGACGGTAGGAGACAGGGTCTTTCCCAGGGCAATGATTGCCCCGGTGACCGCCTTTTTTCCGGAATCCAGCGGGAGGTTGCGAATGAAGGATCTATCCACCTTGAGCGTGTCGAGGGGAAAGTTTTTGAGATGGGTGAGTGAAGAATAGCCTGTGCCGAAATCGTCAATGGTAAGCCGCACACCCAGTTTCTTGATATTATCCAGCACCGCAATCAGGCGTGGAGGATCGTGCATTAACATGCTTTCGGTGATCTCCAGTTCCAGAAGATTCGGCGCCATGCCCGAATCATTCAGGATGGTTTTGAGATCATTTAATAATTGATCGTCCATGAGTTGACGAAGCGATAAATTGACCGATATGCGGACAGGGGGCAGGCCCTGGCGCTGCCAGGCGACATTCTGGGCGCACGCTGTTTTCAACACCCACTTGCCGATGGGCACGATCATCCCCGTTACTTCGGCAACCGGGATGAACTGCGCGGGGGTGATCGAACCGAGGGTTTTGCTCTGCCAGCGCAGCAGGGCCTCCACACCCGTGATCATACCGGTTTTAAAGTCCACCTTGGCCTGATAGAGCAGCGATAATTCTTTCCGGTCCAGCGTGAGGCGCAGGTTTGACTCAATGCCCAGCCGTTCGTTTGATTGAGCAATGTCTCTGGAATAGAATTGATAATTATTCTTGCCGGCTTCTTTGGCGAAATACATGGCGATGTCCGCGTTTTTCATCAGGGATTGTTCGTCCAGTCCATCTTGGGGGTATATGCTGATGCCGATGCTGGCGGTGACCCGGCATTCCTGACCCAGTAGAACCATAGGTTTTATGGCGCTGGAAAGCAGCTTGTGAGCTACGGTTGCAGCTTCACGCAAGTCGTTCACTTCCTCGACCAGCATGACGAATTCATCTCCTCCCAGACGGCTGACGACATCGACAGAACGCAGCGACCTTCTGAACCGTCTGGCAATCTCCTTCAGCAGACGGTCTCCCGCTTCGTGACCCAGGGTATCATTGATTGTTTTGAAGCGGTCAAGATCGACAAAGAAAACAGCCATCTGACGTTTATGACGCTGCGCGGACCGGATGGCCTGGTTCAGAATCTGATTAAACATTAAACGGTTGGGCAGTCCGGTCAGGGTATCGTGGGTAGCCATATAGCTGAGTTGCTGTTCTATCCGTTTCCTTTCGGTAATGTCGCGCATGACGCCGAGAATCCCCACCGGTTGCTGAGTTTTATCTCTGATAAAGGAAACCTTCGTCTCCGTCCACACGGTGCTTGCATCTTTTCGCCTGACTTCCAGTTGAAGCGTCCGGGAGATGGGAACATCATGCCCTGATTTTTCAAGTTCCATAATCTCGGATAGCGTCTTCTTGGCCAGTTTCTCGGAGGAAGGTGTAAATGCATCAAAAGGCGCTTGCTGCTTTAACACCTCTTCCGGTTCGTATCCTCTCAGCGTCTTTACGGACGGACTGACATAGGTATAATGCAGATTCATATCCAAAACGAAAATGACGTCGTGAATATTGTCGGTCATCTGCCTGATCGTGGAAAGGGAATTGGAAATCTTGGCCTTGAGCCTGGTGATGTAGCCTCCGACCACTGAAAACCAGGGCAGAACCACCGCCAGAACCACAATGTTGAGCAGGTCGGTTTTGATATTGACGGATTCGGGATGGATTTTATAGAGAAAAAAGATGATTGTTGCATAATTGACCACGGCAAATGCCGAAAGAAAAAGAAGCTGCCGGACATTCAATTTGAAAAGCCCGAAAACAAATACGACCAGATAGATAATGAGCGCGGCGCTTCTGGTTGACTCGGCGTAATACAAAACCACCATGGTCCAAAAAGTGGCGATCAGCATCTGGAGAAAGGTCAAACTCGGATCTTTGAAGCGTTTGTTGAATCCGGTTCTGAATATTGCATATAACGAGATGTTGTAAACAAGAATTCCTGAAAGACTGCCGACCACAACATATAACGGCACCAAGGTCAGTCCAAGTAAAAAAATGACTGTGACGATAAAACACCATATCAAATATGCTGAACAGGCCATGAGAAACCGCTTGATTCTCAGAGCCTGGTCGTGATCGTCTTCCGGCAAGAAACTGAACACCTATAAAACTCCTTCATTGTCGAAAAGTTACCGGTCGTTTTTCCTTTTAACATGACTTTTGGTTTGTTGAATCTATACCACGTATAAATTAGAGTTCAATCATTTATTGAATTTTATCGGGTTGTCTTTCCCGCCGCTTGCGGCGGGAAAGACAACCCGATTGGAGGAAAGCATGCCAGACGATTTTATTTTGATGTCAGTGACTTTCCTTAAATGCGTCGGGGTTTTCTTTGTCCAGCCAGGGTTTCGTATTGATGTTTTCACCCAGCCAGAACAGCTTGGGATCGGGAGGCGCTACGCCCCACCAGTTATAGCGGGCGTCAATGTAGATCGACGAAAAGCTCTGAATGGCTACTGTATTGCCGATGAAATTATTCTGAAAAATTTTAGGATTGGCCGAGCCGACGCAGGTAATCGCGCCTTCACCCAGATTTTGAGCAAAGGTATTGAAAGAGATGACCGGGGCGGCATCTTTGCGGCAATAAACAGCGTTCTGTGAGGAATACGCGATGTGGCTGTAAGATA
>CAYOPU010000021.1:0-20758 GCA_964405915.1 uncultured Smithella sp. | reverse complement strand
GTTTTTTACCGGGGCAAAATTCTCGGAATTGCCGTCAAATCCTATCTGCCGAATTACCGGGAGTACTATGAAGCCCGGCAATTTTCACCGGCTTCCGCGGCGCTGTCCTCTTCCATTACCCTGGCGGGGCAAAAAGATATTCCTTTCGGCGCAAATCTGATTTTCAAAGCCGCCAATTTAAAGAACTTCAAACTGTTCTTTGAAATCTGCGAAGATGTCTGGGTGCCGATTCCACCCTCGAGTTTTGCCGCGATGGCCGGTGCGACGGTCATCGGCAATCTGTCCGCCTCTAATATCACCATTGGCAAATCCGAATACAGGCATCAACTGGCCGCCAACCAGTCGGCGCGCTGTGTCTCCGCTTATCTTTACGCCGCCGCCGGTTTTGGCGAATCCACCACCGATCTGGCCTGGGACGGACATGCGATGATTTATGAAAACGGCAGCCTGCTTGCGGAATCTGAACGTTTTTCCACATCGGCACAAATGATTTGCGCCGACATCGACCTGGATCGACTGGCACAGGATCGAATGCGGCTCACTACCTTCGGCCAGAATGCGGCGGATCATAAAGATAAAATTGCCGCGTTTCGTCCAATTGAATTTGAAGTGGAATGCCCGAAGGGACATCTGCTTCCTGATCGGGAAATCCCGCGCTTCCCTTACATCCCGGCCGATCAAGGCAAGCGCGACCAACGCTGTTACGAAGCTTACAATATCCAGGTTCAGGGCCTGGCCCAAAGGCTGAAAGCCTCATGCATCCCGAATCTGGTGATCGGCGTTTCCGGAGGCCTGGATTCCACGCACGCCCTGATTGTAGCGGCCAGGACCATGGATTTGCTGGGCCTGCCGCGAACGAACGTCAAGGCTTATACGATGCCTGCTTTCGGAACCACCGATAAAACCTACCGCAACGCTCTCCAATTGATGAATGCGCTGGGTGTAGAAGCCAATGAAGTCGATATTAAACCTGCCTGCATCCAGATGTTCAAAGATATTAATCATCCTTTTGCCCGCGGGAAAAAAGTTTATGATATCGCCTTTGAAAATGTGCAGGCCGGCCAGCGCTCGGCGCATCTTTTCCGTCTGGCCAACATGAAAAACGCCCTGGTCGTCGGCACGGGGGATTTGAGCGAGCTGGCGCTGGGCTGGAGCACATACGGCATCGGCGATCACATGTCGCACTACAACGTCAATGCCAGTGTCCCGAAAACACTGATTCAATATTTAATCCGCTGGGTGGCGCAAACGCATCAGTTTTCAGCAGACGTGTCTGATATTCTCCTCGCTGTTCTTGAAACGGAAATTTCGCCGGAACTCATTCCCGGAAAGAAAAATGATCAACCACATCAGAAAACGGAAGCAACCATCGGGCCTTATGAATTGCAGGACTTCAACAATTTCTACATTACCCGCTTCGGGTATCTGCCCGCCAAAGTGGCCTTTCTGGCCTGGTGTGCCTGGAAGGATAAAACACAGGGGTCATGGCCGGATGTGCCGCCGGAAAAGCAAGTGAGTTACAGCCTGAAAGAAATCAAAGAATGGCTGCGCGTGTATTTGACCCGATTTTTCAAAACATCCCAGTATAAACGTTCCTGTGTCCCCAACAGTCCCAAGGTGGGTTCCGGCGGATCGCTTTCCCCGCGCGGCGACTGGCGGGCACCCAGCGACAGCGAAGCCACGGTGTGGCTTGCCGACTGGCAAAAAATACCGGAAAAGGATAATAAATAGTGAAACCGTCTTACAAAGACTTTGACGCTACGGAATTGTTCTGTCCGCAATGCGGGTGCGCCGTGCCGGTGCGCAAAAGACTTTTGCTGATTCTTCCCGAAGGCGAAAAGTATGATTACAGCTGCATTTACTGCGGAATATCGGTGGGCGATAAGCTGGTAAAAGAAAACACCAACTCTAATATTCTTCTGCGGTAAAACCTCATTTTTTTTGCAGGGCCTGCTTCAATTTTTGCGCCAGCAGGCTTTCCGATCCGGACGATGAGGACGGGTTTTCTCCGTATACCAGGCTGGCTTCGCGGCTGGAAGCATTGCCTTCCAGGTATTCAGACAATACTTCCCGACTGTGGGCATCTTCATGACAGTAGACGCAAAGGTTTTCCCAGTTGCTGCCGTCGGGGGGGTTATAATGGTGATTGCCGTCTTTATGATGAACGGTCAACAGCTGCCGGTTCGCGCCTGAAAAATCCCGACCGCAACGGGCGCAGACCAGTCCGTGAATGCTTAAGGATTTTTCCCGATAGTCCTCGCCGCCGGGCGTTTTGGCAGCGTTTTTCATTTCCCGCACAGTATCTTCGACGGATTTTTGCGCTTCGGGTGTCAAAGGCTTTTTGGAAACGGCGACACGCCCCCCCTTATTAGAAAATGTGATCCTGGCCATTTCGTTCTAAGCCTTTTGCTTGCCGGTCAGCACATCAAAAAAAACGCTTACCCCTTTGACCAAAGCAATCCCATTTGTCATTTTTCGAAAGAAAGGGGATTGAAGCACAAGCGGCGAAATCGCCTCCAACCCGCCGACAACCTCGTTCGCAACTAATTGAACCCGTTGGGACATGTCTGCATACTTTTGAACCTGCTCATTGATCGCCGTGGTCGAATCATTCATATTGGCAGAAATCTCTTCCATGTTTTTCAAGATTGCCGGCAGTCGCTCATTCAAAGTCTGCAAAGTGACCGTGACATCACTAGCGGCACGCCATAGTTTCAGCAGAATCGGAATGCTGAACAATACCAGCAACAGGAGCGCAAGACCGAATATTATCAAACCGATTTCCAGATACATGCTTCTTCTCCCCAGCAGTTTCTACATAAAAAACAACGAAATTAAATCTTGTTTTTTTCTTCCCGATACGCTTCCATGCCGGCGTCCAGTGCTTTCTTTAAACGGTTTTTATTATCCGCCAGCGTTTCGGCGCTTGAGTGAGCCAGCTCACTTACCTTCCCTTCGATCTCCTCAACTTTTTCCCTGGCTGCTCCTTCAGCATCTTTCAGGCGTCTTACAGCCGCTTCGTAAGCCGCCTTGCTTTTTTCTGCCGCCTTTTCGTATTCCTCTTTGGCTTTCGCCAACAGTTCATCCGCTTTATCGGCAATATCCTGTCGGGTTTCTTTGCCACTTTTCGGAGCAAACAAAATGCCCATTGCTGCACCGATGAGACCGCCAATCACCAATCCTTTTACCAAATCCCAATCTTTTTCCGCCATAAGGCACCTCCTGATTTTATTTACGTTGAACCTATAACATATTTTGTTGTAATTAACCATGAAAGACGCAAAAAAACCGGACAACCTTTGCATGTAGCAAAGATTGCCCGGCTCTATAATCCTGCAAGTGATTATGTAATTATTTTGCTGCCGGTGCTGCGGGTGCTGCCGGAGCAGGTGCTGCCGGTGCTGCAGGGGCTGCAGGGGCTGCTGCTTCGGGTGCTGCCGGTGCTGCCGGGGCTGCTGCTTCGGGTGCTGCCGGTGCTGCAGGGGCTGCAGGCGCTTCAACCGCGGGTGCTGCCGTTTCTTCTGCTTTCTTGCAGCCTACTGCCGCGATTGATAAAGAAGCCAACAAAAGCACGCTAACAAAAATGGCTAATACCTTCTTCATTAGACAATTCCTCCTTTCACAAATTTTTAGTGTATGGACACACTAACTATACGGTGCGTGACAATACGCTTTTTTTTTGCCTTGTCAAGAGATATTTAAACATATATAAGCAAGAAAAAATGACATCTATAAGGACGCTGCAATGATACTTGGTATAGACGTTGGTGGAACCCATACGGACGCCGTTCTGGTCAAGAATTTTCAACTGCTCAAAAAAGTAAAAGTGCTTACCAATCAAGCAAACATCATGGCCTCGCTTCTGGAAGCGGCTAATCTGCTGATTTCTGATAACAATGTAAATAATATCAAGAGAATCGTCTTAAGTACCACTATTTCAACCAACGCCATTGTGCAGAATAAAATCAATCGTGTGGCAATGATCTTGCTAAGCGGCCCCGGCCTGTCACCGGCCACACTGAATCTAAATGAGGACACCTATTTCGCCAAAGGCTACGTTAATCACCGCGGCATCCCCGTTGATGGTTTGAGCAAGCGGCAAATGGCGCACATCAGTCACGAAATTCTTGAAAAAAAAATACATCATATTGGAATCGTTGGCAAATTTTCAAGCCGCAATCCGCAGCAAGAGCTGGACACAGCCGCGCTTTTACAGACTCCTTCCCTCAATATTTCTTTAGGACATACATTATCCGGACAATTAGGGTTTCCGCGGCGCATTGCCACAACTTACCTCAACGCGGCCATTCACGATATTTACCAGGGATTTGTACAGGATGTTCAAAAATTTGTCGCTAAAATCGGCGCGAATATTCCCGTCTATATCCTCAAAGCGGACGGCGGCACCATCCTGCTTGATCAATCCCTGGCCTGTCCCGTGCAGACTATCCACTCCGGTCCGGCGGCAGGCATCATGGGCGTTCTGGCAACGGCCTCCATTAAAGAAGACGCCGTGGCTTTGGACATCGGCGGCACCACGACGGACATCTCTGTTTTTGCCGACGGCGTGCCCCTCCTGGAACCCTCCGGTGTGACCATTAACGATCGCAAAACGCTTATTCGCGGCCTCTATACAAAATCCATCGGAGTTGGAGGCGATAGTGTCGTGAAAATTGAAAAAGGCGATATTATCATCGGTCCGCAGCGCGAAGGACCAGCAGCCGCATTGGGCGGGCCATTCCCCACCCCCACGGATGCCATGATCGTGGAAGGTATTGTTGATTTTGGCAACGCTTCCAAAGCCCGGGACGCCATCGCCGGAATCGCCGAATTACTGAACACGGATGTTCAGACCGCGGCACACGCCGTTGTTGAAAAGATGGCTGCCATGATTGCAGACAACGTGCGGGAAATCCTGATGGAGATCAACAATAAACCCGTTTATACCATTCATGAATTGCTGGAAGGTAAAATTATTCAGCCTAAAATACTCTGCGTTGCGGGAGGCCCCGCCGCCGTTGCCCCGCTGATCGCCCGAAACCTGGGTTATCCTTACGCCATTCCGGAACACTCGGAAGTCGCCAACGCATTGGGCGTGGCTCTTTCCCGGACAACCGCTGAAGTAACCATTCTGGCGGATACGGAAAAAGAGGAGCTTATCATCAGCGAAGAGGGGCGCGTTCAAAACATTCCCCGCAAATTTTCGCTGGCCGAGGCCATCGCAGTCGGCAAAAATACGCTTCGGGAAAAAGCTGTGCAGATGGGCGCCAGGCCGGAGGACATTATCATGGAAGTAACTGAATCGCAGTCGTTTAATATGATTAGAGATTTTTACACAACGGGAAAAAATATCCGCGTGAAAGTTCAGATCAAACCCGGACTGATTTCCGCCGACACGGAAAGGTAAAAAACATGCCCCAAAAAATAAAGAAAACAGGTCTCATATTTTTCCCGGCTTTTGACTGGGCCATCTCCGCCAACCACCCGGAGCGCGAGGAAAGACTGCTTTATACTCAGGATCAGGTCATGGAAGAAGGCCTGCTGGATTTTCCCAACATTCTGGAATACAAACCGGGCATCGCTACCTACGAACATATCAATCGCTGCCATATTTGCGTTCCGAATCCGCAAAATCTGACCACGAATTCCCATCTCATTTCAGCCGGAGGGGCAATCACCGCCGCACAAAAAGTTCTGACAGGCGAAGTGGACAACGCTTTTGCCCTGGTGCGTCCGCCCGGCCATCATGCCATGCTCGTCGCTCACGGCGCGCGCGGCTTCTGCAACATTAATATTGAGGCGGTCATGATTGAATACATCCGTCATACCTTCGGCATCAAGCGTATTGCCGTTGTGGATACGGATTGTCATCACGGCGACGGCACCCAGGATATTTACTGGAACGATCCCGATGTCTTATGCATCTCGATGCATCAGGATGGACGCACGCTATACCCCGGAACAGGTTTTATCGATGATTTCGGCGGCCCGAATGCGCTGGGCGCGACCGTGAACATTCCGCTGCCCCCCCGAACATCAGACGAAGGGTTCCTCTTCGCGCTGGACAATGCGATCCTCCCCATTCTGGACGACTTCAAGCCGGAAATTATCATCAATTCAGCGGGGCAGGACAATCATTACAGCGACCCGATCACCAATATGAATTTCAGTGCGCAGGGATATGCGCTTTTAAACGAAAAACTTGCGCCCCATATCGCCGTGCTGGAAGGGGGCTACTCCATCGAGAAAGCCCTTCCCTATGTCAATGTCGGCATTATCCTTGCGATGGCCGGGCTGGATTACAGCCAAGTGCGGGAACCGGATTACGACGCCGACCGGATCCGTCAATCGCCGGAAGTCACCAGACTCATTGAAAATGATGTGAAAAATGTCATGTCCCTGTGGAATAAAAGGAAGAACCTGAAAAAACAGATCACCGGTTCCGCCACATATATCCGCCGCGAAAAAAACATCTATTACGACACGGATGACATCACGGAGCGGCAAATCGAAACCGTCCGCGTCTGCGACGACTGTGGCGGCCTGGTCATGATTGAATCATCTGCTGACACGGGCAAAAAAATCTACGCAGTCATTCTGCCCAATGGCTGCTGCCCGGAATGCCGCAAAAACGGTGAAATGTTTTTTCATCAGGTTAACGGATCACAATACAACCATATTTATTTTCAGGACAGGCAAAAAGACGTGTTTATCGTAAAATGAATTCCATCAACGACGCCGAAAGGCCATTACAGGAACTGATCGCGCTGATTAAAAAACTGCGCGCGCCGGACGGCTGCCCCTGGGACCAAAAGCAGACCCGGCAGGATATGGGCAGGTATCTTCTAGACGAGTCTTACGAAGTTCTGGATGCCCTTGCCGAAAACAATCCGCAACATCTTCAGGAAGAGTTGGGTGATTTGCTGTTCCAGATATTGTTTATCGCCGAGATTGCGTCTGAATCCGGAGAGTTTTCTCTATCGGAGGTCATGACGGGCATTAAGAAAAAAATGATCAGGCGTCATCCGCATGTTTTTAGCAACGTCAAGGTCAATTCCGTTCAGGACGTAAAAGATAACTGGCAGGAAATCAAAAAGCAGGAACGAGGCGAAAAAGCCTCAGAGAAGAACCTGTTCGGCAATATCCCCCGCTCGCTCCCCGCTCTGAAAAGAGCGCAAAAAATTACGACCGTCGCCGCCAGTTACGGCTTTGACTGGCCGGAAACCGACGACGTCCTGAATAAACTCCAGGAAGAACTTGATGAACTCTCAGATGCTCGGAAAAAAGACGATGCCGGAAAAATTAAAGAGGAAATGGGGGACATCTTCTTCACTCTGGTAAACCTCAGCCGCTTTCTTTCCGTTGACGCCGAAACGGCGGCAACCGGCGCCATTGATAAATTTCTGAGGCGCTTCTCCTATGTGACTGAACAACTTGCCGCCCGAGGCTGCGCGCTCAATGACGCGACGCTCGATGAAATGGATTCGCTCTGGAACGATGCTAAAGAAAAGAGGGTGTAAGTCAGTGGACTATTTTCTATGTGTCATGGGCATGGTTTTTATTGTGGAAGGCCTTCCCTATCTGGTTTTCCCGGAAAAATTAAAACCCTATCTGCTCAAAATCACAACGCTGCCGGATGCCACACTGCGGGCTATCGGCATTTCCACCATAATCCTCGGACTGATTCTGCTTTATTTCGGGCGGCGCTGACGGTTTTGATTGACAGCCGTATCTTATTCTGATTATTTGTTAAAGCTTTTTCATTTTTGCCGGAAATACCATGAAGTTGAATGATTTTTCATATTTTCTGCCCGATGATCTGATCGCGCAACACCCGCGTCCGCAAAGAGACGCGTCGCGTATGATGAAGCTTCATCACCGGGAAAAAATCATTGAGGATGGCCAGTTTTCTTCCCTGCCGTCATGTCTTGAACGGGGCGATGTTCTGGTCATCAACGATTCCCGCGTCATTCCGGCCAGAATTTACGGCAAAAAGCACACCGGCGCAATTCTGGAAATCCTGCTGCTCACATGCAAAGAGATAAAAGACGGTTCGGAAACATGGGAAGTGCTGGCACGTCCCGGGAAAAGAATCAATAGAAATGACACAATAGACCTCGGACACGCCTGCGAGGCAAAGGTCTTAGACAGAATTTCGGACAAGAAATGGCTCATGGCGTTTAGCGCTGCCGATGGTTTTGAAAAATACCTGGAACGATTTGGACGGGCGCCTCTCCCCCCCTACATCAAACGAAAAAGGAGTCTTGCTCCGGATATAACCAACGATCGGCAGCGCTACCAGACGATTTACGCAAAAACCGCCGGCTCCGTTGCCGCGCCAACCGCCGGTCTGCATTTTTCAGATGACGTTTTGAACGCCCTGCAGTCAAAAGGCGTCCAAATCGCAAAAATCACGTTGCATGTCGGTATTGGCACCTTTTTGCCGATTGAGGTCGAAAATATCGAAGATCATGTCATGCAAACGGAATTTTTTGAAATCAACGCCGATGCGGCGGATAAAATCAACAATGCCGGAAGGGTCATTGCCGTAGGCACAACGTCAACCCGCACCCTGGAAAGTGTGGCAGATAAAAGCGGAAAAATAGCACCTCAATCCGGTGAAACCTGTCTTTATATTTATCCCGGCTACTCTTTCAAAAGGGTCAATGGCCTACTGACTAATTTTCATCTTCCCCAATCCTCTTTATTTTTGCTGGTCTGCGCTTTTGCTGGAACGGATTTTATCAGGCAGGCCTATGCTCATGCCATTGAAAGCCGTTATTTATTTTATAGTTACGGCGACTGCATGTTGATTTTATAGGATGGACGCCATGCCTTTTTCGTTTGAATTACTTAAAAAAGATTCCACAACGTCCGCGCGCCTGGGAAAAATGATCACACCCCACGGCGTGGTGGACACACCCGCATTCATGCCCGTCGGCACACAGGGCACTGTAAAATCTCTTCGCCCTGAAGAAATTGCAAACTGCGGCGCTCAAATCATTCTGGGAAACACTTATCACCTGTACCTGCGTCCCGGTCATGATACCGTTCAAAAGCTGGGCGGCCTCCATACTTTCATGAACTGGCCGGGGCCGATCCTCACGGACAGCGGCGGTTTTCAGGTTTACTCGCTTGCCGCGCTGCGCAAAATCGGGCCGGAAGGCGTCATGTTCCGGTCCCATATCGACGGATCTAAACATTTCCTGAGCCCGCAAAAAGCCATCGAAATCCAGGAAGCACTGGGCTCGGATATCATGATGTGTCTTGACGAGTGCACACCCTATCCCGCCACACCCAAGCAGACGCAAGATTCTCTGGCACTCACCACGAAATGGGCAAAATCATGCCAAGAGGCAAAAACAAACGCCAATCAGGCGCTTTTCGGCATTGTTCAGGGCGGCACTTATCTGGACCTGCGCAGACAGGCTGTGGAGGAAATGGTTCCCTTCGATTTTGACGGGTATGCGCTGGGCGGCGTCAGTGTCGGAGAGCCAAAGGAAATAATGTACGCCATCGCGGATGAAATCACTCCGCTTCTGCCCTTCGCCAAGCCCCGTTACCTGATGGGTGTCGGAACGCCTGCCGATATTGTTTATGCCGTTTCCTGCGGCATCGACATGTTTGACTGCGTCATTCCCACCCGTTGCGCGCGTCACGGATTATTGTTTACAAATTCCGAAAAGATTGTTATAAAAAACACCCGCTGGCGGGAAGATAATCTCCCGCTTGATGAAACATGCGATTGCTACACCTGTAAAAATTATTCCAGGGGTTATTTAAGGCATCTTTATGTTGCCGGTGAAATACTGGCTATGATATTGAACACTATCCATAACATCCGCCATTATATGCGCCTCATGGATAAAATACGGGCAGCCATCAGCGAAAATCGTTTTTTAGAATTTAAAAAAGATTTTTTAAACAAATAAGATGAAATAAAAATAAAATCTGATAAAGGGTATTAGATAACGTGTAAAGGGAGGAAACAAAATTGATATCCACAGCATACGCAATGGGCGGCAATCCGGGAGCGGCAGGAGCACAAAGCGGAGGCGGTGACTGGAGTTTCATCATCATGATGATGGTGATTTTCGGCATCTTCTATTTTTTAATGATCCGCCCCCAGCAGAAAAAGCAAAAAGAACTCAATGCCATGTTGGCTAATCTCGCCTATGGGGATATGGTAATGACCACGGGCGGCATTCACGGGAAGGTCACCGGAATCGCCGACGCCGTCATCACGCTGGAAATTGCCGACAAAGTTCGAATTAAAATCGCACGAAGCGCTATCGGCGCTGTTCTTCAGAAATCGGGTTCTTCAGCACCGCAACCTGCGACCAAGCCATAGCATAGAATAGAAAGGGGTATTTCATGATCAAATCTTTACCAATCAGAATAGCAATTACCGCAGTTGTCTGCCTGGCTGCTTTGTACTTTTTAATACCGACGTTCTTCAGCAATCTTCCATCGCCGCTGGATAAATATGTGCCCAAGGAAAAAATTCATTTGGGTCTGGATTTGCAGGGCGGCATGCACCTGCTCATGGAAATTGACACGGATAAAGCTCTGGAAGCCATGATGGAAAGACATTCCAATGATTTAAAGGAATCATTGATGAATAACAAAGTCCGTTTCCGTAATGTGGAAAAAGCTCAGGGCGCCACCATTTCACTGGAATTGACCGATGCTGCCGGTAAAAATGAACTGGAAAAAGTATTGAAAGAACAGTTTCCCGATCTGGAAATCAGTTCATCCGCGCCTCGCGACAGCGGACAACTGGTCACATTAAAATTCAATAACAAAAGAGCGATTGATCTGAAAAAACTGACCATTGAACACTCTCTGGAAACCATCCGCAACCGTGTGGACCAGTTCGGCGTCGCGGAGCCGGAAATTATTCAGGAAGGTGAAAACCGGATATTGATTCAGTTGCCCGGCGTCAAAGATCCGGAAAGAGCGAAAAATCTGATCGGCAAAATGGCGCTTCTGGAATTCAAAATCGTGGATGAGGAAAATTCTCTGGATGAGGCCCTGCGCGGCAACATTCCGGAAGGCTCCATCATTGCTTACGGCACGCGCGGAGATCAATCCAGCGGCGAAAGAGGTAAGGTAGCCTATTTGTTAAAAAACAAAACGCTCCTGACCGGCGCCTCGCTGGAAACCGCCAAAGTGCAGATTTCCGACCGCTTCGGCGAGCCCCATGTCTCCATCAAATTCAACTCGCAGGGCGCGACAGACTTTGACCGCATTACCAACGAGAACGTCCGCAAACGAATGGCCATTGTGCTGGACGGCGTCGTTCATTCCGCGCCGGTCATTCAGGAAAGAATCTCGGGCGGTCAGGCGCAGATCACCGGCAACTTCACCATGGATGAAGCACGCGATCTGGCGATTGTTTTACGCGCCGGCGCACTGCCCGCGCCGGTCAATATTCTGGAAGAAAGAACCGTCGGCCCGTCTCTGGGCAGCGATTCGATCCGGCAGGGCGTTCTGGCGACCATTATCGGTTCGCTTCTGGTTATTTTATTCATGATTATTTATTATCGCCTGTCCGGCGCGGTGGCCGATATTGCCCTGGTCATTAATATCATCCTGATTCTGGCCGTTCTGGCAGCCTTCCGGGCAACCCTGACGCTGCCCGGCATCGCCGGCATGCTCCTCACGGTCGGCGTCGCCGTGGATGCGAACATTCTGATCTTTGAAAGAATCCGCGAAGAACTGCGGACGGGCAAGACCGCCCGCCTGGCACTGGACACGGGATATGACCGAGCTTTCATTACCATCATTGACACGCATATTACGGGGATTATCTCTGCTTTGGTGCTGATGTTTTTCGGGACAGGCCCGATCAAGGGATTTGCAGTAACCACCATTATCGGCCTTCTGGCCAGCCTTTTTACCGCTATTTTTATCACCAGGGTGATTTTTGACTACGTCACCTGGAACTTTAACGTTAAGAAATTGAGCATTTAAAATTCAAGCGCACGCAGGAGATATCGTATGAGCATGGAGTTGATAAAACCAGGGGTTAACGTCGATTTTGTCGGAAAAATGAAGTATGCGATGGTTTTTTCAGCCGTCCTGATTCTGATCGGCATCGGATCGATTATCTATCATGGCGGCTTTAATCTCGGCATTGATTTTGCCGGCGGTTCCATCATTCAGGTCAAATTTTCAAAAAACGTTTCCGCCGATCAGATCCGGGCGTCTCTCAAATCAACAAAACTGGAAAACGGCACGATTCAGCAGTTTGGCGAAAATGAATTTCTGATCCGCACGCATGAATCTTTCAGCGATCAAAAAATGCTGGCCGCCAATGTGGAACAGCCGCTTTCCGCAGCGTTCAGCAAGGATTATGAAATTCGGCGTGTGGAAGTCGTCGGCTCGAAAGTCAGTGCGGATTTTACCAGAAAAGCCATCATTGCCGTTATTTTTTCCTGGCTGGCCATCCTGATTTATGTCACTTGGCGTTTTGAATTCCGTTACGCCGCGGGAGGCATTCTTGCCCTGGTTCATGACACCCTGATTGTCATCGGGGCTGTTTCCGTAATGAATATGGAATTCACCATCAACATTCTGGCGGTGCTCATTTTCGTTATCGGTTTTTCCATCAATGACACCATCGTTACGCTGGATAGAATCCGGGAAATTGTCAAACGGAATCCCAAACAGAAGCTGGGCGATATCATTAACCTGGCTATCAATGAAACCCTCAGCAGAACCATTCTGACATCTCTGACCGTTTTCTTCACGGTTCTGGCCCTCTATATTTTCGGCGGAGCGGTCATCCGTGATTTTGCTTTTGCCATGCTGGTCGGCACCGTCGTCGGCACCTACTCCACCATTTATATCGCCTGCACCAGCGTACTGCTTTTTGATAATTTTCAACTGGCCAGAATGAAAAGGACAAAATAATTTGTCATCCTTTGCCTCGGCGGGATTTGCTGCTTTTGTATTGCTGTTGTTTGTCGGGATTTATTTGAGCTTATTCGGATTACCCGGAACAGTTTTGATTTTTCTCGACGTCCTGAGCTATGCCTTTTTTACAGGTTTCACGCAAGTCGGCTGGAAGATTCTCCTGATTCTATTGGTCCTGACCATGCTTGCCGAAGCCGTTGATCTATGGACGGGATTAATCAAGGCCCATCAACCGCCAGTGACCGGCAAATCCCTTGGCGGCGCAATCATTGGCGCGACAGCGGGAATGATTCTTCTCACTCCCGTTTTCTGGGGTCCGGGCCTCTGGGGAGGTTTTTTTCTGGGCGGACTGGCCGGATTATTGATCACGGAATGGTTTCGTCAGTCTCACCTGAGAATTCCTCAACAGATGTCCAACCGGGATCTTTGGGCCATGATCGGGCAGAAAATGCTCAAAGGTTTTTTTGCCCTCATCATGATTTTTATTTCTTTATCCAATATTTACTCTTAGGAGTCCATGTCCGTCATGAAAGAAAATAAAAATAAATCGAAAAACATCACCGGAGAAAAACCGGAGAAAAAGGATCAGACCACAACAAAATCAAAGGCACAGGACTATATTGAAGCGATTATTATCGCGATTCTCATCGCCGTTGTGATTCGGACATTTATCGTCCAGGCCTACAAAATTCCTTCCCGGTCAATGGTGCCGCAGTTGCTCGTCGGCGATCATCTTCTGGTCAATAAATTTATTTATGGCGTCAAAATACCCCTGATCCGAAAACTGCTTATCCCCGTCACCAATCCGAAAAGAGGCGATGTTATCGTTTTTATTTACCCTCAGGATCGCAGCAAAGATTTCATCAAGCGCGTCATCGGTGTGGCCGGCGATAAAATACAAATTATCAACAAGGATATTTTGATTAACGACAAACCCTACAAAGATGCCTTCGGCGTTTATGTTGATCCTGTCGCCTATCCCGGCATTGTGCAACCTCGCGATAATTTCGGGCCGGCGGTCGTTCCCAAGGGATCCCTTTTTGTAATGGGCGACAACCGCGATGAAAGCCTGGACAGCCGCTTCTGGGGTTTTGTGAACTTACGGGATGTCGAAGGCAAAGCTTTAATCATTTACTGGTCGTGGAACAGCGAAGAGCAGGACCATCTGCTCCAAAAAATTCGCTGGAATCGAATTGGAAATCTTTTGAATTGATCCGTCATCCATTTTGGAGTTGACAGAACAGCCGGGGCATTGTATGGACAAGGCAAATAAACCTTTTAAATCAATCCGGCGAGATTGAAAAAGAAAAAGACAATGAACAAGATCAGCATAAAGTCAATGAAGGCCTTTCTCCGCAAGGGGGAAGGCTTTTTTTATGCCCGTTTGCGGAAGGCAAGCTGACGGCAATATAAGCGATGAACTGATCTCGTGGAAAAATGTGGCCACTTTCGCAATGGTGAGGGAAAGCGCATGATGGAAAAACAGAATCCAAAAATTGTAATGGATAGCGACGGCATTGAGCGATGCCTGACACGGATCGCTTATGAAATTCTGGAAAAGAACAAAGGCATGGACAATCTTGTCCTGGTCGGCATCCGCACCGGCGGCATTTATCTGGCGGAACGACTTCAGAAAAAGATTTCGGCAATTGAAGGCAGAAAAATTCCGCTGGGCATTCTGGACATTACACTTTATCGGGACGATGTCACAAAGTCCAGCAAGAAAGCGCCGCTGGGAAAAACAAAAATCCCCTTCGACCTGACTGATAAAAAAGTCATTCTGCTGGATGATGTTCTCTTCACCGGCCGGACCATCCGGGCAGCCATGGACGCGTTAATTGATTTTGGCCGGCCCAAAATGATTCAGCTGGCGGTTCTGATTGACCGCGGCCATCGCGAATTGCCCATTCGCGCGGATTACGTCGGGAAAAATCTGCCCTCCTCCCTGTGGGAAGCCGTCAGCGTCAACCTGCTGGAAAAAAACGGCAAAGATGAAGTTGTGATTGAAGAAGAAACATAATTTTAGAAGAATTCCCAAGGCAAAACCATTATGAAACTTGCAAAAAAAGACATCCTCGGCATGCAGGACATGAGTGTTGACGAGATTCACCTGATTCTGGAAACCGCTGAATCCTTTCTGGAAATTTCAACACGGGACATCAAAAAAGTGCCGACCCTGCGCGGTAAAAGCATTATTAACCTTTTTTACGAAGCCAGCACACGCACACGGACCTCTTTTGAAATTGCCGGAAAAAGGCTCAGCGCAGACACGATCAACATTTCCACATCGACCAGTTCCGTCGTGAAAGGGGAAACGCTGATCGATACCGCACGTACGCTCGAAGCGATGAACCCGGACATTGTTGTGATCCGGCACGGCGCCGCCGGCGCTCCTCATTTGCTAGCCGGGCTCGTCAAACAGTCCATCATTAATGCCGGCGATGGCGCGCATGAACATCCCTCACAGGCGCTGCTCGATATGATGACCATCAAAGAAAAAATGGGCCGCCTGGCGGGCTTGAAAGTGGCCATTGTCGGCGATCTTATGCACAGCCGGGTCGCGCGGTCCAATATTTACGGTTTGTCCAAAATGGGCGCACAGATCGTCGTGGCCGGCCCCGCCACCATGATACCGCGCGATATCGAGCAAATGGGGGTCAAGGCTTATACGAAACTGGAAGAAGCGATCACGGACGCCGACGTTGTCATGATGCTGCGTATTCAATTGGAACGGCAGAAGCAGAACATCTTCCCGTCGCTTCGTGAATATGCCCAGCATTATTGCCTGAATCGCACGAATATTAAACTGGCCAAGCCAGACGCCATCGTCATGCACCCGGGTCCCATCAACCGCGGGGTGGAAATTTCACCCGATATTGCCGATGATCCGGACTGCTCCGTCATTCTCGATCAAGTCAACAAGGGCGTCGCCGTTCGCATGGCGCTGCTCTACCTGCTTTCCGGAGGAAACGAATGAAACTGTTATTAAAAGGCGGACGCGTGATTGACCCGGCTTCCCAAATAGACACCTGCATGGATGTTTTTGTTGAAGACGGAAAAATCACCGCCGTCAGCAAAAACATTAAAGCCGCACCGGATGTTGAAGTTGTTGATCTGACCGGCATGATTGTCGTACCCGGCCTGATCGATATGCATACGCATTTACGCGAACCGGGTCTGGAGTATAAGGAAACGATTGCCACGGGTTGCCGGGCTGCCGTCGCCGGCGGGTTCACCTCCATTGCCTGCATGCCCAACACCCAGCCGGTCAATGACAACCGCTCGGTTACGGAATTCATCCGCCGGAAAGCCGCTGAAGCTAATCTGGCCAATGTCTATCCCATCGGCGCGATCAGCGTCGGCTCGGAAGGAAAGCAGCTGACGGAATTTTGGGACGTCAAAGAAGCGGGCGTGATTGCTCTCTCCGACGATGGAAAACCGGTGATGGATGCGGCCTTAATGCGCCGCGCGATGGAATACGCTTATTCCCTGGACTTACCGGTGATCCAGCACTGCGAAGACAAAAATCTTTCCGCAGGCGGCTTAATGAACGAAGGCTATTACGCCACGATCCTGGGGCTACCGGGCATTCCCGCGATTGCTGAAGAGGCGATGGTGGCGCGCGACATTCTGCTTGCCGAATATACCCGCACAAGGATTCACATCGCCCACGTCAGCACGGCAGGATCCGTGCGCCTGATTCGCGAAGCGAAAAAGCGTGGCTTGAATGTAACAGCGGAAACCGCCCCCCATTATTTTACGTTGACCGATGAATCCCTCCAAAGCTACGATACAAACCACAAAGTCAGTCCGCCACTGAGAAGCGCCTCTGATGTGGTCGCCATCAAAGAAGGTTTGGCGGACGGAACGCTCGACGCCATCGCCTGCGATCATGCGCCACATGGACGTACGGACAAGGAAGTGGAATTCGAATATGCGCTAAACGGCATCAGCGGTCTGGAAACGTCGCTGGGATTGAGTTTGAACCTGGTGCACGACGGTGTCATCACCTGGTCTGAACTGATCGCCAAAATGAGCTGCCATCCGGCGCGAATTTTGAATCTGCGCAAGGGCACGCTTGCGCCGGAAGCGGACGCGGACATCACCGTCATCAACCCGGATATTATCTGGACAGTGGATGTAAAGTCTTTTCACTCACGCGGAAAAAACTCGCCTTTTCATGGCCGCAAAATGAAAGGGCGCGCCGTCCTGACCATCGTTGGCGGCGATATTAAATTCGACGGACTTGCGACAAAGCCATGAGCACCCGGGAAAGCCACAAAGCCACCGGTTTTTTTCTAAAGAGCCTGAATTACGGGGAATCAGACTTAATCGTCACTTTTTACAGTCGCGAGTTTGGCAAGATCAAGGGCATCGCCAAGGGCGCGAAAAGAAGCAAAAAGCGTTTCGCCAACGTCTTCGAACCCTTTTCGCTGACTCATATCATTTTTTCACGAAATAATCGCGACATGCTGGCCTTTATCGAATCCTGCGACATCATCAACCACTATGCAGCCATTCGCCAGGATCTGGAAAAAACTCTGGCGGCATCCTATTTCATGGATCTTGCCGATCACTTCAGCCCGGAAGGAAAGCACAATGAAGATCTGTTTACGTTGCTTGCGGATTATCTGGGATGGCTTTCGCGGGAAAATGTGTCGGATGCGGCCATTCGGTTTTTTGAAATGCGCCTTTTGAAAATTACCGGATTTGAACCGTCACTCTCTGCCTGCGTGCGCTGCAAGACGCCTGTAACCAACGGCGCCTCCTATTACTTTTATCCGAAAGAAGGCGGCATTTTCTGCGCCGGGTGCGCCAGGCCGGAAAGGTATGACCAGAGTGTCTCTGCCGGAACCGTCCGCACACTGCTTTTGGGAAAAGACATGGACATGGCCAAAATGAAAATGGTCTCTCTTTCGGGAAATCTTGCCGACGAATCCCGCAATATCCTCTGTGGTTTCATTTCTTTTGTATTGGGTAAGGAAGTGAAATCCCTCAAAGTCATGGAGCAGGTACGCAGGTACTGTCCGTAACGGAGGTTGATATGCGCCACCCTGAATTACTGGTCCCCGCTGGCAACCTGGAAAAATTGCGCACCGCTGTCCTCTATGGCGCTGATGCCGTCTATGTCGGCGTTCCCGGTTTAAGTCTGCGTGGAACGTCTGCTGAAATGCCCATCGGTGATCTGGCCGCGGGTATTGCCGAGGCGCATGCCCAACATGTCAAGGTTTACGCGGCTTGCAACACCTTCGCCCGCAATCGCGATCTGGAGGCGACAAAACGTCTTCTTCCCGAACTGATCGCCACAGGCATCGACGCGCTGATTGTCAGCGATCCGGGATTAATCCTGCTGATCAGAAAAATCGTGCCTCAAATTCCACTGCATCTAAGCACGCAGGCGAATACGACCAATGTTGAAGCCGTTCGCTTCTGGCAGGAGCAGGGAATAAGGCGGATTATCCTGTCGCGGGAACTGACATTAAAAGAGGTGGCAGAAATTTCCAGGGCAACTCCCGACATGGAACTGGAGATTTTTATCCATGGCGCAATGTGCATGTCCTATTCCGGACGATGCTATCTTTCGGCCTGGCGGAACCGGCGCAGCGCCAACCAGGGCGATTGCAGCCAGCCCTGCCGCTGGGAATATGTTCTGCATGAATCAACACGCCCCGATGAACCGTTTTTGCTGGAAGAAGATGAACGCTACAGCTACCTATTGAGTTCCAAAGATCTATGCCTGATGGAGCATCTGCCAGAAGTACTGGCCACCGGCGTTACTAGTGTTAAGATTGAAGGACGTATGAAATCATCCTATTATGTCGCAGTCGTTACCCGAGCCTATCGGCAGGCGCTCAATGCATTGATCCGGCAAGAACAACCAGATCAGTGCGTGCCAAAATGGGATGAAGAGATTCAAACCGTGTCCAACCGAGGCTATACAACCGGATTTGCATTCAGTGAAGAAAAGATAAATGAAACCAATTCTCAAATCAAGAATATCCAGACCCATGAACCGGCGGGAGTTGTGCTTGGCTACGATGAAGCCCGAAAGCAAATCCAGATGGAAGTCCGCAATTATTTGAAAACAGGCGACGACGTGACCTTACTGCTTCCTGATGAAACCGTTCCGATCGACACACGAATACTGCTGGATAATCACGGCAACAGCATCGCTCAGGCTCACACCGGCCATCAAATCTATCTTCCCGCTCCCTGCCCTGCGCCACAAGGCGCCCTGTTGCGCAAAAGAATAGGACAAAGTCTGAAGACCGAAATCTGAAGGCTGAAGGCTGAATGCTGACGTTTTTTGCATCATAAAAAAGCCCCTACGGCATATACCGCAGGGGCTTTTCTTAAGCCTGGAATCTATGGCTATAACCTACTTTTTAATAACATAATCAACGGCTGCTTCGACGCGACGATTCTTCGCGCGGCCTGCCTTTGTTTTGTTGGACGCAACGGGTTTCTCCAGCCCGTAACCTACGGCCTTCAGGCGTTTTGCATCAATCCCGCCTTTTGTAACCATGTATTTCTTCACGGCATCGGCGCGTTTCTGGGAAAGCTTTTTATTGTATGCAGCCTTGCCCACATTATCCGTATGTCCTTCGATGGTGACATTGAGATCCGGATGCTTTTTCATGACATCGGCCAGAGAATCAACATCCTTGGCATAGTTCTTTTTGATGGTAGCCTTATTGGTATCAAACAATACTTCCAGGGTTGCTCTTCCCTTCTCCTCAATTTCCTGAGCGACGCGGGTCTGAGGTTGAGCTTTCACTTCCTCAACAATCGGAGCGGCTGCTTCCTGAGGTTTTTCTTCAACAACCGGAGCGGCTTCTTCCTGGGGTTTCGCCTGCTCCATCACGGGCTCGGGCTCGGGGGCCGGAGCGCTATAAACGGGAGCCGGCTTGGCGCCGCCAAAAGCAAAGTTCAAACCGCCTGAAACGAGCATGTTGTTATGCATGTTATCAAACGGCATAACATGTCGGATATCCAGGCGGAAGGCAAAATTATCCGTCAGATAATACTTCAAACCGTAACCGTAATCCGCGGTGAATTTGTCTCTTCTGTCATCCGTCGTGTCCTCACTTCCATGCGAATAATGAATACCGCCTACGCCAATCGCCAGAAAAGGCACTAACTTTGAATTCGGCATAAGGTTGAAAATACAGTCAACTCCGTAACCCAAAACATCCACCGTGGGTTTGCTCACGAACAACTTCCATTCAGACTTGCCGTAGTTCGCATAACCTTCGATACCGATGTACTTGGTAAAATTGTAACCAAGTCGCAAACCGACAGTCGGCAACATTCTTTCCATATCTTCGTTGCCTTCAAACAAATACATTCCTATGGACGGCGTGACATTCACCGAACCCGCTCTGACCTGCGCGTATCCTGTCGTGGCAATGACCATCAACATCAGGACAGCAAATAACGAAATAATTCTTTTCATTTTCCCCTCCTTAAGATATTTTTATATTGCGTTTCTGGAACCGAATTTTTCGTTGGAAAAATCAATCCTTTTCAGCGTGAAACCATAAAATCAACGAGATTTGTCACCTCCACAATTTTATTGGTCAGACTATAATAAATCACCATCTCTATGTCAACAATTTTCATCATATTTTTTTTGTCTATCCGGAAAGCTGAACGCAGGCCTGACGCAAACGACATTAGAATATGATATTATTGGCTTTTTATCATTTTCTTTTCGACACAGATTAAAAATAATCTGCGCGATGCTTTCGCCGCCCCATGCATTAAGCGTGTGATTCAGCATATGTTGGCGGCGCCCAGGAAGAGCCAAAAGCGGCGGGGCTGTCCCACTGAGTTT
>CAYOPU010000020.1:0-21783 GCA_964405915.1 uncultured Smithella sp. | reverse complement strand
CACGTCCAGTTCTCGGAGAGCGCGAAGGTGAGATTCCCTCGCGCCACTCAACTCTCCGTGCATGATCACCATAATTATTATGAGGGACGAGCCGACGCCGATCTGACATCGTGGGTTGCATACTTTGTTGGGCTTCTGGCCCGGGTTTTTAATGAGGCTAGGAAAGACGTAATCACTCTCTCTAAAACATCCGTCAGAGTAGAGCCGGAAAGGCTGCGGAAGCTTGATCATCGTGCACGTGTGGTTTTATCTCTTTTTTCCGGCAAGGAGCGGCTGACTTCAACGGAAATTGCTTCTACTCTGGGGCTATCCACCAGGATGGTTAGAATCCTTTTAAAAAAATGGGTGGAAGATGGCTGGTTGATCGTTGCCGATCAATCGAATCGTGGACGCGCTTATATTTTATCGGTAATTTATCGGCAATTTATCGGCAATTTGACGACGGAATAGGAGAAAAGCAGCGGGGGAAATTTCAAAGAATAATCCGGCGGGATCATGGCGCTGCCAGGATAAACAGGTAGGAAACGCGCCAGGAAATCGGCAAGATGATGGTTATAAATTATTTTACGGGTTTGTCATGATTGGTCTTTTATAGAGTATTTTTAGGAGTATACATGCAATACGATGAAGATAAAGTGGACGAATTAACCCTGGCGCTTTTCTATCTTGTTGCCTACGGACGGAAAAAGGGTTGTGGGGCAAGGGTATGGAAAGGCTTTGACTGGGATACATTAAACAGGTTGCACAACAAAGGATTGATATCGAATCCAATCGGGAAAGCCAAGTCAGTCGGCATGACGGAAGAAGGTTTTCTAAAGTCCAAAGAACTTTTTGAAAAACATTTTATCGATAATCGACGTCAAGACGAGTCGTCCATAGAATCGAAAACTGTTTGTGAAAAGCAGGTGAAAATAAGGCACAAACGTGAACGTAAACAACCCGAAAGGGAAGATAGGATTCTGTCCGAAATTGTTGTTGATGCATACAACGATACCGAACGGGCTATGGGCTGGTATTGTTACCTTCAGGATAAAATGCAAATGCCATTTACGGCGCGATGCCGGGTCAGCCGTTCGACTTCCCCTCTGAAAACCGGGCAGGAGGTTCAAGTTGTATGCATGGCAAAAGAAGATGAATGCATGTCCGAGGTTTTTGTCCTGGTCAAGTATGGTAAAACAGCACTGGCCGTACCTCTTGCGCAATTGGACTGCCTGTCCGATCATGAAGCGACCGTCGTGGCCATTGCCGATTGGCATTACTGGGTTGCACGCGGCTATGAATACTGAGCGCCTCATTATCATATTATCAGCACATTGGAGGAAATATGGAACTGTTTGAAAAATATCAAGATGTGCTTCAAAATATTGAATTTGCTATCGTCTCCATTTATCGGGAACATCTTGAAATGACGGACTATGTTGTGATGCGTTCGCTGGAGGCAATCATTAATCATTACAGTGCTGAAAGAACAGGAAAGACGCCACGGAATTTTTCGCTCGATGAGCGTGAAAAAGAGATTTTTCGGCAAGTTCAATCTGTTTGCGAATGGCGCATGGGACGGCCATCATCATTCGGGATGCCTGAAACCAAACCCATATCCCTGGATGAAATCATTCAATGCCTGAAGCGGATTTTGAAATCCGTTGAGAAGTGGAATAAACATGAAGGCATACAAGGCTATTTGCGTTTTGTATCTCAATACGTCCGTTAAGCCTGAGACATCGTTTATTCTATTTCCAATTCAATCGCTACCTGCGGGAATACGGAGATGCTGAGATAATCAGGCAGTCGCTGCTAAATGAAATCGGCAAGATGATTGAAGAATTGAAGAGGAACGCCTTGACATGATATGCATGAAGTGCTACTTTTATGCATACGGAGGATGAAAATGAGAACAACGCTTGATTTGCCGAAAGATTTAATTGACGAAGCCATGAAAGCCGCTCACATCAATACAAAAACCCGGCTCATCATCACGGCACTTGAAGATTTAATCAGAAAATCCAAAATATCCGGATTGAAGGATTTCAAAGGCAAGGTTGATTTGGGCATCGATCTGGATCGTCTCAGAGGGCGTCAATGACGGTTCTGGTGGATACGTCCGTATGGATCGACTATTTTCAAAGTGGAAATAATTCGGAAAAGCTCGATTTCCTGATAGATGAAAACATCCTTGTGATCAACGATCTTATTCTTGCGGAACTTGTTCCGCATTTACTGTTTTGCAATCAACTTAAGATTGTTGAACTTTTAAACAGTATCCGGAATCCGGGCCTGGCAATCGACTGGAATGAGCTCATGGTGTTTCAACTCAAGTGCCTTCAAAACGGTTTGAACGGAATCGGCATTCCCGATCTGATCATTGCCCAGAATGCCAGGCAAAACGGCTGTGAGGTTTATTCACTTGACAACCACTTTAGTCTCATGAAAGAAATTATCGGACTTCAGATCACCTGAATTCATCTTTAGAAGGATTTTGACATGATTGATGTTTTACGAAGAGTTCACACGCATATGCCTTATACGCTTTTTCCCCGGTATCTGCCGATGATTCTGGAGAAAAAGCTTAATCCGGAAATATATTTCAGCCACTATGCGCTGCAATCGCTGGATAAAAATCAGTGCATTGAGACAGCTCAAAAACTTAAAGATGCCGGGTTGAAAGTAACCTTTCACGCCCCTTTCATGGATCTGCGGCCCGGAGCGCTGGATGATACAATCCAAAAGACCAGTCTGGACCGCATCAGGCAGGCATTTGAACTGGCGCAATATTTCAAGCCGCTGAAAATTGTCTGTCATCCGTCCTTTGATACCCGCTATTATGTGAACTGCGATGATCTATGGCTGGAAAACAGCGTCAACTTCTGGCGTCAGCTTATTCCCATGGCCAGGGAGGCCGGAAGCATGATCGCACTGGAAAATGTTTATGAAAAAGAGCCGGCCATTATGAGACGTCTGTTGGAAACGTTGGCGTCAGATCACGTTTGTTTCTGCTTTGACACGGGGCATTTTAATGTCTTTGCCCGTGCGCCTCTGGAAACCTGGATGGCGGAAATGGGCCGATATATCGGTCATCTGCATCTTCATGATAATTCTGGAAAATTCGATGATCATTTGCCGATAGGCGCCGCGACTTTCCCATTTGAACGGTTCTTTACAGAGATTAAAAAACTGAAGATTAAACCGACGATCACATTGGAGGCGCATTCACCGGAGCATCTCTGGCAGTCGGTGGACAACTTGCGGAAGATGTCCCTTTGGGATGACGGGGAGCAGACGGATTAAACGCCTGTCGCGGAGAACCATGTGCTGAAGTATCTGATCAAAAGAATCCTTTTTATGATTCCGCTTTTGCTGGGCATCACGGTTATTTGCTTTTTTGTAATGCATCTTGCGCCCGGAAAACCTACGGATTTGCAGACGCAGATGAATCCGAAAGCGTCAGCCGAGATGAAAGAGCGGCTGATGAGCCTGTATGAACTGGATAAACCCATCCATGTTCAGTACTGGTCGTGGCTGAAGAAACTGGGGCGCGGCGATTTGGGCACGTCCTTTTCATCCGATCACCGGCCGGTGGCGGATAAGATTTTGGAACGTTTGCCGATTACCATTATCATCAATTTTCTATCCCTGATTATTATTATTGCGGTGGCTGTGCCGATTGGCGTCCTGTCGGCGGTTCATCAGGATTCGCTTTTTGACAAAATCATGGCGGTCTTTGTATTTATTGGCTTTGCCGTGCCCACTTTCTGGCTGGCGCTGCTGCTGATGATTTTTTTCGGCATTCAACTGGGTTGGCTCCCAATTTCAGGATTGCGATCGCTCAATTATGAATATCTGAGCGTCTGGGGACAGTTGGTCGATCTGGTCAAGCATCTTATTTTGCCCGTTTTTATATCCGCATTCGGAGGACTGGCTGGGCTTTCCCGTTACATGCGGGCTAATATGCTGGAAGTGATCCGCCAGGATTATATTCTGACGGCGCGCGCCAAGGGCTTGAGCGAACGACAGGTGATTTATAAACATGCCCTGCGCAATGCGCTCCTGCCCGCGATCACCATCCTGGGGTTGTCCATTCCCGGCCTGATCGGCGGCAGTGTTATTTTTGAAACCATTTTTGCCATTCCGGGCATGGGACAGTTGTTTTACATGTCGGTCATGGCCCGTGACTACCCCACGGTCATGGGAATATTACTGATTGGTGCGGTGTTAACGCTGGTGGGGAATTTAATTGCCGATGTATCGTATGCGGCAGCGGATCCGCGTATTAGAATTTCCTGAAAAGAGTACGAATGATGGGCTTCTGGGAAATGTTTTATAAAAACAAACTGGCGCTGACCGGCTGCGGGATTGTGGCGCTATTATTTTTTGTTTCGTTTTTGGCGCCCGTGATGGCGCCTTACGATCCCGGTGCGATTGATTTGAAGAATGTGCTGGCGCCGCCCTCGGGCGACCACTGGTGCGGCACGGATCAACTGGGACGCGACGTCATGTCCCGGATGATCTGGGGTGCGCGCATTTCTCTGAAGGTCGGTTTCGTGGCGACGGGTCTTGCCATTCTCATCGGGATGATTCTGGGCGCTGTCGCCGGTTATTACGGCGGCTGGATCGATGCATTGATTATGCGTTTCGTGGATGTCATGCTTTGCTTTCCTACCTTCTTTTTGATTCTGGCGGTGATTGCCTTTCTGGAACCTTCGATCTGGAATATTATGATTGTGATCGGGCTGACCGGCTGGATGGGGGTGACCCGTCTGGTGCGAGCGGATTTTATCTCGCTTCGTGAGCGCGATTTTGTGCGGGCGGCGCGGGCCATCGGCGCAAGCGACGCGCGGATTATTTTTATGCACATTCTGCCGAATGCGCTTGCTTCCATTCTGGTTTCGGCCACCCTCGGGATTGCCGGCGCAATTCTGACGGAGTCGGCTCTGAGCTTTCTGGGCATCGGCGTGCAGCCCCCGACGCCCAGCTGGGGCAACATCTTGACGGCGGGCAAGGATAATATCGATATTGCGTGGTGGCTGTCGCTTTATCCGGGTTTGGCAATCCTCATTACGGTGGTTGGGTATAATTTACTGGGTGAAGGCATTCGGGACGCGTCCGACCCGCGCCTGAAAAGGTAAGTCCAGCGAAACATTGCTTCCATTCATGAGCCTGCCTGACGAGTTTACGATGATTAGATGAAATATTGCTCGCGCAGTTGTGTCAACTGTTGACTGGTCATTTGCTTAATACGGATACCGAAGCCGGGAATAACCATGGCTTTGCCCCACAGTTGTCTCCACTGTATTTCTCCTTGAATCGGTGTTTTATCATTGAGCTCCTTGACCTCAAACCAGACATTGGACGTATTTGACCAGTCCCGGCAGGACAAAAGAAAGCAGCCGCCTTTGGAGATGTTGAGAACCACGCTTTGCTCCAAATCGGCCTGATTCATATTTTCCTGTTTACACATCAGAACATTGAAATTAATTGCTTTTCGGACATCGAGGCGAATGGCTCTGGGCTGGAAAGGCCTGCACTCCTGTTCCACAAAAGCCGTCAGTGCGCCGGATGTTGTTCCTTGTGTTATCGTGTGGATTTTGTTTGTTTCAGGATTCCATCTCAGCTGAATAAGTGGAAAAATCTTGAGAATTTCATTCGTGATGCCTTTTTCTTCTCGTGATGCCTTGATGCTGGTAACGACATCAACCATGACGCCCTGGTAGGCATTGTTCAGCATGGCTTTGAAGAGTTCACCAAACGTTGCCACAGTGTCCACTTCAACATCCATTGCTTTGGCTTCACGCAAATAGGCTTGACTTGCCGGTCCTTCTTTACAGACGAGAATTAATCGTATGCCCATAATAGTTTTAACTTTCCAGTAAAAATTATTGTCAGCGACGCTGATGGTAAAATTGTTGAAACGTTTAGGGGAAAACAATGTTGAAGTCAAGATATTTCAAACAAACTCTAGGGCTTGATTATGTTTATAAAATGTAATACGAGTTCGCCGCAAGTAAAATCATTGGCAGGAAATTATTTACTAAATTATTCAGGAGAATTGAAATGTCCAAAAGAGTTAACCCGGAATTACTGAAAATCGACCGCCGCATCATATCCCGCAAGTTGCTGGCCGGTGAGTTATCGGAAAAAGATTTATTCGCTCTGTTAAAAAAACTGCCCGATGTATCGGAAAATGCAGAAGAAATCATGCCTCAGGATAACGAAAAGTAGCATGTATGCTGATTGATTCCCATGCCCACCTGGAGATGAAAGAATTTGACTCCGACCGTCGGGAGGTGATCGAACGCGCCAGGCAGTCGGGGATTGACTGTATTGTCACGGTGGGAACCAATCTGAGTTTGAGCCGGAAAGCGTTATCGATTGCCCGCCACTATGAAAATATTTATGCGACCGTCGGGGTTCATCCCCATGATGTGGCCAAATTAGACGACACATCATTTGATGAGCTGAAGGCAATGGCACAGGACCCGAAGGTTGTCGCCTACGGTGAAATCGGTTTGGATTATTTTCGCAATCTTTCGCCCCGGGAACAACAAATTGAAATGTTCGGCAGGCAGTTGGAACTGGCTGCCGAACTGAAACTGCCGGTGATTATTCATGACCGGGACGCTCATGAAGAGACACTGAGTCTGATCAAATCATCCAGTGTGCGCCGGGGCGTTTTTCATTGTTTTTCCGGCGACTGGGCGATGGCCAGGCAATGCATCGATCTGGGTTTTTATATATCCGTGCCCGGAGTCGTAACTTTTAATAAGTCAACCGTCTTACGGGAAGTTGTCAGACAGGCGCCGCTGGATGCCCTCCTTTTAGAAACAGATTGCCCTTATCTCACGCCGGTTCCCCATCGCGGCAAACGAAACGAGCCGTCATTCATTATCCATACTGCAAAGAAAGTTGCCGAAATCAAGGGGATGACATGGGAAGACCTGGCGCAGACGGCAACCCGCAATACCCGGAAGCTTTTTGGTCTGGCAACGCCTGACCCTAAATAGTTCGGGCGGTATGCTTGAAAATCTGATAAATACTCCGGCCATGAAACACGAGACAGATAAATCGATGAAAAAAGCGGTTGTTTTGCTTTCCGGCGGTGTTGATTCCGCCACAACGCTGGCTGTTGCCGTAAGTCAGGGGTTTGATGTCTATGCGTTGAGTTTCCGCTACGGTCAACGCCACAGGGTTGAACTGGAAGCGGCAGCGCGCGTTGCCCGCGTAAACCCGGTCATGGAGCATCTGATGATTGATATCGATTTGCGCCGGATCGGCGGCTCCGCTTTAACCGGTGATCTGGCCGTTCCCAAGAGCCGCAGTGTTAATGATATGGGAAAGGATATTCCGGTAACTTACGTTCCGGCGCGAAATACCATTTTTCTTTCGTATGCTCTGGCGTGGGCGGAAGTGATTGATTCATCCGATATCTTCATCGGTGTGAACGCCCTGGACTACAGCGGCTATCCCGACTGCCGTCCGGAATATATCGAGGCCTATGAACGCATGGCCAATCTGGCGACGAAAGCGGGTGTGGAAGGCGGACAAAGGTTAATCATCCACGCGCCGCTTCTGCATTTAAGCAAAGCGCAGATTATCCGCAGAGGCATTGAACTGGGGGTTGATTATGCCATGACGCACAGCTGCTATGATCCGACGCCTGACGGCGCCGCCTGCGGCCAGTGTGATTCCTGTCTGCTGCGACTGAAGGGTTTTAGTGACGCGGGGCTTAAAGATCCGGGAAGGTATAGATAAAGAGGTCAGAGGTCAGGGGTCGGAGGTCGGAGGCTTGAGGCGATAGGCGATAGGCGAGGGGCCATAGGTAGCAGGTAATAGGGGATTTGGGTGAAATCCAAGGTAGTCCCCCTTTCTTAAAGGGGGATTCAGGGGGATTTAAATTGAACAAAATGCACCCCAACTCTCAGGGATCGGGCTTAAAAGTTAATGTACTATGTTAAGGAGATATTTTATTCAATTCAGGGGGAAGGCTATTACAGCGGCCGTCCGGCGGTGTTTTGCCGTTTTGCGGGCTGCAATTTGTGGTCGGGGAGAGAAGAAGATCGTCAACAAGCTTTTTGCCCGTTTTGCGATACGGATTTTGTGGGGCAGGATGGCGTAAATGGCGGCATTTATCCATCATCGGCTGAACTTGCTCATAAAATTTCTACTTCATGGCCTGCGAAAAATCATCAATCAGCCAGGCCTTTGGTGGTCTGCACGGGCGGGGAGCCGCTTTTGCAGCTTGATTCAGCATTGATCGGCGATTTGCATGAAGAAGGCTTTGAAATCGCCGTGGAGACTAACGGCACGCTCGCGGCGCCTGCGGGCATTGACTGGATTTGCGTCAGTCCCAAGGCCGGTGTTGAATTGACGCAGGGGAGCGGCGATGAGCTGAAACTTGTATATCCGCAGGCCGGGATCAAACCGGAAAAGTATGCAAAAATGAATTTTCAGCATTTTTTTCTCCAGCCGATGGACGGCACTGACCCGGAAGGGGCCGCAAGTCGGGCCGTGAAGTATGTGCTGGCTCATCCGCAGTGGCGAATCAGCTTGCAGCTGCATAAAATCTTAGGGGTTCGATAAGGAATAAAGAATGGAAATTTATAAAGTGTTCAAATTTGACGCAGCGCATCATCTGCCTCACGTTCCTTCCGGTCACAAATGCGCCAGGGTGCACGGCCATTCTTTCCGTGTTGAAATCCATGTGCGGGGCGATGTCGATCCCCGCGCCGGCTGGGTGATGGATTTTGCGGATATCTCAGCCGCTTTCGAGCCGGTGCTCGAACAATTGGATCATAAGAATTTAAACGACATTAAAGGATTGGAAAATCCCACTTCCGAAAACTTATGCCGTTGGATCTGGCGGCATCTTGAGCCCGCTCTTCCACGACTGTGCAGGATTATCGTTCAGGAAAGCCCCGAATCCGGCTGTCTCTATGAAGGGCGCGGATGAATGATTTTACATTTCTAATGATTCAGCATGACCATATCCATCAGGATGTTGACGCTCTCCTCCACGAAGGGGATGTACTGATCCCGGGCCTTTTGTTTCAGTTCGGCTGATGTCTTATTTTTTTTGTCGTCGTTTTTTATTTCCTTGCGCAGATCGGCAAGCCGGATCAAACCCCTCCTGCCGGCGGCCTCCTTATTGTTCTTGATAATCTCGTCGAACTTCGCATTTTGGGTGACCCGGACGCCGGATAGGGCAGCCAACTTGGCAAGCAACGGCTGCTTCACGGGTTTCCAGGAAGAGGCCGCGCGATCCGGCGTTTTGAGAAAGGGCGTTATGGACTGTGCGGGAAGCGGGTAATCCAGCGCTGTTTCGCCAATATCCTCCAGACTGAACCATGTCGGCAGTTGAACGTCCGCTCCCACACCCGTCTTTTGCGTCGATTTGCCGCCGGGCAGAAAGTAAAGCGCCGTGGTGATCTTCATGCCGCCCAGATTCCAGGGGAGCGGCATGAGGGTTTGCACGGAACCCTTGCCGAAAGTATGGTCCTGCCCGATGATCACGGCGCGATGGTAGTCCTTCAGGGCGCCCGCCACGATTTCACTGGCTGATGCGCTGAGACGGCTTGTCAACACGACGAGGGGGCCGGTGTAAACCGCGCGGGGATTTTCCTCCGGGAACGCAATCACTTCGCGTTCGCCGTCTTCTTTTCCCGGCCCGTTTGAGCCATTGGCAAGAATCATCGTTTTTCCGCGACTATCCTTGATGGCCACAATTCCCCCGTCTCCGATGAAAAGGCCGGTCAGGCGCACCGCCTCATCCAGCAGCCCTCCGCCGTTGCGCGACAGGTCCAGAACGATGCCATGAACATGCCGCTTCCGCGCTTCCGCGAGGAGATTTTTTACGTCTTCATAACAGGATTTATTTTCCTTCTCGTCGCCGTAAAAAGACGGAAGTTCGATGACGCCGAAGCGATAAAGTTTGCCTGCCGCTGTTCGCGTTTCATAGGTGATTTTGGCTGCCTGCTCCTTGATGTCGATTTTGTCGCGCAGGATCGTAACGTCGAAGCGGTCCGTTCGTTTTGCCTGACGCAGAATGGTCAGGGTAACCTCCGTTCCCTTTTTACCGCGGATCATCTTGATGACGTCTCGCAGGTCCATGTCGATGACGTTAACCGGCTTTTCTCCTTTCTGGGCCACGCCAATGATCTTGTCCTTCGGTTTCAGCAGCGCCGAGCGTTCGGCGCCTCCCCCGGGAATCAACTCTTCGATGACGGTAAAGCCGTTGTCGCTGCTGAGGACGGCTCCGATCCCCTCCAGGGAAAGCTGCATCTGAATCTTTATGTCCTCAAGGTTTTCGGGGGACAGGTAACTTGTGTGCGGATCCAGGGCCAGCGCGAAGGCATTGGCAACGCTCTGGATGAGCTTCTCCGGATTGTGTTCGATGACCCGCAACGTCTGCAACTCATAGCGGTGAATCTGCTGCTTTTTGGCTTCTGCTAAATCGATGCCGGTCATCATGGTGTTGTCGATCTGGAATTGCAGCATTTTGCTCAGGAGTTCCCGTTTCTGGTCCGCCGTTTTCACAGAGCTGCGCTTATTGACGTCGATATTCAGTTCCACCGTATCGTCCACCCGGTAGTCAGGCCCCAGAAGCTCTTTGACCATGGCTTCGTTTTCCTTCGCCCGCGCGACCAGCACGTTGTAAACCGGCCGAAGCGGTGTGCAATCGCCCGACTGCATGCTGGTGAATACGTTTTGCAGAACCGGCCTGAGCTTTTCCAGATCGGATTCGTAAAGCAGTGTTTTGGACGGGTCAAGACTCTTGAGCATCTGCTCGACGGCTTGTGTCTGAATTTCCGGCGTCATATTTTTCATGGCGTAATGGTTGGCCAGAAAACCTTTCATCAGCATGGGCAGACGGTTGCAGGTAATGCTGTTTTCGGCCAGGGAGGAAACGGGCAGTAGCAGGAACAACAGCAAAATCAGCGGCAGCCTTTGCAGGTGGAAAAAGAAGCCGCGCCGGTTTCCGGACACGGTCTTGCGGTTGAACTGATTGCCGGAGGCGGCGCTTCCGGAGATGGTATTGGCGTTTTGATCGCGCATATTTTATGTTCTTTCCGCCGCAGGGGCACGGCATTTAGTTCTTATGGGCTGGCATGAGGCATCATGCAGGTGTGACGATAGAGGGGCGGAGGGATTCTGTCAAGAGAAAAGGAAAACCCTGTAAGGAAAACCTCCGGCGGTTTGACGTGAATATTTCGCCGGAAAGTTTATGGTTCATTCATAATCGTGCTTGAAACCGCCGGGGCTTTGTATTAATAGGAACCCACTAATCTATGCTATGGAGGATATGCTCACATTGCTGAAAGAGATATCATCGCGCTGCTTGAAGTGCAAGGTTCCCCAGTGCCGGAAAAACTGTCCTGTCTCCACGCCGGTGCCCGACGTCATGAGGCTTTTTGAAGAGGAAAAGGAACGGGAAGCTGCCGAAATGCTGTTTGCTAACAATCCTCTTTCGGCGATAACGTCCATCGTCTGCCCTCACGAGCGCAACTGCTATGGTCATTGCGTACTGGGCAAAAAATCGGATCCGGTGGCATTTTTCAAAATCGAGCAGTATTTGTCCGGAAAATATCTTGATGCATACGAACCTCCCGTTATTGAAAAGAAGAATATTCGCGTTGCGGTGGTCGGTTCAGGGCCCGCCGGGATAACCATGAGCATTCTGCTGTCTTTAAAGGGTTTCCGGGTGACGCTGATGGAAGCCCGCGACAAAATAGGCGGCGTTTTGCGATACGGCATTCCCGACTTCCGGCTTCCCCGGGAAATTGTCAACAAATACGAAACCATTTTACTGAAGCTGGGCGTCCGGTTTAAGCCGAACACTTTTATCGGTTCCTCCATCACCCTGGATGATATGTTTATCGACGGTTACAGGGCCGTTTTTATTGCTGTCGGTACGGCCAAGCCCAATAAGCTTGGCCTGCTGGGCGAGACCCTGGGCAATGTTTATTATGCCATCGACTACCTCAAAAGCCCCGAAGCCTACTGTCTCGGTAAAGAAGTTGTGATTGTGGGCGCGGGCAATGTGGCGCTAGACGCCGCAAGAATTGCGGTCCGCCGCATTGAGCCTGGCGGTGCGGTTACGGTCATCAACAGCCTGCCGGAAGAGGCCATGACAGGCAACAAACGTGAAATCGCCGAGGCGGTTGACGAAGGCATCCGGTTCATTCACCTCCAGCAGGCCTTCAAACTGGAAGAGAATCATGTGAAGTGTGTCGCCGTTACCGTTGAAAAAACGGAGGACGGCACGATCTGCGAGGAAGATTTCAGCCGCGTCACCGAAATACCGGCCGATTCGATTATCGTTGCCATCGGTCAGGGGCCGCAGGGCGCGGTGACCGCCGACAGCAACGTATCGAAAACGCAACGTGGTCTTGTGGATGCCGATGCAAACGGGCATACCTCCTCAAGGGGCGTATTCGCCGCGGGCGATATTGTTACGGGGCCGAAAACGGTTGTCGAGGCGGTGGCCTTTACCCGGAAGGTTGCCGATGAAATCGAGAAATACTGCCTTGAAAGCTAAGAACACCTGATGATGCGAAAAATCATTTTTATCGATATTGCGGTTGTGGGGATTGTCCTGTTCGTTTTGGCGGGATTCTCCCATGCCGGCGCTCTTTCGGAAGATATGACCGGGCGTATTGGAGAGAGAATCCGGGAAGCAAACGTTTTGATGGAACAAGGAAGCATCGACGGGCAGTCGCGCGTGCCGGTTCTGATGCGGAAATTTTACGGGGAGCGGAAATTTAAACCCGCCTGGAGTGATGATGCCGGTCCCTTGCCCCAGACAAAGGATTTTTTAGAGGTGGTGCGTGAAGCATCCCGCGAGGGATTGAGGCCCGAGGACTATCAGCTTTCAAAAATGGATTTAACCCTCGCCGGGCTCCATGAAAGCATGCGATCAGGGCGAACGCCCGACATCGCAAAGCTTGTGGAGCTTGATCTGCTGCTTTCGAATGCGTTTTTCCTCTATGCATCCCATCTGCTATACGGCCGCGCCGATCACCGTAATTTGTACCCGGAATGGGTTGTCTATCAGAGATCCGGTGATCTTGCCGCAATGCTTAACAATGCCCTTTCTTCAAAGAAAATAAAGGAGTCTCTCGCGGCGCTGATTCCCTTCCATCCCGGTTATGCGGGGCTGAAAGAGAAATTGGCGGTGTATCGGCGCATTGCCGAAAATGGCGGCTGGCCTCAGATCCCGCGGGGGCCGAAAATGGAAAGAGGAGCTCATGATCGTCGGGTGGCGCTATTGAGGCAACGGCTTGCGGTGTCGGGCGATCTGGAAATAGAAAAAGAAAATGCCGGTAACGCTTTCGATCAAAGACTGAAAGAGGCGGTTCAGCGGTTTCAAAAACGACACGGCTTGAAAATGGACGGCGCCGTCGGCGCATCGACCATAGAGGCAATGAATATTCCCGTCGGGAAGCGCCTGCGGCAAATCGCGCTGAACATGGACCGCTTGCGCTGGCTCCCTGATCGGCTCGGCGATCGTTACGTTTTTGTCAATATCGCGGATTTCCATATGAAGGTTGTGGAAGGTGATCGGGAAGTGATGTCCATGAAGATCATCGTTGGTAAACGGGATTGGCGAAGCTGCGTCTTGAGTGCAAGAATGACGTATCTGGAACTAAACCCTTACTGGAAGGTGCCGGACAGCATTGCGACGAAAGAGATCCTGCCGGAGATTAAAAAAAATCCTGCATATCTGGCAAAGAAAAATATGAAAATGTTCAGAAATTGGAATGAACAGGGAGAGAGTATCGATCCCGGTACCGTTGATTGGTCGCGCCTCCGGACGAAGGATTTTCCCTACAAGTTTCGTCAGGAACCGGGACTTCGCAATCCCCTGGGCAGAATAAAATTTATCTTTCCCAATGCGTGTGAAATATACCTTCATGATACATCGTCGCGGCATCTTTTTGGAAGACAGCGGCGGGATTTCAGTCACGGGTGCATTCGCATCGAAAAACCGATTGATCTTGCCGTTTATCTCCTGAAAGATAAGGAAACCTGGACGCAAAAAAAGATACTTGCGGAAATCCGGAAAGGCAAAAGGCAGGTGATCATTCTTTCCAAACCTTTTGATGTTCATATTTTCTATGGGACCGCCTGGGTTGACAGCGACGGAAATCTTCAGTTCCGCGACGATATTTATCAAATTGACGAAGTGCCCTATCCTCTGACTTTTCATCCTGCCGGGACAGTCCAGGCGGCTGCCTCATAGCCGTTGATCCTGTATTCTTTTATGCTTTTTATACTGACGTTGAAGAAGCTCTCTGCTTCGTTCTGTCCCATGCGCGGGAAGATAAATTGAGCAGCCTGTATTCAATAATCTTTCCCAGCTTTCGACCATAAGTCCGGAGTCTGTTGCAACCGGCGGCCAGGCGGATCCTTGAAGGACTCCGAACAGGGCATCGCCGACAATCGCAATCTCATTTTCAATGATGACGCTGATTGATCCGGGGGTATGGCCCGGAGTGTGAAGAAAATACGCATTAAAACCAAAATCGTTTAAATCATACCGGTCCTCAACGGTGATATCACAATCAACGGGTTTGTATCCGCAGAAGCGCATAAGATACCAATGGGATAATCCTTCGGTGATAAATCCGGTAAAGAAGGTGGTTCCATGTATTGCGGGATTTTTTCCGCTTCTTAAATAATCCGCTTCCCTCTTGTGAATCATGATCCTCGGGTTGAAGGTTTCCTTTATGTTTGCGGTATTTCCGGCATGATCGTAATGGCTGTGCGTTAAGATCAAACCGGTTAGTGAGCTGTCGGCCACTCCCAGTTTATCAAGCTTTTGACGAAGTTTTTTCCAATGTTGCTTTCTGCCGGTATCCACTAAAAGATGCTTGCCGCGGCACGAAATCAGAAAGCAGTTATACACGCCATTTGAAATTCTATGGATTTTCTGCCCGTTCTTTGTCGTCCATGTCTTCATAAGGCATCCCTTAAAAAGCCCCTTTCTGAAAGATCAGAAAGGGGCTTTGGCGCAGGTAAAACTGGCTGTTTAAAGTTTGAACGCTAGAGTATTTCAATAGACGTGGCCAGGGACACGCCGCCGCCGCCGCAGATGGTGGCCAGTCCAAGGGTTTTGCCGCGTTTCTTCATGGCATGAATGAGCGTGACGATGATGCGGCATCCGGTAGATCCCACCGGATGGCCCAGACCGATACCGCTGCCGTTGACATTGGTAATTTCACGGTTCAGCCCAAGCTCTTTCTCGCAGCCAAGATACTGACCGGCAAAGGCTTCGTTGAGTTCAATCAGTTCAAAAGCATCCATGGAAAGCTTCGGGTCTTTCTTAAGCAGGTCTTTTACCGCGGGAACGGGGCTCAGGCCCATCACGGAAGGATGGCAGGCGCCCATTCCGGAGGAGCGTATTTTGGCAATCGGCGTCAATCCGAGTTCCTTGGCTTTTTCCGCCGACATGATGAGCATGGCGGAAGCGCCGTCGTTAAGCCCCGAGGCGTTGCCGGCTGTGACTTTGCCGGTTTTCGGAATGAATGCCGGAGGCAATGCCTGCAACTGTTCCATCGTCAAGCCGGGACGGAAATGCTCATCCTTGTCGAAGATAACGGGCGGTTTGCCTTTTTTCTGGGGGATCTCAATCGGGACGATCTCGTCTTTAAAATCACCGTTCTTGGTTGCTCGTTCAACGTTGTTATGGCTGCGCAGGGCCACTTCATCCATTTCCTCGCGGCTGATGTTCAAAAGCTGGGCGATCAGTTCCGTGGTGTGGCCCATGATATAGGGTTTGCCCTTTAAACTCTCGAACGGCTGGCCTGATTTGAGGGGACCGTCATCGGACAACGGGATGACATGCGAGCCGCAATGCAATCCGCGGATCATGGAATCGATCAGAACATTGTCCTGAAGGCGGCAGCCCCAGCGGGAATCAAAACTGACGTAACCCGTGCCGGACATGTGCTCAACGCCGCCGGCCAGAATGACATCGGCCATACCGGCTTTGATCATGGCCGTGCCGCTGATGGTGGCCTCCATCCCGGAAATGCACACGCGATTCATCGTCACAGCGGGCACGCTGTCCGGAATACCGGCCAGCAGAGCGCCCACACGAGCGGTGTTCAGTGTATTGCAGGATTCAAGGCAGCAGCCGAATCTGACGTCATCAATGATAACCGGATCTATGCCGGCGCGCGAAACGGCTTCCTTCATGACGACCGCGGCAATTTTAGCCCCGATCATCCCTTTTAACGTGCCCCCGAATGTTCCGATAGCCGTTCTGCATGCTGAAACAATAACTACATCTTTCATAAAATCTCCTTTCATTATTTAAATCTTAACCGGAGAGACAGGGCCCTCCGATATTCGTTGCATCATTGCCGGATTGTCGGCTGCCGCTTTGCGGTGCAGCCTTCATACAGGACATACGCTTGTCTGTCAACGGCAGATTGCTTTAACTGAAACCTCCATTCGTCGCTGAAAAGGCAACCGAAACCGGGGGCATGGGAAGCCGGGACGGCGCCGTTTGCCCTGAATGCTAGAATTTGTATTTTCCGGCGGCGATGTTCCGGAAAATATCATCATTCAGCGATTCATATTTTTCACTTCCCGGCAAAAGCACGTACAATCCCTCTTTAACCTTCGACAGGTCGTATCCCTGGCTTTTGAGGTTCGTCTTCTTGATCTTGTGTGTGGCCGTCCATTCGAAGTCCGGAACCAGGCGTACGAAAAGCGGCACCGCATATTTGGGCAGGCCGGCTCTAAGATGTCCGGCCAGTTTGTCAATATCCAGCGGCGTCTGAGAGTCTCTGACAATTGCCGCCATGCCCGCTTTGCCGTCGCTGCCCGGTATGGCGATGCCAAATGCTGCGGAGGATGAAACACCGGGGAAACTGTCAATGGCTTTTTCGACTTCCTGCGTGGCCACGTTTTCACCTTTCCAGCGGAATGTGTCACCCAATCGGTCCGCAAACTGCGCGTGGCGGAAACCCATATTTCTGAGCATGTCGCCGGTGTTGAACCACAGGTCGCCTTTTCTGAAAACGTTGCGGAAGATTTTTTCCTCAGTCTTTTTCTTGTCCGAATAGCCGGCAAACGGGGTTTTTTCCGATATTTCCATGATGAGAAGCCCGGTTTCGCCCTTGCCCACTTTTTTCACAAAGCCCTGCTCGTCTCTCACGGGGGTGTCGTTTTCCGTATCGTAGGCCACCAGAGCAAAAGGCGTGACGCTGGTGCCGACGCTGTAATCGATATTGAGAAAATTGGTGAAGACGCCCACGCCTTCAGCCGCGCCGTAAAACTCGTACACTTTTTTGACGCCGAAGCGCTGTTTGAAAGGCATCCAGATGTCCGGCCTCAGACCGTTGCCGCAGACGTACTTCAGTGTTGTTTCGCGGTCATCGGGCTTGGCGGGAGTCGCCATCAGATAACGGCATACTTCACCCACGTAAATAAAATGCGTCGCTTGGAACTGTCGGACGTCGTCGAGGAATTTGCTGGCGCTGAATTTTCTGCGCAGGGCGACGGCCGCGCCGTTGTATAACGCCGGCGGCCAGCCAACCGTAATTGCGTTGGTATGAAAAAACGGAAGGGGGATGTAAATGGTGTCCGACGGCTTTACGGGCATGACAAATTTTCCGAACCAGAACATGGCCGATGCGACGCGTTTATGGATGATGACCGCCGCCTTGGGCAGTCCGCCGGTTGTTCCTGATGTGTAAACGTAAGCCATGGTGTCTTTCAGGGTGACGCTTTGTGTCGTGGCGGGATTCTCGGCGCTTTTGCTTTCCAGTTCACCGGTGATGTCGGCGATGTCCCCGGGCTTGAGTTTCCCCGTGTCTTGCACCATGGCCAGTGTCGCATTGGAAAAATCGATGCCGTCACGCGCCTCATTGAAAAAATCGTAGCATTCCTCCCCGATCATGATGACTTTGCCCTTGTTGAGATTGAAGCTGTGCACCAGAGACTCTCCCCGCTGATTCGTATTGATGAGGGAGGCAATGGCTCCGACTTTTGAGCAGCCGCAGTAGGCGGCAAGCAGTTCGGGACGATTTTCAAAACAAAGCGTCACGATGTCGCCCCGGCCGACTCCTTTCGAGATAAAGTAATGGGCAAAACGGTTGGCCCTTTCGTTCAGCTGGCGATAGGTCAGGGACCCATCGGGCGATTTTACCGCCGGATTGTCCGGGTATTGCCCCGCGATTTTTTCCAGTTCCAGCCCCCAGGAATTATTGGTGTTGCTTCCGATGCTTTTCAGACCTTTGACCAGATTAAAGATCATCGACGGCAGCCTCGGAAGAATCTGCAGGACTTTGAGGGTGAATTCGGTTGCGCTGATGACAGCGGGAATCTTTACCGGTTGTGCACTCATATCTTTATCCCTTCATGATGGTTTCTATCCGCTATACCCTGAAGCGGGAAACCGTTGCAATGAGCCTGTTGGCGGCGGAATTCAGGCTGTCCGTGACGTCCTTGAACTGCGAAAGAGACGTGGTCATCCTGACGGCGCTTTGATTCAGGTCGGCCATGGCCTCGCTGATCTGTCCGGAACCGAGCGACTGGAAATGCATCCCTTCGTTCACCTTGTCAAGCTCCGGAGTGAGATAGGACACCTTATCGATGACCTGTGAGAGTTGCAGCGTGGTGTCCTCCGCGGACTGAACGCCGTGGGTGACACCCTCCCGGAAACGGTCCATTTCGGCTACGGCATCCGCGACAGATTCCTGCATTTCATTGATGATGTCTGAAATATCCAGAGCCGAGATGCCCGTTTCATCGGCAAGCCGCCCGATTTCCTGGGCGACGACGGAAAATCCCCGACCGTATTCGCCTGCTTTTTCCGCTTCGATGGCGGCATTCAGGGACAGCAGATTCGTGCGGTCCGTGATTTTGGTAATGGCCACAATGACACTGCCGATGGTTTCGGATTTCCGGTGAATTAAATCGAGCTTTTCCGAAATGACGTCGGTTCCCTGGGAAAGGGTTTGCATGGCGCTTTGCATGCCGGAAAGGCTGATCTGCCCCTCATTAGCCAGCTTGGAGGCTTCCAGGGCGACGTTTTTGACGCCGTCCATGGTCTGGGCAAGTTCCTGCGCCGTGGCGGATATCTGTTTTGAGGAAACACCCACCTGGGCCACGTTTCCTTCCAGACCTTTCATGGCCTCTTCCTGCAGGCTGGAGGCGGATACGATCGATGTGGTGGTTGTGTTCAACGTATCGACGGCTTCCCTGATTTTTATGGTCTGTTCACGAAGATTTTCCGTCATATTGTTGATGGAGCGGCTTAACATGCCCATTTCGTTCTGGCTTTCGCCGGTGTCGATTTGCACGAGCAGGTTGCCGTCGGCCACGCTTTCCGCCGCCAGGATCAATTTATCCATGGGGTTGCTGATGAGGTTTCTGGTCAGAAAATAAACAAGCAGCGCCACCGCAATGGCGACCAGAAGCATGCTGATAAAGGTTTTGAACAGGAAGGCGAATATTCCCGAGAGGACCTCATCGTAATCCCGGCAAAAGATAATATACCAGCTGTCCTCCATGTGAAACTGCGCCGTGGTTAATTTTTCCACATAATAGACTTTGACGGCGCCCGCGAAGTCGGACAAAAAATAGGACTCGCCGCCGCCGATTTTATCCATGACCGGTTTGGTCAATTCCCGGCCTTTCGGATTCAGGATTAATTTTTTCTGAGGATGCGAGATAATCATGCCGTCCCCATCAATCATCGACAGATAGCCGGTCGTGCCGATAACCGACTTTTCGACGAAAAACTCGGTAAAATAATCCATTCTCGGGGCGATAATGGTCGCGCCGATGGTCAGACCATTTTGCTCAACGGGAACGGCGACGACAAAGATGGGGTTTCCCCGCAGAATGCTGGGATAGACCTCGCTGATGAAATAAGGTTTTCCCGAAAAGACATTTTTTATATAGCTGAACTGGGGACCGCATTTTCCGATGGTTTTGCCTTCCACCGTATCGATAAAGAAATTGCCATTTCCGATGATTTTCTTTTCCCCCCGGACATCGATGGGGATTGTCTGACCTTCGGGAAGCTTGATGGCCAGCGGGATATTTTCATAGTAAGGATGGAGCTTGTGCATATCCGCGAGAAATTGCTGCGCGACTGCCCGCTTCTGCATGTCCGTCGGTGACGCGCAGGCGTCAATAACCCGGGGATCCCGGGCAATGGTCTGGGCGGTGCGAATCTGTTCCTCCAGCCATCGCATGAGGGCCTGGTTCGTTTTTTTTGCAACGATTTCCGCCAACTCATGGTTGGTGGCCATGGCTTCCGGTTTGCCCAGGGAATACACGACAATCCCGAAAATAATGAAGAGCACGGAGATTGCGGGGATGAGCAGCAAAAGATATTGTGTGGATATTTTGCGCACGTTGCATTTCCTGATAAAGTTTTTGATGGTTGGCATATCGATTTGTCTGCTCTGTATTTGAATTTTTCCGCTTATTGTTTTTGACTTATATCATATCAGTAATCATTAATAAACTATTTCCATAGGCTGAAAATTAAAATACATTTTCCGCACCTTATGGCAGCGTTGGCGCGTTGCCCGATGTCCTTCGGCCAACCCTTTTGCGTGCAAACCTTTTCATTGACATACAGGGTGGCATTGCCTATACTTCCGCCGTTACGGTGCATTTTAGCAAAGGTCGTCCTGGTGATTTTTCAGTCCGTGAAAGGGCGATTCTGCCATTCATAATGATACAACAGATCGAAAGGAAATGTCGTCATGCTGAAGATGACCCTGAAGCGAAAAATTACAGCACTGGCCGTTCTGGCAGCGGTTTTACCTGTTATTGCCATGATTGTTCTGGTGGGACGGTTTGAATCATCCGTATCGAGCTTGACCACCAGGGAGTTGGGAGATCAGGCCATGGCCAATGTCGCCCAGATTGCCCGTGACGTTTACGGAACCTGTGAAACCTCCAATGATCTGCTCCAGAAGAAAATCAATCACGACCTGAATGTAGCCCGGGATATTATCAAGCAGCACAACGGTGTTGATTTGGGGAAAGAATCCATTGCCTGGGATGCCGTCAATCAGGTGACTAAACAAACCCAGAAGATTACGCTGCCCAAGTTGATGGCGGGCGGTTCCTGGCTTGGTCAGAATAAAAGTACGGCAACGCCGACCTTGATTGTGGACGAAGTGGAAAAGCTGGTCGGTGTGACCTGCACAATTTTTCAGCGGATGAACGACGGGGGCGACATGCTGCGCGTGGCCACCAATGTGGAAGACCTTGAGCGACGCCGCGCGATCGGCACATACATTCCGGCCCTTGATCCGGACGGGAAAGTCAACGCTGTTGTGGCGACTGTCCTGAAAGGCCAGTCCTACCGGGGATTGGCTTATGTGGTGAATGCCTGGTATCTGACCGCCTATGAACCGATCAAGGACAAGACAGGCAGTGTCATCGGCATGTTCTATGTCGGGGAAAAATTAGAGGCGGTATCATCCCTGCGGAAAGCCATCCTCGGCATCAAGGTGGGGAAAACGGGCTATGTCAGCGTCCTGGGCGGCAAGGGAGAACACCGCGGTCATTATATCATCTCCAAGGACGGCGCCAGGGATAATGAAGACATCTGGAATCTGAAGGATGTTCGTGGCAACCTGGTATCCCAGACGCTGGTGACGAATGCCATCCGCCAGCCAAAGGGAGAAATTTTCTATCATTCCTACATGTGGCAGAATCCGGGGGACCCCAAGCCCCGGAAAAAGATTGCGGCCACGCTCTACTTTGAACCTTTTGACTGGGTGATTGTGGCGACTTCCTATGAGGACGATT